>JAJRSS010000030.1 GCA_024278615.1 Alphaproteobacteria bacterium
ATCCTCTATCCGTTCATCGGCCTTCTGATTTCCCCAATCTTCGCTGCGGCGGCTATGAGCCTGTCATCCCTTTCGGTGGTCGGCAACGCCCTCAGGTTGCGTTCAGTCAAGATATAGGGAGGGTCTGACATGGAAGCGCCCGGGTAGTATGGGGCTACTTTCGCCAACGGATTTGTCCACTAGTACAGGAGGTCTGAGTGTCGAGCGAAAGTAGCCCTTCATTTTTCCATTCACTGCGGTTCAGGTATGGTGTGGGCCTGCTGTTCTTCCTGGCCGTCGGCGGATTCTTCCTGTGGGAGGAGCACAATGCGCATATCCTAGGATACTTTCCATTGATCCTCATCCTCGGCGGATGCGTGGGCATGCATTTTTTTATGCACGGCGGGCAGGGGCATGACCATGGTCATGGCAAGACGACTAAGGGCGAGAACCCGGCGAACATAGATAAAAAGGATGTTGAGAAGTGACCGATCAAATACCCCAATACGGGTTGTGGAGTTTGGTCATCGTAAATTCGGCCATCTTTATCATGTTCGCGTTCAGCTTCTTCAAGCCGAAGACTGAGCGCGATTGGCGGTCGTTCAGCGCCTTCAGCGCTTTTCTCGTCGCATTATTCACGGAAATGTACGGCTTTCCACTGACCATCTACTTCTTTTCCGGCTGGTTGCAGAGCCGGTTTCCGGATATTGACTGGTTCGCGCACGATTCCGGGCATTTCCTTGAGATGATATTTGGCTGGCAGGCCAATCCGCACTTCGGGCCTTTCCACCTCTTGAGCTTTGCCTTCATCGGCGGCGGCTTCATCCTGATCTCGAAGGCGTGGCGCGTCCTTTACGAAGCGCACCAACATGGCACGCTGGCGGTTACAGGCCCCTACGGGCGCCTTAGCCATCCACAATACGTGGGGTTCGTTCTCGTCATGCTCGGTTTCCTGCTCCAATGGCCGACCTTGCTTACACTCGCCATGTTACCGGTGCTCGTTTGGATGTATGTCAGGTTGGCGCGGTCGGAAGAGGCCGAGGTCCGTCGGGAGTTCGGCCGGACGTATGCCGCGTACGCCGATCAGGTGTCGGCCTTCATTCCAAAGGTCGGCGGCGTATTGGAAAGCTGAGTATGAGGTACATTGCCCCGTGAGCGATCGAATGAAAGGGTTGTTGATCATCTGGGCACTGCTGATCGCGACAGTATGGGTCGGCGATAGCTTCATCCGCGGAATCCTGCTCACGGCTGACACGCCGCGCACCATTTCACCGCGCGGGGATCTTGCCGACTTCGAGCGCGTGACAACGGAGCTCTTCGATGCCGCGGCCCCGGCGGTCGTCTACATTTTCACTGAAACCGGACCGACGGGCGCATCCGGTCCGGCCGGGCGGAAGAGCGGTGCGGGCTCCGGCTTCATCTGGGATGGCGCTGGCCATGTCGTAACGAATTTCCATGTCGTGCAAGGAGCCGACCGCATCGGCGTTCGGCTCGATACCGGGGAAGCCATCCCGGCGACTCTTATTGGCGCCGCGCCGGACTACGATCTGGCGGTGTTGAAACTCTCGAAGACTCCCGCTGGAGTTAGATCGCTTCCGCTTGGCACCTCTTCGGATCTAAAGATCGGACAATCCGTCTTCGCGATCGGTAATCCGTTCGGGCTCAGCCGTTCGCTGGCCACGGGGGTCGTCAGCGCGCTCAACCGTCATTTGCCCACCGCTTCCGGGCGGGAAATACATGGTGTAATTCAGACCGATGCGGCGATAAACCCCGGAAATTCCGGAGGGCCGTTGCTTGATTCGGCAAGTCGGCTGATTGGCGTCAATACGGCGATTATTTCCCGCTCTGGCGGTTCGGCGGGCGTCGGCTTCGCGGTGCCGGTTGACATTGTAAACCGGGTGGTGCCCCGACTGATCAAGGATGGGAAGTACCCACGCCCGGGCATCGGGATTCTGATCGTCGACGAAGAGACCCGTGCCGGACTCAGGTTCGCGGGAGTCGTCATAGCGGAAGTTGCGCCGGGGACCTCCGCGGAGTCCGCGGGACTTATAGGCATTGATGCCCAGACCGGCCGCCTGGGGGATATCATCGTCAAGGCCGGTGGCCAGCCAGTGCAAACCATCACGCAGATTGCCGCCGCACTAGAGGCGGCGGGTATCGGAAACGAGATCGAACTCACGGTCATCCGTGATGGCCGCAAGCGGACCGTCAGGCTGCGCGTAATGGACATTTCGTGATTCCACCACTGTCATCCTGGCGCAGTCTGCCTAGCTGTTCGGGTGGGCCTCGCGGCGATGCCACACGGCGTAAATTGGAACCAGGTCTACGGTGTCAGCCTGATCTCCGGCGTTGGCATCACCATGGTTCCGTGAGGCTGAAATTCTGATGGGGGTGGTTTTGGCGATCCTGGCGGTGTCCGCTGCTAGGGCCGTCGTTGGCGTCCTCCTGCTTTACCTGTCCACGGGCCACTCGGACCGCGCGTAGAGGGGCGAACCCTACCATGACCGGAAATTTCAGCCTCATATTGGTCATGTTCTTGTGGGCTGTCTGTTTCCCCTTGATCACCATCGGTTTGGAGTATTCCCCCCACCTGACGTTCGCGGCAGTTCGTGCATTGTTATCCGGGGGCGCGCTGCTTGCCGTGGCGCTGGTCCTGGGGCGCCAACTGCCCAGCGGCATCAAGGATTGGCTCGCGCTTGCGGCTATCGGGCTCGGCGCGACAACCCTGGCGTTCTTCGGGATGTTCCACGCGGCCGAGTTTGTCTCGCCGGGTATCGCCACGGTGATCGCCAGCACTCAACCCCTGATGGCGGCCTTGCTGGCGCATTGGTTCCTCGGAGAGCGGTTGAGCTTCCGCGGCAAGGTGGGCTTGGTCCTCGGGTTTCTCGGTATCGTCTTGATCTCGGTTCCAGAACTTGCCGCCGGTGAAGGCGACGCCTTCCGGATTGGGATTTACTATATCGTCGTGTCCGCCGTTGGCATCACGGTCAGCAACGTGGTCATCAAGCGAATCGCAACCAGGATCGACCCATTAATGGCGATGGGGTGGCAGTTGGTGATCGGTAGTATCCCGCTGGTGATCATCGCAGCCGCGACGGAGGATCCGACCGCGGTCCGTTGGACGGCGGAATTCCTCGGAAGCTTGATCGGACTCAGTTTAGCCGGCACGGCGTTCGCCTATTGGCTTTGGTGTAGCGTTTTGAAATCGGTTGAACTGAGCCACGCTAATGCGTTCACTTTTCTCGTGCCAGTGTTCGGCCTGGGCATGGGAGTGGCTTTCTACCAGGAACAACTTCCAGCTATCGCGATAGCTGGAATCGTGTTGACGCTGCTCGGAATCCATCAGGTCGCGAAGGGCATTGATTGCAAACCGGTAGGCGAAGGGGACCGGGATTGAAGCCATGCTTCTTTACGCGTTCTGGTTCCGATCACCTTTATCGGAGGCACATGATGGGTTGAGAAGGGCAGGGGACCAACGTCAGATGTATTGTCCGCCGTCGATACGCAGGGTTTCGCCGGTGATCATGGCGGCCGCGTCGGAAAGCAGGAACATGACCCCATAGGCGATATCCGCCGGCGCGACCAGGTTGCCGGTGACGGTTTCCGCCAGCGCATTTGCCCGAATCTCCTCAGGCAATTGTTCCACCATCTCGGTTAGCACCATGCCCGGCGCCACCGCGTTGACCGTAATTCCCTTGCCGCCAAGTTCACGGGCCGCCGTCTTGGTCAGGCCGATTAACCCCGCTTTGGCCGCCGTATAGTTGGCCTGTCCGAACTTGCCCCGCAGGCCGTTGATAGACGTGATGTTGACGATGCGCCCATGGCCGGCTTCGGTCATGGCGGGTGCGACCGCCCGGATCATATTGAACGCGCCCGTCAGATTGATGGAGATCACCCGCGACCACTCTTCGTCGCTCATCTTGACGATGGTCCGGTCACGGGTAATGCCGGCATTGTTGACCAGCAAGGTTGCCGGCGTCGGCAAGGAGGCAATGGCAGCCGTGACGGCCCGAACATCCGAGATATCGACATTGTGGATGGTGAATTGCCTCTCCGTTTCCTCACCGTTCGCGTTCCAATCGAAACAATGGACTTCGGCTCCCCGCCCCATCAGGGCCTCGGCGATGGCGCGGCCAATGCCCCGCATGCCGCCGGTGACGATTGCCACGCGGTCCTTGAAATCGAAAAGATCACCCATCGGTTCACCGGTTCCCGGGTTGACGAGCCCATAAAGCGGTATTAGCGTACGATAATACGATTTTACATTATGGCGAACCCTGATTCCTGTCAAGCGGATCACCGGCCCATGCCATCGGCTTGCCGGGATTTTTCACCCCCTGACGAGCCGCAGCGGAACCGACCAAGGAGAATAGCATGCAAACCGCCCACCTGCTTCACGACGAGCATGTGGAGATCGAGGCCTTGATGAAACGGTTGCACGGGCTCGTTCGCCAGCAGGGACTGGCGTGCCCCGGCGAAGCCGATCGCGATGCCGTCATGTCAAAGCTGTCGGAGATTATCGCCGGTATCCAAACCCTGCTTGGCGGCCATCTTAACTTCGAAGAGGAGCACCTGTTTCCCAGGCTTGCGGCCAATGGAGAAGCCGACATGGGCGAACTCCTCACGGCCGAGCATGAACCGATTCGCGAAGCGGCCGACTCGATTACCGAGATCGCCCGCACGGCGCGCGACGAGGGGTTTACGGCCGAAAGCTGGCGTCGGTTTCATCGCTTGGCGTTCGAATTGGCGGACCGGGTGATTTGCCATGCGGAGAAAGAGGAAATGGCGCTCCTGCCCTTGGTCGAGGAATTGCTGAGCGCCGATGATGATATGGAATTGGCCTCGGCTCATGCCAAATCCCGGTTCAAGACCGGTCCATGAAGACCGCCGCCCTGTCCCCCCGAACAAGAGTAGGGAGACGGGAGTAGTGGGGGCGGGAGTAAGGGCGCCGGTGATCTCTACGGGTCGTTATCAGCGCCCCTCGGCATAAAGCCCGAATAGGTAAAATCCACAAAATTTGCATGGACTCATAATTAAATACGTATTAACGTACTTAATTATCTATTAAACCTCCCTGCCGTCGGCCCGTCGTTGTCTCCCCCTAAGACGGGCCTCCCTCCTGAGACGGGCCGGTGGCAGGGTCGGAGAGGAAAATCCAGGGAAGAATATCGCATGACCGACTCCGCGCATCGTTGGCTGATGACCGAAATCTGCAAGCCGATGACCAAGGACGCCTTCGAACCCACCCCTCCGGAGGCCGGCGAGGTGATCATCAGGGTCGCCGGCTGCGGTGTTTGCCATACGGACCTCGGTTATCTTTACGATGGCCTTCGCACCAATCATGAGCTGCCGTTGACCCTCGGCCATGAGATTTCAGGCCGTGTCGTTTCCGCCGGCGCCGGCGCCGAAGACTGGAACGGCAAGGCCGTGATCATTTCCGCCGTCATTCCCTGCGGCGAGTGCGACCTGTGCGCGCGCGGCCGCGGCACCATCTGTCGCCGCCAGAAAATGCCCGGGAACGACATCCAGGGCGGGTTCGCCACCCATATCACGGTGCCGGCGCGTGGGTTATGCGAGGTCGACACGGGCCGGCTCGAAGCCAGGGGCATGAGCCTCGCCGACCTCTCGGTGGTTGCCGATGCCGTCACCACCCCCTACCAGGCGGCTATGCAAGCCGACATCCAACCGGAAAGCCTCGCCATTGTCATAGGCGTCGGCGGGATCGGCGGCTACGCGGTCCAAATCGCCGCCGCCTTCGGCGCCACGGTGGTCGCCATCGACGTTGACGACGCGAAACTGGAAATGATTGCCCGGTACGGTGCGGCCAGGACCTTCAATGCCGGCGAAATATCCGGCCGCGACTTAAAGAAGGCGATCGGTGGTTTCGCCAAGGAGAGCGGCCTGCCGGCCACGGAATGGCTCATCTTTGAATGCTCTGGGACCAAGGCCGGCCAGGAAACGGCCTTCGGGCTTCTGGTTCACGGCGCCACGTTGAGCGTTGTCGGCTTCACCATGGACAAGCTGGAACTCCGGCTCTCCAACCTCATGGCCTTCCACGCCCGGGCGCTCGGCAATTGGGGCTGCCCTCCGGACCTCTATCCAGAGGCGTTGGACCTGGTCCTCGACGGCAAGGTTCAGGTCCTGCCCTTCGTCGAGCAGCACCCGTTGGAGGATATCAACCGAATTTTCGAAGCTGCCCACACGCACCAGCTTACGCGCCGCGCGATCCTGGTTCCCGGGAATTGAACAAACGAAAACACGAGGAGTATCAAAAACCGATGCCCGACACCGACACCGTCATTCAGAACACCAAGCCGGCGGAACTGGTCGATCACAACCTGGTTCCCGAGGCCGAAACCATCGTCGCCGGAATCCTCTATGAGAAACGCCCGGCCAAGCGACTCGACGGCAGTGTCGCCGAGGGTCTCTACAATGCTTGGATCACACTCGACAATCCCAGCCAGTACAACGCCTACACCACGGAAATGGTGAAGGGCGCCGTCCTCGCTTTTCGCCGCGCCTCGGTCGACCGCGAGGTCAGCGCCGTCGTCTTCACCGGCGCCGGCGACAAGGCGTTCTGCACCGGCGGCAACACCAAGGAATACGCCGAGTATTATGCCGGCAATCCGCAGGAGTACCGCCAGTATATGCGGTTGTTCAACGACATGGTCTCGTCCATTCTCGCCTGCGACAAGCCGGTGGTCTGCCGCGTCAACGGGATGCGGATCGGCGGCGGTCAAGAGGTCGGCATGGCCTGTGATTTCTCCGTCGCCCAAGACCTGGCCAATTTCGGACAGGCCGGGCCGAAGCACGGTTCAGCCGCCATCGGCGGGTCCACGGATTTCCTGCCGGTGATGATAGGATGCGAGCAGGCCATGGTCTCGGCAACGCTTTGCGAGCCGTTCTCGGCGCACAAGGCCTACCGCCTCGGCATCGTTTCGGGGATTGTTCCGGCGCTCAAGGTGGACGGGACATTCGTCGCCAACCCGGCTGTCGTCACCGATCGCATGTTCGACGACTTTGGCCGTATCGTCCACGGCGAGTTCAAGACCGGAGACGAGTTCCAGGCCGGACGCGAAATGATCAGGGCCGGCGAGATCGACCTGGGCCTGCTTGACGATGCAGTCGAGCGCCTTTGCGCTAAGCTTCTGGAGACTTTCCCCGAGTGCATGACCAAAAGCCTGGAGGAGTTGCGCAAGCCGAAGCTCGATTCATGGAATCGTAACAAGGAGAATTCCCGCGCCTGGCTGGCTTTGAACATGATGAATGAAGCCCGAGCGGGCTTTCGCGCCTTCAACGAAGGCAACCGCGAGATCGGCCGTGAAATCGATTTCGTCAAACTGCGCCAGGCTCTGGCCCAAGGTACGCCATGGACACCGGAACTGGTCGAAAGCCTGATGCCCGGGATCGGAGATGACTAATACGGCCGATGTTCCGCTACGGGTTTGGCGCCAACGCAAGGGCCGCTTGTTGCGGTTGCGCCTCAACCGGCCCAAAGCGAACATCATCGACGCTGAAATGATCGCGGCGTTGGATGGCGCCTTCGCCGAGATCGCAAAAAGCCGCGACGCCCATGCCGTGTTGCTTGACCACGAGGGCGAGCATTTCAGCTTCGGCGCCAGCGTCGATGAACACCTGCCCGGCCAATGCGCCGGCATGCTTGGCGCCCTGCACGGGCTGATCAAACGAATGCTGGCATTACCGGCGCCGATCCTGGTCGCCGTCAAGGGCCAATGCCTGGGCGGCGGACTCGAAGTGGCGATATCCGGCCACATGATCTTCGCGGCGCCGGACGCCAGCTTCGGGCAGCCGGAGATCAAGTTGGCCGTTTTCGCGCCCGCCGCCAGTTGCCTGCTGCCCCGGTTGATCGCCCGAAGCCACGCCGAGGACCTGCTCTACTCGGGCCGCAGCATTTCCGGTCAGCGAGCCGCCGAAATCGGCCTTGCCGCCACTGCCACCGACAACCCGGAAGCGGCGGCTCTCGCTTACTACGATGAACACTTGGCGGGACTGTCGGCAAGCACCCTCGGTTTCGCCATCGAGGCGGCGCGAGGCCCTTTCCGAGACGCGGTCAGCGCCGATCTCGATCGGGTTGAAACACTCTATCTCGACGGCCTGATGAACACCCACGATGCAGTCGAGGGCCTGGAAGCCTTTATCGGCAAACGTCCGGCAAAATGGGAACACCGTTGAGCCATGAAAGAAGTATCGGAGATCGTTGAATACTGTCAGGGGCTCTATGACGACCTGGAGTTCACGGCCGTTCGTGAGTGGAAAGACGCAGAGCCGGGACGCCGGGTCATCGGCTATTTGCCCGTTTACGTGCCGCGAGAACTGATCCATGCCGGTGGCATGCTGCCGCTGGGTATATTGGGCGGCGGCGAAAACCTGGAAGTCATTCACGGCGACGCCTATTACCAAAGCTACATCTGCCGCATTCCGCGGTCCACGGTCGAGCTTGCCGTCACCAACCGGCTCGATTTTGTCGACGGCATGTTGTTCCCCTCTATCTGTGACGTGATCCGCAATCTTTCCGGGATGTGGAAACTGATGCTGCCGGATGTCTATGTGCGCTATTTCGACGTGCCGCAGAACTACCGCGACGACATCGGCGGCAGCTACTATGTGGAGGAGCTAAAGGAGTTGAAGCAGGGCCTGGAAGGTGTTTGTGGCCGCAAGATCGGCGACGACGACATCCGGCGCTCCATCGGCATCTATAACGACAACCGCAAACTCGTGAATGCGGTCTATGATTTTCGCGCCAAGCAACCGTGGAAGGCGCCATCCTCGGAGGTCTATATCCTGATGCGTGCCGGCATGGTGCTGCCGGTCGAGGAACACTCGCAACTTATCCAGGATTACCTTGCCGCTGCCGAAGCCGAGAACCGCCCCATGCGCGACAATTGCCGCATTGTCGTGCAGGGATCGTTTTGCGAACAGCCACCGCTCAGCCTCATCAAATCCATCGAACTCGCCGGCTGCTACATCGTCGATGACGATTACATGCTGGTTGCCCGCTGGCTGCTCGAGGACGTTCCGACGGCCGGCGACCCGATTGCCAATTTGGCCGAGTCATTCATTAAGCATTCGACGGAGACGGCCGCCAAGTATGAGCCCGACGGTTCACGTAAGGGCAAGCACCTGATCGGCACCGCGCGCAGCCGGGCCGCCGAGGGCGTGATATTCGCGGCGCCCAGTTTTTGTGATCCGGCGTTGCTCGACCGGCCGATGCTGGCCAACGCGCTTAGCCGCGAGAACATTCCCCACATCTCGTTCAAATACGCCGAGAATTCCGGCCAGATGCAACCCATCCGCGAGCAGGCCGGAACCTTTGCCGACACCATCAAGCTGTGGAGCGAAGCATGAGTACGAAGCCCGATGTCGCCGACGTCGTCAAGGAACGTTCGATGCTGATGCAAAAAGAGATGATCGCCGGCAACTATGATCAGCTCACCATGGCCGGCGAACTCGGTAAGAAAGTCTCCTCAACCTACGTCCCCGGCAACCTGAATGAACTGATCATGTGTTTCGATATGCTCAACAACCTGCCGGAGATCAACGCTATCAACAACGCCATGCGCAAGAAGTCAGGCGGCATGATCAGGGATGCCGAAAAGATGGGCCATTCCGAAGATGTCTGCACCTACGTCAAGGCCGACATCGGCAATATGGCCAAGGGCTCTATCGCGCCCAACGGCAAGCCCATGCCGGCACCTGACCTATTGCTGCTCAGTTACACCGGGTGCTTTACCTTCATGAAGTGGTTCGAACTGCTGCGTGACCAGTACGGCTGCAGGACAACCATGCTGCACGTACCCTACGAAGGGGACGGCAAGATCACCGACAACATGCGCGACTATGTGGTCAGGCAGCTCAAGGAGTAGGTCATACCGGCGTTGGAAGAAGTCTCGGGCGTCAAGTTCGATATCGACCGCCTGCGCGAACACCTCAGGAAATCGGCGGCGGCCGAGGATGATTTCGTCTGGGTCCTGGAAAGCGCCAAGAACACGCCCAGCCCCATCGACGCCTATTTCGGTGGCGTATATTATATCGGTCCGATCTTTACTGCGTTTCGGGGCACCGACCACGCCATTGAGTATTACAAGCTGCTGCGGGCGGAAATCGAACAGCGCCTTGCCGATGGCAAAGGCCCGGTGACGCCCGAAGGTGATCTTGGAGAAGAGAAATACCGGCTGGTCGTCGAGGGGCCGCCCAACTGGACCAGTTTCCATGATTTCTGGAAAATGTTCTACGACGAGGGCGCCGTGGTGGTCGCCTCAACCTATACCAAGGTTGGCGGCGTCTACGATTACGACGGGTTCCGGCACGATGCGGATCGGCCGTTGGAGAGCTTGGCCGAGTACTGCCTCGGCTGTTACACCAACCGCAACCTGCCGTCCCGGGTCAAGATGATCGAAACCTATATGAATGACTACCAGGCCGATGGCTTCCTGATCAACTCGATCAAGAGCTGCAACAGCTTCTCCGCCGGACAGTTGATGATGATGCGCGAAATCGAGAACCGGACCGGAAAGCCGGCCGCCTTCATCGAAACCGACCTGGTTGATCCGCGTTATTTCTCCCCCGCCAACGTCAAAAACCGGCTGGAGAGCTACTTCCAGATGATCGACCAAAAGCGCCGGGGCGGCGGGTCGCCGGCCGTGGCCGCCTGATGGGAATACGGCGATGAAATGCTATATCGGTATCGACCTGGGTTCGACCACCACCAAGGCGCTGCTCTTGGACGAGAATTTCAATGCTCTCGGCCATGGCATCACCAACTCACGGTCCAACTACGAAACGGCGACCGCCGTCGCCAAGCAGGAGGCCCGCACCGCCGCGCGGTTGACCCTGTTCCGCCGCGGTCTGAGCGGCATGCTCGATAGCGGTGGCCTGGAAGCGCTGATGGACGACCTGGAGTCCAACATTCGTTTGGAACAGTTCCTCGAACAGCTTGGTGATCTGCGCGACACCTGTTCGTCATACATCAAGAATGGCGATGGTGGCGTCCGAGAAGCTCTCAATGAGGTCTTCGACCGTATCGAAACCGAGGCGCCGGAGATGTTTAAACGGGGCGCCAGGCGAAAGTCGGATTTTTTCCGCGATATCGCCGGCTCGCGTGTCATGCACATTGGCGAGGAAGTGGCCAAGGACGCCGGCATCGGCTTTGACACCATCATCAATCTTTACGACAAGTCGATCATCGACGTTGAGAACCGCCCCCCGGAAGGCGGCACGGACGTCAAGTTTGCCCGCGCGTTCGCCCGCGCCATTGAAGGTGCGCCGGATATGGAATTGGACGAGACCAAGACCAAGGCCGCATTACGCCAGGCCATCGACACCGAACTGGAGGAGGCTTATGTGGTCGGTACCGGTTACGGCCGGGTGACCCTGCCGTTCCCCAAGGAGCATATTCGTTCGGAGATCCTTTGCCACGGCCTCGGCGCCCACATCATGTATCCGAATACCCGCACCGTCCTCGATATCGGTGGCCAGGATACCAAGGCGATCCAGGTCGATCCGCAGGGAATTGTCGAGAATTTCCAGATGAACGATCGTTGCGCCGCCGGTTGCGGACGCTATCTCGGCTACATCGCCGACGAAATGAACATGGGCCTGCACGAACTCGGCCCCATGGCGATGAAGGCGACCAAGTCCGTTCGTATCAACTCGACCTGCACCGTGTTCGCCGGCGCCGAACTTCGCGACCGTCTGGCGCTGGGTGAAAAGCGCGAGGACATTCTGGCCGGGCTGCACCGTGCCATTATCCTGCGGGCGATGTCGATTATATCTCGGTCCGGCGGAATTTCCGACCAATTCACCTTTACCGGCGGGGTCGCCAATAATGAAGCAGCGGTGAAAGAACTGAAGAAGCTGGTCGTGGAAAACTATGGTGATGTCACCGTCAATATCGACCCGGCATCGATATACACGGGCGCGCTTGGGGCCGCCACCTTCGCCCGGCGCGCCGTCGAACATTGAAGGAGCTAGCACCGTGACGATGACAGCAGGCATTGATGTCGGCACCGGAGCCGTGAAGGCCGTGGTTTTCGGCTTCGAGGATGGCGGCGCCAGCGGGATCGAGTGGCTTTCCAAGCACACGGCCAAGATCCGCCAGCGCGACCCGTTTCGTCTTGCCCGCCAGACCTTCGACACCGCTCTCGAAGAGGCGGGCGTCAAAAAGCAGGATATCGCCTATATCGCAACCACGGGTGAAGCCGAGAGTCTGACCTTCTCCACCGGTCATTTCTATTCCATGACAACGCATGCGCGGGGCGGCATTCACCTTATGCCGTCGGCCCGCGCCGTTCTTGATATCGGCGCGCTGCATGGCCGCGCCATCTCCGTCGATGGCCGGGGAAAGGTCCTCGACTACCGTATGACTTCCCAGTGCGCCTCGGGTTCCGGACAGTTCCTGGAGAACATCGCCCGCTACCTCGGTATAACCCAGGAGGAGATCGGCGAGCTCTCGCTGCAGGCCGACAATCCCGAGAAGGTGTCATCGATCTGTGCTGTGTTGGCCGAGACCGATGTCATCAACATGGTCTCCCGTCGGATTTCGGCGCCCAATATCCTCAAAGGGATTCACCTCTCCATGGCGGCGCGTCTGGTCAAGCTTCTCCGCGCCAACAGGGTGATGGAGGGGGACGTGCTGATGACGGGCGGGCTCGCCCTCGACATCGGGTTGCGCGCCGCTCTCAACGAGGAGTTAGCCGATCGAAACGTCTCCATCGAAGCCTTCAGCCATCCGGATTCCATCTATGCCGGGGCCATTGGCGCGGCCATATGGGGTGCGTTCCGCTATGACAAACTCGCCCGCCTTGGGCGGTTGGCGAAAGCGTCGTAGACGGCTCATGCGTCAAACATGGAGTGCAACCGAAATTTGCTTTCATGGCCTTGCCGAACGCCGATGGCCGGACCCTCCGAAACCTACCCGTTGCCGGGCAGGTGGGGCGTGACTGATGGCTGAAGCCTTCATCTGCGACGCCGTTCGAACGCCCATCGGCCGGTTTGGCGGCTCCTTGGCCGCGGTGCGGACGGATGACCTCGGCGCGGTTCCCATGCAGGCGCTGATGGAGCGGAATGGCGGCGTTGATTGGTCGCGTGTCGATGATGTCGTTTACGGTTGCGCCAACCAGGCCGGCGAGGATAATCGAAATGTCGCCCGCATGTCGGCGCTTCTGGCCGGGCTGCCGGCGGACGTGCCGGGGGTTACCGTCAACCGGCTCTGCGGCTCGGGGATGGACGCCATCGGCCAAGCGGCCCGCGCCATCAAGACCGGAGAAGGCGATATGGTGGTCGCCGGCGGGGTCGAAAGCATGTCTCGCGCGCCGCTGGTGATGCCCAAGGCCGAGGCCCCCTATTCACGGCGGGCCGAGATTTACGATACCACCATCGGCTGGCGTTTCATCAACCGGTCCATGACCGAGCTATACGGCACCGAATCCATGCCGGAGACGGCGGAGAACATCGCCCGGGAATTCAGCATCAGCCGCGAAGACCAGGACGCCTTCTCTCTCCGTTCGCAACAGCGAACCCACGCGGCGCACCAACGCGGCGTCTTCGCCGACGAGATCGTGCCGGTATCCGTTCCGCAACGGAAAGGCGCCGCGGTTGTCGTCGCCGAGGACGAACATCCGCGTCCGGATACGACGCTGGACGGATTGGCGAAGCTGTCCACCCCTTTCCGCCAGGACGGCACGGTAACGGCCGGCAACGCATCGGGCGTTAATGACGGCGCCTGCGCGGTTATCGTCGCTTCCGAAGATGCGGCCAAAGCGAACGGCCTTACCCCAATGGCCCGAATCGTTGGCATGGCGACCGCCGGCGTTGCGCCGCGCCTCATGGGTATCGGCCCGGTACCGGCGATTCGCAAGCTTTTGGCGCTGGTCGGGCTCGAAATTGAGGATTTCGGTGTCATAGAGCTCAATGAGGCGTTCGCCGCCCAGGCCCTGGCCTGTTTACGCGACCTGGGACTTGCCGACAACGCCGAGCACGTCAACCCCAATGGCGGCGCCATTGCGCTTGGCCACCCCTTGGGAATGAGTGGCGCCCGGCTAGCCCGGATATTTCATGAAGTATTTTAGCGGCTGTCATTTTTCCGCGCCGGGTTGCTTTCGACAGTCCAGGGTCGTTTTACCTGCCACCTGCGATGGCATGGTTCGGTGGCGGCGGGCGTTTTTTGGCATTTTCGG
>JAJRSS010000031.1 GCA_024278615.1 Alphaproteobacteria bacterium
TCCAGGATCAGGCATTTCTGCCAGTGGGGGCTGCGCGATTTTCCCTTGTCCGACGTATCGATGTAGGCGTCGATGACGATGATCTCGTAGTCATGGATCCTGGCGTACTCTTCCCAGGTCCGCTTGAAATAGGTCTCCCACATTTCTTCGTAAACATCGCCGATGATGATGGTCACCAGGCATTTTCCGCTCATGGCTTGGCCTCTGTTCGCGTTTTTTCCATCGGCGGTCAGCCCCGGGTCGCCCGGTGGCGCGCCTCGATGGCGTCCCACATGCGGGCTTCCAGGCAGACGCCGTCAAACCGGTTGATCTCCTGCAGGCCCGTGGGCGAGGTGACGTTGATCTCGGTCAGGTAATCGCCGATGACATCGATGCCGGTGAAGATCAGGCCCCGTTCCTTCAGCGCCGGGCCGATGGCGTCGCAGATTTCCCGGTCGCGGGCGCTCAGTGTCGATTTTTCCGCCCTGCCGCCGATGTGCATGTTGGACCGGACGTCGCCCGGCGGCGGTATCCGGTTGATGGCGCCCACGGCCTCGCCGTCGATAAGGATGATCCGCTTGTCCCCTTCCCTCACTTCTGGAAGGTAGGGCTGAACCATGACCGGTTCGGGATACAAACCCTCGAACATTTCCAGCAGGGAATTCAGGTTGTCGTCATCGGCATCGATGTGGAACACCCCGGCGCCGCCGTTGCCATAAAGGGGTTTCAGCACGATGTCCTTATACTGGGCGCGAAAGGCGGTGATCCGCTCCTTGTCCGACGTGATCAGCGTTGGCGGCATGAGGCCGGGGAACAGGGTGACGAAAAGTTTTTCCGGCGCGTTTCGCACCTGGGCCGGGTCATTGACCACCAGGGTTTTCGGATGCACGTGTTCCAGCATATGGGTGGTGGTGATGTAGCCCATGTGAAAAGGCGGGTCCTGGCGCATCAGCACCACGTCCACCTGGGCCAGGTCGATGACTTGCGGCGGTCCCAGGGTGAAGTGATCGCCCTTTTCGGCCCTGACTTCCAGCGCCCGCGCCCTGGCCGTGACCCGCCCGGCGGCAAGCGCCAGGGCGCCCGGCAGGTAATGGAACAGCTCATAGCCCCGTTTCTGGGCCTCCAGGGCCAGAACGAAAGAACTGTCGCCATCGATATCGATGGTCTCTATGGGGTCCATCTGGATGGCGACGCGAAATCCCATGGCTTGTTTCCGTTTTTTGCGCCCGCTGGGCCGCATTGTTGGGCCAAATCGTTGGGTAAGGCCGTTGGACGATATTGGACGGGGTCCGGTCCGTCAGCCGAGGCGCCCCCTCAGTTCCTGCAGCAGGGCCGAGGCGCGGGAGTTGCCCGAATCCCCGCCTGATCCGCCGTCCGACTCCCGGCGCAGAAACTCTTCCAGCGCCGCCACCGCCGCCTTGATGTTGTCCAGCCTGGCGTGAAGAAGCCCCGCCTCCCGCCACAGGTAGGATACATCCGGGGCGAACAGCAGCATGGCTTCGATATACTCCAGGGCGTCCTCCAGGCGCTCGGCCTTGAGCAGGGACACCTTGATGTTGTTGAGAACGCGAAGAACGATGTCCCGGTTGGCCATGCTCCGATAATGGTCCGGGGTCAATTCGGCCTCGTTGCCGGCGACCGCCTTGCAGATCTCGCGCAGGTCCCGGGGCGTCAGCTCGCGTCCGCCGCCGAAGGAATCGATAATCATCCGTTCGCCGCAGTCTTCCAGCCGAACCAGAAACTGGCCGGGAAAATCAATGCCGGTAATCGTCCAGCCCAGCCCCCGGGCGGCGTGCATATAAAGGATGCCCAGCATGACCGGCAGGCCCCGCCGCCGGTCGATGACCTGCATCAGGTTTTCCCCGTGCCGGTCATCGAAGGCTTCCTCGGAACCCCGATACCCGTATCGCTTGACGATGACCTCGCGCAACGCCTCCGCCTTCAGGCCCAATCCCGACCCCAAGCCCTGGCCGTCCGCCCGCCCCGCCGTGCCGCCGGGCGCGTTTTTCGCATAACCGCCGACGTCCTTGACCAACCGGCCCAGGTGCCGGCGGTAGGGTTCCAGGGCGACGCCGGGACGCTCCATGGCCGCGATGCTCAGCACGGCTTCCGTCAGGTCGATGTCCGCGTCCGGCCCACGGCCCAGGGACTTCAACCACGCCTTCTGGTTTTCCGCCAGTTTCATGAGCTTAGCGGCGCCTTGGTCCCGGGGGTCATACGGCGCCTTTCAACCGCACATGGCTGATGATGTTTTGTACGTAGTTGATGTTTCGGGCGTGGCCGATAACGCGGTCCAGTTCACCCTGGTTCTGGGCGATGCCGATCAGATAAACCGTGCCGTTGACTGTTTCGATGACGTAGTTGATGGCCAGGATGTCCTTGTCGAAGGTGATCTTGGACTGAAGCTGGGCGGTGATCCAGGTGTCGCGGGCCAGGTCGGCCATGCCGCTCTCCGGACTGACCTGGATTTCATTGAACACGTCGCGAATGCCGCTGACGGTCCACGCCAGGCGCACCGCGTCGGCGCGCATCTGTTCATTGTCGACGATGCCGGTCAGCATGGCGCGCCCTTCGTAGACCTCGACCCCCACCCGGATGTTGATCCTGTGATCGAACCGCAGCCACTCGTCGATGATGGAGGCGGTGATTTTCAGGTCCTTGGCGGCGCCGTCCAGGCCCCGTTCCTGAAAAGCGGCGACGCCCACCGTGGCGCCGGCGCCGACGGCGGCGCCGGTCGCGGTGCAGCCGCCCAGCCCAACCAGCAGGCCAACCAGCAGGCCAATCAGGAGGACGGGCAGGAAGCCAAGCGGGAGGACGGCGGCAATTCTGGCGGCAAGGGTCATGATCTTCCTACTCCACATGACGGTTTATCATCCAGGCGCGGTGATGGGACGAATCGATTCGGCGCAATCATTTTAATTGGTAGGGCGCGGTGTCGAAAGGGCCAGTTGGCGGCGGGCCCGGATTTTGGCCGTCGACCGCCGGTTATGTTTAGTGTCCCTATCTATTGGCCTTGTCCATTGGCCTAGTTTATTGGCCTAGTTTATTGGCCTTGTCTATTGGCTTGGCCTAATGATTTGGCCGCCAGGCGTCCGTCAGGTGCCGGGGCCACCGCCAGGGCCTGACCAGCATCACGTCGAAACGCAGGTCCAGGCCCGCGAGGTCCGGGCGGGCGCGAAGAAACATCAGCGCCGCGTCGGCGATGCGCCGCCGCTGGCGGGTCCCAAGGGCTTCGGCGGCGGCGGCGAAATCGGCCCGGGCCTTGACCTCGATCACCGCGAGCGTGCGGCCACGCCTGGCGACGATATCGATTTCGCCCACCGGGGTGCGGAAACCCCGGGCGATGATGCCGTACCCGCGAAGGCGAAGGTGCCAGGCGCAGGCGGTTTCCGCCAGGCGGCCATACCGCCAGGCCCGCTGCTTAGCATGGGCGGGCCGGCTCATGTCCACCGTCCCGCCGGGGGCGAAAACATTATTCCGCGCCCTCTTCGGGCCGGCCTTCCGGCTTCCCCCCGGTCGTTTGGGTCTTTTTCAGCTCCAGGATCCGGGTATAAACATGACGCCGGGCCAGTCGGGTCTCGGCGGCCACCCGGTCGGCGGCGTCCCGCACCGAGCCCTCTTTCAGGGCTTCCAGGATCCGCCGGTCCAGGTCCGCCTCGTTTGGCGAAAGGTCTTCACCTGGGGGCGCCACGACGATGACGACCTCGCCCTTGGGCGGGCCGGTTTCACGATAATACGCCGCCAGCTCGTCCAGGCCGCCCCGGCGCACCTCTTCGAACATCTTGGTCATCTCCCGCGCCACGGCCCCCTGGCGGGGACCCAGTACCCGGGCCATGTCGGCCAGGGACCGGGCCAGGCGCCTGGCGCTCTCCATGAACACCAGGGTGGCCGGCACCTGCTTGAGGTCCATCAGCGTTTTCCGTCGCCCGGCGGAACGGGTTGGCGGAAATCCGGCAAACAGGAACCGGTCCGTGGGCAGGCCGGAAAGGCTCAGGCCCGCCAATACCGATGAAGGCCCGGGCACGGCGGTGACCAAAACCCCGGCCTCGATGCAGGCCCGGACCAGCCTGTAGCCGGGGTCGGAAACCAGGGGTGTCCCGGCGTCGGACACCAGCGCCACGGTTTCGCCGCTTTCCAGGCGTTTCATCAAACGAGGCCGGGCTTTGGCAGCGTTGTGTTCATGATAGGGGGTAAGGGGTGTTGTGATGCCGTGCCTGGTGGCCAGCCTGGCCGTCACCCGGGTATCCTCACAGGCGATGACATGGGCGGCTTTAAGCAAACGCAGGGCGCGGAGGGTGACGTCTTCCAGGTTGCCGATGGGGGTCGCCACCAGATAAAGGCCCGGTTCAAACGGCTTGCTGGCCTTGTTGTCGGCTTTATTGTCCCCGGCGGCGGCAACCAGCGGTTTACTCCGGCCCGTCCTGTGGGTAGGTTTCGAACCGGCCCCCTGCTCCGATCGAGTTTTGTCCTTTCGGGAGTTTTGCCGGGAATTTTGCGCGCAAGAGGATCCCTGACCGGGCGATGAACCCAAACCTTTCTTCCCGGAATTTTTTATCTGCCGCGCCATGGTTGGCCGTGGTGCTGTTGCTGGTGGGGTGCTCCGCTTCCCAGATAACCCCCTGGATACAGCAGGAGCAAGCGAAAGCCCAACCCGACACCCAATCCCAACCGGTGCCGCCATCCACCACCGCCGGCGGGCCGGCGCCCCTTGAGGCCCGGCAACAACAGCCGCCGCAATCGTCCCCGCCGCCGCAAGACCGCGCCGAACAGGCGAAAACCGCATCGCCGCCGCCGTCCGGCGAGGCGCCGGCCAAGCAGGCGGCGGCTGAACCGCCACCGGAGGAGGGAAAGCTTCCTTCCCTGTGGCCCTTCCTGACCGGGGAATCGGAAACCGAAGCGGAAACCCCGCCACCGGAAGCGGAACAACAGCCCGTGCCCCAGGCACCGTCCGAGGCGGTGGTCCGCATCGCCCTGCTGCTTCCCCTGTCGGGCCCCAACGCCCGGCTGGGAACGGCCATGTCCAACGCCGCCCAATTGGCCATGTTCGACTTCGCCGATAAACGGTTCGAGATACTGTTCCACGACACCCGGGGCACCCCGGAAGGAGCCGTCAACGCCATCGGCCAGGCGATCGGCGACGGCGCCGCCCTCGTCTTGGGCCCGTTGCTGTCGTCATCGGCGAGGGCCGTGGCGCCGGCGGCCCGGGCGGCCAATGTTCCGGTAATCGCCTTTTCCAGCGACCGTACCGTGGCCGGCGACGGCATCTACACCATGGGCTTTTTCCCCGATGCGGAGGTGGAACGGGTGGTTACCTATGCCCTGTCCAGGGGTCTTCGCCGCTTCGCCGCCCTGGTGCCCAACAACCAGTACGGCGAAACGGTGGTCCAGGCCCTGCGCCGTACGCTGCGATCGGGCGGCGCCCGGCTGACCCGGGTGGAGACCTATGACCCCAGGGCCCGCGACCACACCGCCGTGGTCCGGCGTTTGGCCAGCTTCGGCGGCCGCCGTCAGGCCCTGCTGGACCAGGTGGCGGCCCTGGAAGGACGCACCGACCCCATTTCCCGGCGCGCCATTGACCGGCTGAAGAAACGCCAGACCATCGGCGAAGTGTCGTTCAACGCCCTGCTGCTGGCCGATGGCGGCAAGCGGCTGCAAGCCATCGCCGCCCTTCTGCCGTTTTTTGATATCGATCCCGCCAAGGTACAGATTCTGGGCACCGGCCAGTGGGACGAGCCGGGTACGGGCGCCGAGCCGGCCCTGGTTGGCGGTTGGTACGCGGCGCCGCCGCCCGAGGCCCGGGCCGATTTCGTCAAGCAATACAAGAGTGTGTACGGCGGTGAACCGCCCCGCCTGGCCACCCTGGCCTACGACGCCACCGCCCTGGCCGCGGTGCTGAGCCGGGCCGAGTCGGGTCCCGATTTCAGCCGCCAGGCGATCACCGCCGCCAGCGGTTTCTGGGGCCGGGACGGCATCTTCCGGTTCCTGGCCGAAGGCATCGCCCAACGGGGCCTGGCCGTGCTCCAGGCCGGGCCGACGGGCTCCAAGGTGATCAGCGAGGCGCCCACCACCTTCCAATCGCTGACCAATTAGCCCCCCTGCACCGGGGGTTATTGCCGGTGGCTCCTGGCGTTCAAGCGCCCGGCGGGCCTGTCTCGCATTAGCCCGGGCGCCCGGTTGCGCTCGCCAACAGGGCCGCCAGCACTCCGTTCAGCCGCAACATGCCTTCCCGGGTGGCGCGGATGCCCCGTTCGTCCACTTCGACGAAGCCGCCTTCCACCATGCGCCGAAGGCCGGCCCGGTCCAGGCAATCCTCCAGCCCCCGGCCGGTCAGGTCCCGGAACCGCTTTCGCCCCAGCCCGGCGGTCAGCAGAAGGCCCATCATCAGGATCTCTTCCCGGCGTGTTTCCGCCTCGAGCGCCCGGCGCTTCGCGGTGCCGTGCCCCCGGCGCTCCACCGCGTCCAGCCACCTGGCGGGTGTGCTGATCTGGTGCAGGGCATGGGTGGCGCCCTCTTCTTTGAACGTCAGGCGCCCGTGGGCGCCTGGGCCCAGGCCCAGATAATCGCCCCCCCGCCAATAGGCCAGGTTGTGCCGGCTCTCGCCGCCGGGCCGGGCATGATTGGAAACCTCATAGGCCGGCAGGCCGGCTTTTTCCGTCGTTTCCCGGGTAATTGCGTAGAGGTCGGCCGCCGTATCCTCCGCCGCCACGGCCATGTCCTGGCGGAAGAACGGCGTGCCCGGCTCGATGGTCAGTTGATACAGGGACAGGTGATCGCCGGCCAGCTCCAGGGCCGAAACCAGCTCTTTGCGCCAGGCCGTTTCCGTCTGGCCGGCCAGGGCATAGATCAGGTCGAAGGAAAAGCGGGGAAAATGACTTCGCGCCAGATCGATCGCCGCCCTCGCCTCGCCCGCCGAATGGCCCCGGCCGAGGAAGGCCAGCGCCCGGTCATCGAAGGATTGTACGCCCAGAGACAACCGGGTGACTCCGGCCGCTGCCAGTTCGCCGAAACGTCCCGCCTCTACCGACGTAGGGTTGGCTTCAAGCGTGATTTCAACGTCTTCGGCCAGCCTCCAGCTTCGCCCGGCGGCGGCGATCAGGGCGGCCACCGTTTCCGGCTCCATCAGCGAAGGCGTGCCGCCGCCAAAGAAAACGCTGCCCACGGTCCGGCCTTCAAGCTCCGCGGCGAAGTGGTCCAGCTCGGCCAGCAGGGCGGCCCGCCAGCGGGCATGGTCCATGGATTCGGCCACATGGCTGTTGAAATCGCAGTAAGGGCACTTGGAAAGGCAGAAGGGCCAGTGGATATAAATGGCCAGGGGCGAGCCGGGGGAACGATCCATGGCGATTTCCTTGGTATCGGTCACCTTTCGAAACAGGCGGCGACCAACTGGCGGAAAGCATGGGCCCGGTGGCTGATGGCGTGTTTTTGTTTCGGGTCCATCTGACCAAACGTGATGTCGTGGCCCTGGGGCACGAACATGGGGTCGTAGCCGAATCCCCGCTTGCCCCGGGGCGGCCATACCAAGTGGCCATGGACGAACCCCTCGAATATTTCCAGATCCCCTTTGTCTCCGCTATTTGGCCAGGCCATGGCCAGGGCGCAGATGAAATGGGCCCGCCGGTCCGAAACGCCTTCCAGGGCCTTTTCCACTTTTTCCATGGCCAGGGCGAAATCCTTTTCCGGGCTCCCCTCTACCTTTGCCCAGCGGGCGGAATAAATGCCCGGCTCGCCGCCCAGGGCCTCCACCGCCAGGCCGGAATCGTCGGCCAGGGCGGGATAGCCGGACGCCACGGACGCCGCCCGGGCCTTCAATTCGGCGTTGGCGGCAAAGGTGGATCCGGTTTCTTCCGGCTCGGGCAGGTTCAGATCGCCGGCGGAAACCACATCGGCGCCCAGGGGCGCCAGCAACGCTTCGATTTCCGCCACCTTGCCCGGGTTGTGGCTGGCGATCACCAGCCTGCCGCCTTCGAACCGCCGGGTCATCATTTCTTCCCCAGATCATCCCCAGAAAGCGTTGGGCCGGGCCTTCAACTGGAAACCTGCGCCGTTTCCAGGGCCTGGCGTTGCAGGGCGGTCAAATCCGTCACCCCCTTTTCCGCCAGGTCCAGAAGCTGGTTGAACTGATCCCGGGTGAAGGGCCTTTCTTCCGCCGTGCCCTGGATTTCCACCACCCCGCCAGACGCGGTGAGGACGAAATTGGCGTCCGCCTGCGCTTCGCTGTCTTCGGCGTAGTCCAGGTCGAGCACCGCCTGGCCCTGATAAAGGCCGCAGGAAACCGCCGCCACCTGATCGGTCAGGGGCACCTTGGACAACATGCCCAACCCCACCAACCGGGTAAAGGCGCGGTGCAGGGCCACATAGGCCCCGGTGATGGCGGCGGTGCGGGTGCCGCCGTCGGCCTGGATGACGTCACAATCGACGGTGATCTGCATTTCCCCCATGGCCTCCAGGTCGGCGACGGCCCGCAAACTGCGGCCGATGAGGCGCTGGATTTCCTGGGTGCGGCCCGTTTGCTTGCCCCGGGCGGCCTCCCGGTTGGTGCGGGTATTGGTGGACCGGGGCAACATGCCGTATTCGGCGGTGATCCAGCCGCGGCCCGAATTTCGCATCCATGGCGGCACCCGCTGCTCGACGCTGGCGGTGCACAGGACATGGGTGTCGCCGAACCGGGCCAGGCAGGAACCCTCGGCGTGTTTGCTGAAATCCGTTTCCAGGGAAACGGCGCGCATCTGATCCGGCTTGCGGCCCGACGGTCTCATGGGGTGCCTCGTGTTTGTGGGGGTCAATATCCAAATGGGCGGCCAAGCTAGCCCCTGGGCTCTTATTGGTAAACCCTCCCGCCCGCCGGGCAGGCAAATCCTCCACCGGCCCGGTTGGCATCTTCACCCCCTCGAGCCCGTTGACGACGCCCGCCCGCATACCTAAGTTCCGGTCCTGGACGGCAATCGGGCCTCTGGGGCCCATCCTGGAAAGTGGTCATGATCTCGGAACTGAACGAAAGATCGCGGGAAGTGTTCCGCCAGGTGGTGGAAAGCTTCGTCGAAACGGGCGAACCCATCGGCTCGCGTACCTTGGCGCGCCGTCTCAACGGCCACCTTTCGCCGGCCACCATCCGCAACGTCATGGCCGACCTGGAAGAGATCGGCCTGCTGTTCGCCCCCCATACCTCCGCCGGCCGCCTGCCCACCGACAGCGGGTTGCGCCTGTTCGTCGACGGCCTTTTGGAAGTGGGTAACCTGACCGAGGGCGAACGCCGGCAGATCGACAGCCAATGCGCCGGTTCGGGCGCCAACCTGGAAGGCCTGCTGAAGGAGGCCATTTCAACCCTGTCCGGCCTTTCCCATTGCGCCGGCCTAGTGCTGGCGCCAAAGACCGATAGTCCCTTGCGCCACATCGAATTCGTCAACCTCAGTCCCGGCCGGGCCATGGTGGTCATGGTTACCGAAAGCGGCGTGGTGGAAAACCGGATTATCGAAACCCCGCCGGGAATGCAGTCCTCGGCCCTGGTGGAAGCCAGCAATTTCTTGAGCGTCCGGCTGGTCGGGCGCACCCTCGCCGATGCCCGCGGCGCCATCCTGGAAGAGCTGGCGACCCATCGGGCCCAACTGGACGAACTGACCGCCCGGGTAGTGGAAACCGGGCTGGCCACCTGGGCCGGCGACGACCCTGGGGGCCTGCTGATCCTGCGGGGCCAGGCCAACCTTCTCGACGACGTAACCGCCATGGCCGACCTGGAGAAAATCCGTACCCTTTTCGAGGCCCTGGAAACCAAGGAAACCATGATCAAGCTGCTGGACCTGGCCGATTCGGGCGAAGGCGTGCAAATTTACATCGGCTCGGAAAACCGGCACTTCAACCTTGCCGGATGCTCCATGATCGTCGGTTCCTATGGGGACAGCAGCAAGAAAGCAATCGGCGCCATCGGCGTCATCGGCCCGACACGGCTCAACTATGCGCGTATCATTCCCATGGTCGATTATACGGCGAAGGTCATCGGCCGCCTGATGGGTTAAACGCCCAGACTGAACTCACGGAGAAAAAACACCCCATGACCGAAGGTACCGAAAAAGATCCGGCCCAGGAAAAGGGCAAGGAAAAGGGCGAGGAAAAGGCCCAGGAGCCGACCAAGGAACCGGAGAGCCCGGCTGGTGCTCATCCCAGCGGCGAACAAGCTAAAGGCGCTGTCTCCGAGGAGTTGGCCGCTGAACGCCCGAACCTGGATCGATCCGAAGCAAAGGATTCCGAATCCGGTGGGGAAGCCGCCGACGGGGAAGAAGCAGGTTCCGTGTCCGCTCTGCAAGCCCAGGTGGCGGAACATAAGGACAAGCTCCTTCGGGCCATGGCCGAAATGGAAAACGTCCGCCGCCGGACCCGCCGGGAAAAGGAGGACGCGGCGAAATACGCCATCGCCAACTTCGCCCGGGAGATGCTTCAGGTCAGCGACAACCTGCGCCGGGCGGTGGAAAGCGTCGACGCCGAATCCCGGAAAACGGACCAGGTCCTGGAAAATCTCTGCGTCGGGGTGGAAATGACCGAAAAGATCATGTTGGCGGCTTTCGAGAAGGTGGGGATCAAGCCCATCGAGGCGGAAGGCGCCCGCTTCGACCACAATCTGCATGAAGCCATGTTCGAGGTGGAAGCCCCGGAACTGCCGGCGGGCGAGGTGGTCCAGGTGATGCGCGGCGGCTACATGCTCCATGACCGTCTTTTGCGTCCGGCCCAGGTGGGGGTGTCCCGGGGAGGTCCCAAGCCGGAGGCGGCGGCGGACCCTGGCACCGCGACCGCCGGCAAGCCGGGGACGGCCTCCGCCTATGAAAAGCCGGCCAAGGACGCGGGCGCCAACCTGGATGAAGAACTCTGACGGCCAGGAGACGAGCCGGGGACAGTCTGAAGACTGTCTGGGCGTTAACGATTTGTAATCCTTATTTTTATTAGTAATAGCAGGAGTTTTTGGCAATAGACCCGGTGCAGAGGAGGGTTTTACACGCCGCCGGTTGCGGCGCCGCCGGCACCGCCTTATATAACGGCAGAAGGCCGCTTTTTAACGAGTAGCGGCAGTTTTCAACCGATAGGGAGCCCCCGAAGATATTAACCGGATGCCGGACAGGGTCCACGGGGGTTTGCCGCAAGTGCAGAGGTAGAAGATGAGCAAGGTAATCGGGATCGACTTGGGGACCACCAATTCATGCGTGGCCCTGATGGAAGGCAAGGACGCCAAGATCATTGAAAACGCCGAGGGTCTGCGAACCACGCCCTCCATGGTGGCGTTCACCGAATCTGGCGAGAAACTGGTGGGCCAGCCGGCCACGCGCCAGGCGGTGACCAACCCGGAAAACACGCTGTACGCCATCAAGCGCCTGATCGGCCGCCGGCTGGACGATCCCTTGACCGAAAAGGACAAGAGTCTGGTTCCCTACAAGATCGTCAAGGGGGACAACAACGATGCCTGGGTCGAAGCCCGGGACAAGAAATACAGCCCCAGCCAGATCAGCGCCTTCATCCTTCAGAAAATGAAGGAAACCGCGGAAAGCTATTTGGGCGAAACCGTGACCCAGGCGGTTATCACCGTCCCCGCCTACTTCAATGATGCCCAGCGCCAGGCAACCAAGGACGCCGGCAAGATCGCCGGCCTGGAAGTACTGCGCATCATCAACGAACCCACCGCGGCCGCCCTGGCCTATGGCCTGGATAAAAGAGAAGGCGGCACCATCGTCGTCTATGACCTGGGCGGCGGCACCTTCGATGTTTCCGTCCTGGAAATCGGCGATGGCGTGTTCGAGGTCAAGTCCACCAACGGCGACACCTTCCTGGGTGGCGAATACTTTGACCAGCGGGTACTGGACTACCTTGCCGACGAATTCAAGAAAGAGCACGGCATCGACCTGCGCCAGGACAAGCTGGCCCTGCAACGGCTGAAGGAAGCCGGCGAAAAGGCCAAGATCGAACTTTCCAGCGCCATGCAGACGGAAGTCAACCTGCCCTTCATCACCGCCGATGCCTCCGGGCCCAAGCACCTGAACATCAAGCTGACCCGCGCCAAGCTGGAAGCCCTGGTCGAGGACCTGGTGGAAAAGACCATCGGCCCGTGCAAGGCGGCGCTTAAAGATGCCGGGATCAGCGCCGGCGAAATCGACGACGTGATCCTGGTCGGTGGCCAGACCCGCATGCCCAAGGTGTACGAGGCGGTGAAAAACTTCTTCGGCCGCGACCCCAACAAGGGCGTCAACCCGGACGAGGTGGTGGCGCTGGGCGCCGCCATTCAGGGCGGCGTGCTCAAGGGGGATGTCAAGGACGTCCTGCTGCTGGACGTGACGCCCCTGAGTCTGGGCATCGAAACCCTGGGCGGCGTGTTCAGCCGCCTCATCGACCGCAACACCACTGTTCCCACCCGCAAGAGCCAGGTGTTCTCCACCGCCGAAGACAACCAAAGCGCGGTGACCATCCGGGTCTTCCAGGGTGAACGGGAAATGGCCGCCGACAACAAGCTTCTGGGCCAGTTCGACCTGATGGGCATCCCGCCAGCCATGCGCGGCACGCCCCAGATCGAGGTCACCTTTGACATCGACGCCAACGGCATCGTCAACGTGTCCGCCAAGGACAAGGCGACGGGCAAGGAACAGCAGGTTCGCATTCAGGCTTCCGGCGGCCTGTCCGACGACGATATCGAAAAAATGGTCAAGGACGCGGAAGCCCATGCCAGCGAGGACAAGGAACGCCGCGAACTGGTGGAAGCCCGCAACCACGCCGAAGCCCTTATCCATACTTCGGAAAAAAGCCTGCAGGATTTCGGCGACAAGGTCGGCGCCGAAGAAAAGCAGGCCATAGAAGATGCGATCAAGGATCTGCAAGGGGCCCTTGAGGGAGATGACAAGGAAGCCATCACCGCCAAGGCCGAGGCCCTGACCCAGGCGGCCATGAAGCTGGGCGAGGCCATGTACAAGGCCAGCCAGGAAGAAGGCGCGCCCGACGCCGCCACCGCCGATGACAGCGGTGATGGGACGGCGGACTCAGCCGAAAGCGCCGAGTCGAAGGTCGTCGATGCGGATTTCGAGGAAGTGGACCCGGAAAAGGACCAGGAAAAGTAAGGCCGGGAAGGTCGCGCAGGAATCCGGTTCCCGAGCATGGGTTATCCCAGATGGCCGTCCCGCCGGGTATGGGTATGGAGGGGCGGCCGGTTTGCGTGAAAAATACCGGCGTGAAAAAAAGCTGTGTGGGAAATTTCAGCGTGAGCGATAGCTGATGGCGAAAACCGATTACTATTCAACCCTGAACGTGGACCGGAACGCCGCTGCGGACGAAATCAAGAAGTCCTATCGCAAGCTGGCGATGAAATTTCACCCGGACCGCAATCCGGGTGACAAGAATTCGGAAAAAAAGTTCAAGGAACTCAACGAAGCCTACGAAGTCCTGAAGGACGACGAAAAGCGGGCCGCTTATGACCGGTTTGGCCACGCCGCCTTCGAACAGGGCGGCCCCGGCGGCCCGGGCGGTTTCGAGGGCGGCTTCGCTTCCGGTTTCGCCGATATCTTCGATGAAATGTTCGGCGACTTCGGACGCCGCGGGCAGCAGACATCGGGCCGGGGCGCCGATCTTCGTTACAATCTGGAAATCTCGCTGGAGGACGCCTACCAGGGCAAGACCACCAAGGTCCGCGTTCCCACGTCGGTGCGGTGCGATTCGTGCAAAGGCACCGGCGGCGAAGGCGGGGCGGCGCCGGGCACCTGCGGCACCTGCCAGGGCCATGGGCGGGTCCGCGCCCAGTCCGGTTTTTTCACCGTCGAACGCACCTGCCCCAACTGCCAGGGCACCGGCCAGGTGATCAAGACGCCGTGCAAGTCCTGCGGCGGCAGCGGGCGGGTGCAGAAGGAAAAGACGCTTTCGGTGACCATCCCGGCCGGGGTCGAGGACGGCACCCGCATTCGCCTGGCCGGCGAAGGCCAGGCGGGGCTTCGCGGCGCGTCTTCCGGGGATCTCTATATCTTCCTCACCATCCAGCCGCACAGAATCTTCCAGCGGGACGGCGCCAACATTTACGTCCGCATTCCCATCCCCATGGCCACGGCGGCCCTGGGCGGCACCGTCGAGGTCCCTTCGGTGGACGGTACCCTGGCCCGGGTCACCATTCCCGAAGGCACCCAGTCAGGCAACCAGTTCCGGCTGCGCGGCAAGGGCATGAGCGTGCTTCGCTCCAAGTCCCGGGGTGACATGTTCGTTCAGGCCATGGTGGAAACCCCGGTAAACCTGACCAGGAAGCAAAAAGAGATGCTCAGGGAATTGGAAAAAGAAGGCGCGACCGCCAAGCACAGCCCTGAATCCCATGGCTTTTTCAACAAGGTTAAGGACTTGTGGGAAGACCTGAAGGAATAGGCGGCAGCCGGGATATATAAGAATTTGACCGAAGGGGAGGTCGAATATGATCCGCTTCGAAAAAATCAGGAAAATGGCGGCGAAGCGAAAAGGCGGCGCCATGGCCCTCGAAGAGCGCTTGCCCGAGGTCAAAACACCCAAGCAGCTTAAAACCATTTCCGATGACCGCTGGCTGGCGCAGATGACCAAGCGGATCTTTCAGGCCGGATTTGTATGGAAGATCGTCGAAAACAAATGGGACGGGTTCGAGGCGGCTTTTCAAGGTTTTGATCCGGGCAGGCTTTCCCTTTTGGCCGATGACGAGTTGGACCGGCTGGCATCCGACAAACGGATTATCAGGAACGGCCAGAAGATAGCCACGGTTTGCCACAACGCGGGGCTGATCCTGGACCTGGCGAAGGAACACGGTTCCGCCGCCGCATGTTTCGCCAACTGGCCGGACGATGATTTCATCGGTCTTCTTGCAATGCTCAAAAAAAGGGGCAGCCGGTTGGGGGGAAACACGGCGCAAGTCTTCCTCCGCTCCATGGGCAAGGACTCTTTCATCCTGACCGGGGACGTTGTCGCCGCGCTCATCGAATTCGATGTCGTCGACAAGACGCCCACTTCAAAAAAAGACATGGCGGCCGTACAGGTGGCTTTTAACCAGTGGCGCGCCGAAAGCGGCTGGCCACTGACCCACGTCAGCCGCGTGCTGGCCTGTTGCATCGACACCTGACCGGTGACGCCCGTTCCGCCACCCCGCCTTTTGGCGGCTCGCCGTTTGCTGTAGGGTGATGGCGAACAAAAAGGCATTAGGGGAGGCGCCATGAAAATCGGAATCGTCGGCTGTGCCGGGCGCATGGGCCGCATGCTCATCCAGACGGTGCTGGAAACGCAAGGTTGCACCCTTGGCGGCGGCACCGAGCGGCCGGGAAGCGACGCCCTGGGCCAGGACCTTGGCGCGCTGGCCGGCGTCCCGGCGGTGGGAATCGCCGTTAGCGGCGATTCCCTGGCCTTGTTCGGCGCCTGCGACGCGATCATCGATTTCACCGGTCCCGCCGCCACCGCCGCCCATGCGGTCCTGGCCCTGGAAACGGCAACCGCCCTGGTGGTCGGCACCACCGGCCTGGATGAAGCCCAGCGCCAGGCCCTCGCCCGGGCGGCGCGAAAAACGGTGGTGGTCCAGGCCGCCAACATGAGCGTTGGCGTCAACCTGCTGCTCGGCCTGACCCGGCAGGTAGCCTCCATCCTGGGGGATGACTACGACATCGAAGTGGTGGAAATGCATCACCGGCACAAGGTCGACGCCCCCTCGGGCACGGCGCTGGCTTTGGGCGAGGCGGCGGCGGCGGGCCGGGGCGTAAGGCTGGAAGAGGTCTCCCAGCGGGGGCGCGACGGCCACACCGGACCCCGCGGGAAAGGCGACATCGGCTTCGCCACCCTGCGCGGTGGTGACGTGGTCGGCGAACACACGGTGATCTTCGCCACCGACGGGGAACGGGTGGAACTGACCCACAAGGCCGCTTCGCGCGCCGTCTTCGCCAAGGGCGCCGTGCGCGCCGCCTTGTGGACCCAGCAGGGGGCGCCGCCGGGACTCTATTCCATGCGCGACGTGCTTGGGTTTAGCAAAAGCCCCTAACCGGCGATAAAACAACGGCATGTGGGAAAGCGGAGGATGCAGAAAGCCAAGATCGAGAAATTTTTTAAGCGCCTGGCCGAGGTCAACCCGGCTCCCAAGGGGGAACTGGACCACATTGACCCCTACACCCTGCTGGTGGCGGTGGTGCTGTCGGCCCAGGCGACGGACGTCGGCGTCAACAAGGCGACCGGCCCGCTGTTCGCCCAGGTGAAAACGCCTGAGGAAATGGTCGCCCTGGGCGAAGGCAGGCTCAAGGATTACGTAAAGTCCATTGGCCTCTATAACACCAAGGCCAAGAACATCATCAGGCTGAGCCGCATCCTGTTGGAAAAGCACCAGGGCCGGGTACCCGACGATCGGGCCGCCCTGGAGGCCCTGCCCGGCGTCGGCCGCAAGACCGCCAACGTGGTCCTCAACATCGCCTTCGGCCACCCGACCATCGCCGTGGATACTCACGTCTTCAGGGTCGGCAACCGCACCGGCCTGGCGCCGGGCAAGACCCCTCTCGAGGTGGAAAAGGGACTGGAAAAAAACATCCCCGACAGGTGGAAACAGCACGCCCATCACTGGCTCATCCTTCATGGCCGGCACGTGTGCAAGGCAAGAAAACCCGATTGCGGGGGGTGCGTGATCCGCCAATTCTGCGGCTTCAGGGACAAGACGGCTTTTTAGGCCCCTGGTTTTACTTTTTAGCCGGTCGTCTGCTTTTCCCGGTCCTTCTTCAGGCCGTAGAGGCATTTCCGGCCGGCGAATTTTCCGCTGTCCTGCTGGGCGCTGTCCGGCCGGCGGACCTCGACGTGGGCGACGGTCAGAAGGCCGCCGGTTTTTTCCCGATAAAGGAAGACGTCCAGAACACAGGTCTGGCGGCGGTATTGCCAGATTTCCGCCGGGTCATCCCGGCGGCGAAAATCCGGCGGCCCCAGCATGTCGTTCACTTGCCCATGGTCCAGGCCCAAGAGGCTGCCGGTACCGGGTAACAGGGCCAGATCAATGGATTTTTCAGGCTGGGGCGGTGGCGCCGACGCCGCTGGTTTATTCGGCGCCTGTTCGGCCGATTCGGCCAGTTCTGGTTGTTCCGGGGGTTGCGCTACGGGTTCTTTTTCGGTCGGTTCCGGCTGTTCGACCTCTTTCGGGGGCGCGCCCGCGGTGGTGGCCGCCGTTGCGGCGGCGGCCTTGGGCTCGGCCACCGCTTGCTGCATGCCTTGCTGCTGGGCCGGGGCGCAGGCGGCAACCGCCAACAGCAAAATAAGACAAGCCCACGCCCTTCCCGTCCCCAACCGCCAGACGCCGGGTGCTTTGGCGGGAAAAACCGGACAGGGGATGACGCCGGCCTTGAAAATCAAGTGAGCCTGGTATTGGGGTGGGTCACGGGGCTTGCCGGCTCCCGCCTTTCCATATGGGAGGCCCGGCTCAGGGTCTGGATGTCGCCGGAAATCTCGCCGCCCGATTCGATGACCACCGTTTCATACCGGACCTTGCCGAAAACGCGGCCACCGTCCTTGACGGTCAGCTTGTCCAGCACCGTTAATTCACCTTCGAACTGGCCGCTGATGTCGGCCTTGTCCACCCGGGCCGTGCCCTTGAACGATCCGGTGTGGGTGACTTCGATCACCTGGGCATCGGTAATCGAAGCCTCCACCCTACCTTCCACCACCAGCTTGTCGCAGGAGGTAATGGTGCCGGCGATGCAGATGTCTCGGGGCACCACCAGGGTCTTGCTTTCGGTTACGCCCTGGCGGGGCTGGGCCATGCGCCGGGAACCGACGGGAATGTCGGCCACCTTGCGCCGGGCTACTTCCGGATTGTACGACGTGGCCTTGTTGGGTTGCAACTTGAGCCCCTTGCTTGTGGCAAAGGGTTTCAGGGGTGGCGTTTCCGCCTTTCCGCCGTGAGCGGGTGAAACCGGATCGCGTCCGCCGCCGCCTTCCAGGGTGTGCCGTGCCATGATGTCGCCGCCTCTTCTCTTCCTGCCGTTTATTCAGTCTGTTCTTGCCGCTTGTTCCAATCGCCGCCTCACCCAATTCCTGCCTCACCCAATTCATGCCTGGGCCGCCAGGCTTCAAACAGGTGAACCATGGCCGCTGTGGCGATGACCGGTGCCAGCAGGTTCACCACCGGGACGGTCATCAGGAACGCAATGACGACGCCGCTCAGGAACAACGTTCCCCGATGGGCTTTCCTCACCGTCCTGGCCTCGACGGACCCAACCCGGCGCAGGGCAACAAGTTAAAAATACTCCCGGCTCAAAAGATAACCATTCACCGAATAGAACACAAAAGGGAAAACCGGGGGCAACAGTAAAAAAGGCAACAGCAAAAGATTAAGAAAAATCATCACCGCCATGAATCGCAGGGTATTGGCCGCGATATCCATGATCGAAATGCCCTTGACCGCCGGCAGGCGTGGGTAATGGCGGGCCTCCACGGCAACCGCCACGTCTTCCAGAAAAACGCCGATCAGGCCGCTCATCACCGAAGGGAACAGCAAAATGGTCACCAGCAGGGTGGCGATCCAGCCCAGCACGTCAAAAATGGCATCCAGCCACAACCAGCTCACCAGGGCGGAATTGGCCAGGAAATATCCGATGGCCCACCACAGGCCAATGAAGACGACGATGGAAACTCCCATGCTTTTCCACAGCACCCGGCGGGTCCTGGGGTCGCTGAGCTGGCCGATGGCCCTGGCGAGCGCGCTGAACATGTTGGCTTGTTTAGCCGTCCCCACGCCTGGCCGCAAGGGTGTTGGCGGGCCGGGCCAATGGCTCCAAATCTACCGCGAACCGGGCCTTGTGAGGCCGCCCCGCCCGGTTATACTGCGCCCCGTTCCGACATGCCGTGGATTTGGGTCCGGCCAAGGGAGCCGCTTCTCACCGCCCAAGTTGGTATCGGGGCGATAGGGAAATACCGGCGGGACCCGCCAAGATCCAGCCAAGGGCAGCAAGAGACAGGAAGGGTATTCCATGACGACGCAAACTTACGACGTTGCCGGCATCGGCAACGCTATTGTCGATGTATTGACCCAGTCCGAGGATTCCTTTCTCGAAGAACACGGCCTTATCAAGGGCGCCATGACGCTGGTTGACGAAACGACGGCTGAACGGCTCTACGGCGCCATGGGTTCGGGCATTGAATGCTCCGGCGGTTCCGCCGCCAACACCATTGCCGGGATCGCCTCCCTGGGCGGCCGGGGGGCGTTCGTCGGCAAGGTGCGCGAGGACCAGTTGGGCCAGATTTTCGCCCACGACATCCGCGCCCTGGGCGTCGCGTTCACCACCGCGCCGGCCAAGACCGGGCCTTCCACCGCGCGGTGCATGATCATGGTCACGCCGGACGCCCAGCGCACCATGCAAACCTACCTGGGAGCCAGCGTCGAACTGGGACCCGAAGACGTTGACGCGGAAATCATCGCCGCCGCCCAGATGACCTATCTGGAAGGGTATTTGTGGGATCGACCGGCGGCCAAGCAGGCCTTCATCCTGGCCGCGACCCTGGCCCACGAGGCGGGCAACAAGGTCGCCCTCAGCTTATCCGATCCCTTCTGCGTCGATCGCCACCGGGAGGATTTCCTCGACCTGTTGGCCGGTCACGTGGATATTCTTTTCGCCAACGAACAGGAAATCCTCTCCTTGTACCAGGTGGATAGCTTCGAAGAAGCGGTGGATCAGGTACGGGGTCATTGCGAGATCGCCGCCCTGACGCGCAGCGAAAAGGGCTCGATCGTGATTAATGGCGAGAAAACCCACGAAGTCCCCGCCGAACCGGTACGCCATGTGGTCGATACCACCGGCGCCGGCGATTCCTATGCCGCTGGGTTCCTGTACGGGCTCTGTTACGGGTTTCCGCCGCCTGCCTGCGCCCGTATCGGCGGTATCTCGGCGGCCGAAATCATCGGCCATTTCGGCGCCCGGCCTGAAATACCCCTATCCCAGTTGATGGACGAAAAGCTGGGCTGAAACCGGCGCCGGCACGGCCTGGACAACGCGGCATTGCCGGGTGGGGTGGGCCAGCAGGGCGCGGCGCCTGGGAACGGGATGGCGGATGGCGGCCAAAACCCTTTTCAGCCATCGCCGGCGGGGCTACTTTCGGCGCCCATGCCGATGATTGAAAACCCCCAGCAATCCTTTAGCCCCGACGCCCAGGACGGGTCTCAGGCCGAATCCCAGGCTGAATCCGTGGCCGATTCCATGGTGGGCGTCAACGAAACGTGGGTTTCGACCTGGATTTGGCGGGTCCTGCCGGCGGGCATGCGCCGGCGCTGGTGGCTGTTCCGCCTTTTAGACCTGATCGCCCGCTACTGGCCGGTTATCAAGCCCCGCCGGGGCCTGCTGGTGGTGCGCATGGACGGCATCGGCGACATGGTCCTGTTTCGCGGCGCGCTGGACCACTACGCCGAGGCCTTCGGCGTGGAGCCGTCGGAAATCACGGTCCTCGGCTGCGCCAGTTGGGGTGGCATCGCCGGGGAAATTTTCAGCGGCTACCGGGTCCTTGTCATCAACGAGCACGCCTTCGCCCGCCGGCCCCTCTACCGGTTCCGGGTCAGCCTGATGGTGCGTCGGCTGGCCCCCGCGATCACCGTCTGCGATTCCTTTTTCCGCCGGGCGATGATGGCCGACAGCCTGACCTGGGTCTCCGGCGCCCCCGAGACCGTGGTTTCCCTTCCCTATGTGAACGAACCGACGCGCACCGAATTCACCTATTACCTCAGCCAGGTCAGCCGCATCATCCATACGGGCGATTACCCCACCCACGAAGTGGTGCGGCATTTCCGCTTCGTCTCGGCCATCGCCGGGCGGGAGATTCCGCCGGCGCCGCCCCGCATAACCTGGCCCGACCGCCCACCGCCCCTGGAAGAAGGCGCGCCCTACGTGGTGCTCAACCCGGGCAGCAACGAACCGGGCCGCCGCTGGCCCTACTCGAGTTACCTGGCCATGGCCGAACGGCTGCTGGCGGACGGCTACCGGGTGGTTTTCATCGGCACGGCGAAAGAAAAACCGAAACCCGCGCCGGGCGCCGCCCTGGGCGATCACCTGGGCAGTCATCCGGGCGCGCCAGGCGTGATTGACCTGGTCGGGCGCACCCGCCTTGATGAGGTTCTTGATCTCATGGCCCATGCGGCGGCCGTGCTGACCAACGACACCGGCCCGGCTCATTTGTCCATCGCCCTTGGCGCGCCGACACTGGTGATCGTCGGCGGCGGGCATTTCGGCGGCTTTTTTCCCTACCCGGACGGTGTGGCGCCGCCCAACGCCCGTTTCGCCTTTCACCGCCAGGAGTGTTATCACTGTTTCTGGCGTTGCCACAAAAGGCCGGTCAAGTCCGACGTCTTTCCCTGTATCGGCGCCATCGGCGAGGATCAGGTTTGGCGGCAACTTGTGGCGCTGCTGGCGGAGGGCAAGGATGGGAAAGCCCATGGCCGATGAAACGGATTTCTATGCGACGTACAGCGGGCACAAGGCCTATGGGACGCCCACGCTGTCGGCCAAGAACGTGCGCCGTTTCGATCGGGAATTCTGGTATCCGGCCCAGTGTTCGCCCGCCTTGTCGGTGTTGGAGGTGGGCTGCGGCACCGGGCAGTTTCTTCTTTACCTGAAGGAAAAGGGCGTCGGTGATTTTCTCGGTATCGACCGGGACGAAGCCTTGGCCGCTCACGTTCCCGCCGCCGTCGCCGAAAATTTTCGCGCCGAAGACGTTCGGCGGTTCCTGGACAAAAACACGGATGGGCGCACCTTCGACCGGGTGGTGATGTTCGACGTGCTGGAACATTTCACCCCCGAAGACGGGGTAAGACTGCTGAAATCCCTGGCCGGCGTTCTCGCCCCCGGGGGCAAGGTCCTGGTCCGGGTTCCCAACATGGCCTCCCCGTGGGGAGCTGTTTATCAGTACGGCGATCTTACCCACCGGGCGGCCTATACGCCGGACAGCATGCGCCAACTGGCCCGGGCGGCGGGTTTCGGCTGCGTCAGGTGTTACGCGCAGATTCGGGGAAGCCGCAGCCGCCGCTTCCTGGATGGCGGTTTTCATGCGATTCTCGGCAAGGTGCTGATGACGCCACCGGAAATCTGGTCGGCCAATTTTCACGCCTTGCTGGAACTGGGCGACCGGTGACCGGCGTCATGCCGACACGTTCGCGAGGGAGCCCAAGGTGGTAAAGGACTGGATCGCATCGGTCAGCGTTTATCGCGACCGCCGGGTGATGACCATCTTGTTTCTGGGCTTCACCAGCGGCCTGCCCCTGCTGCTGGTTTATTCCACCTTGTCGGCGTGGCTGACGGAAGCGGGGGTCGCCAAGACGGCGATCGGGCTTTTCAGCCTGGCCAGCATCGCCTACGGCTTCAAGTTTCTATGGTCGCCCCTGGTCGATCAGATCCGTCTGCCGGTGCTGACCCGCCGTCTTGGCCAGCGGCGGGGCTGGATGATCCTGGCCCAGATTTCGGTAACCGCCTCCATGCTCGGGCTGGGCGCCACCGACCCCGCCCAGGGGCTGTGGTGGACGGCCTTCTGGGCGGTGGTGCTGGCCTTTGCCTCGGCTACCCAGGACATCGTGATCGACGCCTTTCGCATAGAACTTCTCGATGAGGACCAGCAGGGCGCGGGTGCGGGCAACATCGTGCTCGGCTACCGCATCGGCCTGGTCGCCGCCGGCGGCGGCGCCCTGATCATTGCCGACGCCTTCGGCTGGTTCTGGGCCTATGCGGCGATGGCGGCGCTGATGGGCGTCGGCATGGTGACCGTGTTGCTGACCCCGGAGCCGGAACGTGTTGTCAGCGACGAAACCGAGGCGCTTGAACGACGGGTAATCGCGTTCGTCGAACGCAAGGCGCACCTGCCCGACAAAACCCGTAACGCCATGACGTGGATTTACCGCTCGGTCATCTGTCCCTTCGCCGACTTCATGACGCGCCCCGACTGGATCATGATCATCCTGTTCATCGCCCTATACAAATATGGCGACGCTTTACTCGGCGTCATGGCGAATCCATTTTATCTGGAAGTTGGATTCTCCAAGACGGAGATTGGCGTCGTCAGCAAGGGTTTCGGCGTCGCGATGACAATCGCGGGCGCGCTTATCGGCGGCATCATGGTGGTTCGTTACGGCATTATGCGCGCCTTGCTGGTGTGCGGCGTTCTTCAGGCGGCCTCCAACCTGATCTTCGCCGTGCAGGCCGCCGTCGGCTATTCCATTCCCATGTTCGTCATTACGATTAGCGTGGAAAACATCACCGGCGGCATGGGTACGGCGGCGTTCGTCGCCTACCTTTCGTCGCTGTGCAACGTCGCCTATACGGCGACCCAGTACGCGCTGGTGTCGTCATTCATGGCCCAGGCGCGAATCCTGTTTTCGGCCGGCGGCGGCTGGCTTGCCGATAACGTCGACTGGGTTACCTATTTCCTCATTTCCACCGCCGCCGCCGTACCGGGATTGTTGTTGTTGTTGTGGATGATGCGCCGTTATCCCCCGGATTCCCGCGAGGCAGCGGTGGAAAGCACCGGACCGGGATGACGGCCGGCCGGATCCAGGACATTACCCTGGGCGCCAACGCCTTTCCCGCCACTTCGGCCGCTGTCCATGGCCACTCGCCGACAGGCCCTGGCGGAAAAAGAGTAGGCGCCAAATGATGGTTTTAGCGGCGCGAAGGTGGTCTGGCGGAGTTATCGGTGATAAACTCGGACCCATGAACAGGCTTGCGGGTAGATGTTTTTTGCCGATCCTGGTGACGCTGATCGCCGTTTCCACTGAGTCGCCGGCGTACGCCCAAACCCAGGGCGGCGCTTATTCTCCGTGGACCGATCCTGCCCTTCAGGCCCGGCAGGACGTCCGCCAGCAGAATGACCGTGTGGGCAAGCTGATCAAGGAACTGCGCGCCCTTACGAACAAAGCCAGCCGGGCCCGGGCCGCCGACCCCAATTTCCTCAATGATCTTCGCGACCTGGCGGACCGGTACGAAAATCCGTGGAGCGTGGTGCTGCTGCGCGACGATTTCGCCGACGGCGACTTTACCCGCAATCCGACCTGGACGGTCAGCGCCGGCAAGTTCTGGGTCGAACCCGGCTATGGCCTGCGCAGCACGCCGGAACTGGTTGCCCAGCCGCGGAAAAAAATGACCCGGGAGGAAAAGGCCGCCGACCTGCTGAGCACCATCCTGACCGGCAAGCGGCTGGACCAGCCGGCGCCGAGGGCCGAACCGGGGCACGCCGCCATCAATGCGGCGGCACCCATGACCAATGCCTTCTCCCTGACGTTCGAGTTCACGTCGTGGGAAAAGAAGGGCCAGTTCGAAGTCGGGGCCTACATCACCGGCGCCGGCAACAACGGCTACCGGCTCATCTATCAGCCGGGTGCGACTCCGGTCCTCCGGCTGATGCGGGTATCCGCCACCGCCACCGGCATTGTCACCTCCTACCGGGGTGCCCTGAACCTGGAAGACCGCAAGACCCACGTGGTCCAGTGGACCCGGGACAAGGGGGGTGAAATGGTCGTATCGGTTGATGGCAAGGAATTGATGCGGGCCACCGACCGGGGGTTTCAGGCCGGTTTCGACGGTATTGTCCTGATCAACGGCGGCGGCGATTACGTGGTCAAAAACATCACCGTCATGGGCGCGCCGAAACCGGCGCCCTGAGTTATCGCGAACTATCGCGCCGCTTCGTGGGCGGCCAGGGCGGCCATGTTCACCATTTCCGAAACGGTGGCGCTCAAGGGCACGATCTGCGCCGGCTTGGACAGGCCCATCAGCAAGGGCCCGATCACCGTCACGCTGCTCAGTTCGCGCAGCAATTTGGTCGCCAACTGCGCGCTGTTCAGTCCCGGCATGATCAGCACGTTGGCCGGCCCGGACAGGCGGCAGAAGGGATAATTTTCCATCACTTCCGGATTGAGCGCAACGTCAACACCCATTTCGCCGTCGTATTCGAAAGGCGCGTCGCGGCCGTCCAGAATCTCGACCGCATCGCGGATGATGGCCGAACGGGAAAGGTCCGGATTGCCGAAGTTGGCGAAGGACGTCAGCGCCACCCGGGGTTCGTGCCCCATCTGGCGCGCCACCACCGCCGTCTGATGGGCAAAGTCGGCCAGTTGTTCCGCTGTCGGCAGTTCATGAACGGCGGTGTCGGAAACAAACAAAGTCCGGCCAGGGGAAATCAACAAAGACAACCCGAACACATGCTGGCCTTGCCGGGGGTCCAGTACCCGGGTGATTTCATCCAGCGCCACATGGTAGTTGCGGGTCAGCCCGGTGACCATGGCGTCCGCGTCGCCCAGCGCCACCATGCAGGCGGCGAACACGTTGCGGTCCTGGTTGACCATGCGCTGGCAGTCGCGGAACAGCA
>JAJRSS010000032.1 GCA_024278615.1 Alphaproteobacteria bacterium
CTGACGCCTCTAATTGACCACTTGGCCGGCGATGATGGCGCCCAGGATGACCCAGCCCACATGCCGGTTTGACTTGAACTTGGCCAGGCAGTCCCTGGGTGTGTCCAGGTCCACCGTCGCCGCCTGCCAGCCCATGTGCGCTGCTGCCACTCCCAGCAGGGTGTAAAAAGGCCAGCCCAACTGGGCCAGGAATCCGGCCATCGCCAGCAGCGCCACGGCGGCGGCAAAAAAGGAATACAGCCACGGGCGGGTTCCCGCGCCCAACCTCAGGGCGGTGGACTTGACGCCCACCAGCAGGTCGTCTTCCTTGTCCTGGTGGGCGTAAATGGTGTCGTATCCCAGGGTCCAGAATATGCCGGCGGCGTAAAGAGCGATGGCCGGCCAGCCCAGGTCGCCCCGCACCGCCGCCCAGCCCAACAGCGCCCCCCAGTTGAAAGCCAGGCCCAGCACCACCTGGGGCCAATGGGTAATGCGTTTCATGAACGGATAAACGGCGACGACGATCAAGGAGCCGGCGCCGACGGCGACGGCGAAATCATTGAACTGTAACAACACGGTCAGTCCGATCAGGGTCAGCACCACCATGAACGCCGCCGCCTGGCCGACACTGACCGCGCCGCTGGGGATGGGGCGGTCGGCGGTGCGGGCGACTTGGCCGTCGAAATCCCGGTCGGCGATATCGTTCAGGGTGCACCCGGCGCCACGCATGACCACCGCGCCGATGGCGAACAGCACCGCCAACCAGGGATCCGGCCATCCCGGGGTGGCCAGGGCCAGGCCCCACCAGCAGGGAAACAGCAACAGCCAGGCGCCGATGGGCCGGTCCAGGCGGGCCAGCCGCAGATAGGGCCGGACCGCCGCCGGCAGCCTGCGATCCACCCACGAGCCGGCAGGGATATCACTGGCGGTATGGCGAGGGTTATCCGTCATTACCGGAACTATTACGCCATTCCCGGCAAGGCAGGCAAACCCGCTTATCTTGCCGGGGCCCATTAGCGCTCTATATTGGCAAAGGTCCTTTTAGATGGAAGTACGGAAATGCCGGAAACCCGCGCCAAAGCGCGCCTGTACATCGCCGCTGACCTGAACGGTGGCGGCAGCGTCGACCTGACCGGCGGCCAGTCCCATTACCTTCGTCATGTCATGCGCCTTGGGGCGGGCGATGCGGTCGCGGTTTTCAATGGCCGCCAGGGCGAGTGGAAGGCGGCAATCGGCGAAGGGGGAAAGGGGCCCTGCCGGTTGGAGGTCGATCGGCAAATCCGGCCCCAGCAGGACGAAAGCGACCTGTGGTTGGCCTTCGCGCCGGTAATAAAAGCGCGCACGGATTTCCTGGTTGAAAAGGCGACGGAACTGGGTGTGTCCCGTTTGCTGCCCGTGTTTACCGAGTACTCGGCGACCCGCCGGGTCAACGGTGCGCGATTGTCCGCCCACGCCGTCGAGGCCGCCGAACAGTGCGGGCGCCTGACCGTCCCCTGCATCGAAGAAGCAACGCCTTTGGCCGCGGTGCTAAGGAAATGGCCCGGTGACCGGACCTTGTTGGTGATGGATGAAACCGGTGGCGGGCTACCTTTGAACCGGGTGCTCGCCATGGACGACGCCGGTAAAGGATACGGGCGCCCGTGCGGGATTCTGACCGGGCCGGAAGGCGGCTTCGCGCCATCGGAACTTGACGCCCTGGACGATCTGTCCTTTGTTAAGCGGACGGGTCTGGGGCCTCGCATTCTTCGCGCTGAAACGGCGGCGCTGGCGGCGCTGGCGTGTTGGCAGTCGATGGTGGGCGACTGGCGCGATTCGTGAACGAAGAAAAACTTTTTTATTTCAAGAGGCCATCATGCCCGACAGCCAACCCAAACCAAACGAGCCCGTAACCGACAAGCGGGCATTGGTCGAGTATCTGGAATCCGGATGCAAACCGCCGGAGAATTGGCGCATCGGCACCGAGCACGAAAAGTTCGCCTATCATCTGGAAGACCTTCGCCCCCTGGAATACGACGGTCCCCGCGGGGTCCGCGCCATCCTGGAGGGAATGAAACGATTCGGCTGGGAACCGGTGATGGAAGGCGGCCATCCCATCGCCCTCGTCAAGCCGGACCTCAGTTCCGTCACCCTGGAACCGGCGGGGCAGATCGAACTTTCCGGCGCCCCCCTGGAAACCATTCACCAGACCTGTTCGGAAGTGGGCGAGCACCTGAAGCAGGTGAAAACCATCGCCGCCGAAATGGACATCGGTTTCCTGGGCCTGGGCTATCACCCCAAGTGGCCCCGTTCGGAATTGCCGTGGATGCCCAAGCAGCGCTACGGCATCATGCGCGAATACATGCCCAAAAAAGGCACCATGGGCCTGGAAATGATGCAGGCGACCTGCACGGTCCAGGTTAACCTGGATTTCTGTTCCGAGGCCTCCATGGTGCAGATGTTCCGCGTCTCGCTGGCGTTGCAGCCCATCGCCACGGCCATCTGGGCCAACTCACCTTTCAAGGAAGGCAAACCCAACGGCTACCTGAGTTACCGCAGTCATATCTGGACCGATACGGATCCGGACCGTTGCGGCACCCTGCCGTTTGTTTTTGAAGACGGATTCGGCTTCGAACGGTATGCCGACTACCTTCTGGACGTCCCCATGTACTTCGTTTACCGGAACGGCGTTTATGTCGACGCATCGGGACAATCCTTCCGCGATTTCCTGGCCGGCAAACTGCCCGCCCTGCCGGGCGAGGCGCCGACCCTGAAGGACTGGGAGGATCACCTGACCACCGCTTTTCCCGAAGTGCGGCTCAAGAGGTACCTGGAAATGCGCGGCGCCGACGGTGGGCCGTGGAACCGGCTATGCGCCCTGCCCGCATTCTGGGTCGGGCTGCTTTATGATGCCGAGGCCAGGGCCGCCGCCTGGGATCTGGTCAGCGACTGGACAGCCGAGGAACACGCCTATCTCCGGGATGAAGTGCCCCGGCTGGCGTTGGGAACGCCGTTCCGCGACGGCACCGTCGACGATGTGGCGCTGGACGTTCTGGAGATCGCCCACGAAGGCCTGGCCCGCCGGGGGCGGTTGGACGGGGTCGGCCTGGACGAGACCCATTTCCTCAATCCCCTTTTCCAGATCGTCGAATCCGGCCTGACTCCGGCCGAGGACCTGCTGGCCGCCTATGAACGCAGGTGGAAGGGCTGCGTGGACCCGGTTTTCCGGGAATACGCGTATTAACAAGGCCCTGTGCCCCCAGTTCGGGCGGATCAATAGACTTAAACAATTCCTAATTAATGACCGCCAGACTGTAGCGGCCCGATTGTCCGACCAGGCCGCCGCATGCACGACGTTGATATCCAGATCAAGGAAATAGAACGCGCCCTCCACAACGAGGAATTTCGGTTCTATTTTCAACCCAAGGTTTCCTTCGTCACCGGAAAGATTCTGGGCGGCGAAGCGCTCCTGCGCTGGATCTTGCCCGATGGTTCCGTAATTATGCCTGACCGCTTTTTACCCCAGGCGGAGAAGTCCGGCCTGATCACCGACATCACGGCGGTCATGCTGCCCTCCCTGATCGAGGAGATCGAGGCCATCCGTTCCATCCGGCCGGACGTTCAGGTGGCGTTCAATGTTTCCGCCCTGGACCTGCATTCTCCCTACCTGATCAAAATGCTGCGCAGTTTCATCGGCGCCCGGCGGATCGACCCCGGCAACCTGCAAATTGAAATAACCGAATCCGCCGTCGTCGAAGCCAGCCAGCGGATTCAGGCTACTCTCAACGAGCTGGTGGAACTGGGCATTGAAATCGTCATGGACGATTTCGGTACCGGGTATTCCTCTCTCGACGTTCTCAGTCGCCTGCCTTTTTCCGCCATCAAGCTGGACCAGGGCGTGGTCCGGCGCATGAGCGAGGACGCCAAGAATACCCAAATCGTGCGTTCCAGCCTTTCCATGGCCCGGGAACTTTCCATCAAGACCGTGGCCGAGGGCGTGGAAACCAAGGGCGTTTACGTCTATCTCATGGCGTCGGGCTGCGACGCGGTGCAAGGCTTCTGGATCAGCCGCCCCATTCCCTGCAACGATTTCATCTCGCTGCTCGAGGAAAACCGCAAGTGGCCCTCGTCTTCCCTGGGCCTCCTGTACACCGCGTGGATGAACCACAATTCCTACCGCAATCAGGTCCTGGACTCGGTCTATGCCCTGGCGCTGACCGAAAAGGAAGAATGGAATCACCTGCCCAAAACCGACCTGGTCCACAGCCCGGCCCGTTGCCGCCTGGGGGGGTGGTACCTGAGCGAAGCCCGGGGCAATGGCGGAAGCGCCCAGTTCAAGCTGCTGGAAGCACCCCACCGCTACATGCACGCCGCCGGCGAAACCCTGGTCAATGCCGCCCTGGACGGCGGCAGTCCCGATGATATCCGCCAGGCCATCAAGGCCTTCATCGACTATTCCGAAGCGGTCGACGCCGAAGTCGGCAATATTGTCGAACGCTGGCTGGGCGAAGCCCTGGACGGCGAAGAATAACCGTCCTTGAAGCAAAGTCCTTCGCCCTGAGGGTAGCGGGATTATTTTTAGGAACTATACCGCCGTGCCGCCCACGGTCAGGCCATTGATGCGCATGGTCGGCTGGCCGACGCCCACGGGCACTCCTTGACCGTCCTTGCCGCAGGTGCCGATGCCCGGGTCCAGTTCCATGTCGTCGCCCACCATGTCGACTTTGGTCAGCACGTCGGGGCCGTTGCCGATCAGCGTCGCGCCCTTGACCGGCGCGCCGATCTTGCCGTTTTCGATCATGTAGGCCTCGGTGCAGGAAAAGACGAACTTGCCCGACGTAATATCCACCTGACCGCCGCCGAAGGTGACGGCGTATAAACCCTTGTCCACGGTCTCCAGTATTTCCTTGGGGTCGCGGGACCCGGCCAGCATGCAGGTGTTGGTCATGCGCGGCATGGGGGAATGGGCGTAACTCTGCCGCCGCCCGTTGCCGGTCGAACGCGCGCCCATCAGCCGGGCGTTCAGGCGGTCCTGCAGATAGCCGGTCAGGATGCCGTCCTCGATCAGCACGGTGCGCTGGGTCGGCGTGCCTTCATCATCGATGGTCAGCGAACCGCGCCGGTCATGCAGCGTGCCGTCATCGATTACCGTCACCCCGGCGGCGGCGACGCGCTGGCCCATCAGTCCGGAAAAGGCCGATGTCTTCTTGCGGTTGAAATCCCCTTCCAGGCCGTGGCCTATGGCTTCGTGCAACAGGATGCCGGGCCATCCGGGGCCCAGCACCACGGTCATCTCGCCCGCCGGCGCCGGCACCGCTTCCAGGTTGACCAGCGCCTGGCGCAAGGCTTCGTCCACCGCGTGACGCCATGTGCTTTCTTCCAGGAACCCTTCGTAGGTGACGCGCCCGCCGGTGCCATAGCCGCCGGATTCCATGCGCTCGCCCTCGGCCACCACCACCGAGATGCTGAGCCGCACCATCGGCCGGATATCGCCGGCCCGGGCGCCGCCGGGGCGTAAAATCTGCACCGCCTGCCAATTGCCGGCCAGGGACGCCGACACCTGGCACACCCGGGAATCCAGCGACCGGGCATAGGCGTCCATGCGGGTCAGCAGCTTGACCTTGGTTTCAAAATCGACCAGCCCCAGGGGGTTGTCGTCCCCATAGAGCCGCTGGTTGGTGCCCACCGGCGCCTCCGCCAGGCTGCCCCCATGGCCGGCGCGCACCGCCTTCACCGTACCGGCGGCGCGGCCCATGGCCTCCTCGCTCAATTCCGAGGCATGGGCATAACCGGTGGCCTCGCCGGAAACGGCGCGCAGGCCGAACCCCTGGGCGGTGTCGAAGGCAGCGTTTTTCAGCCGTCCGTCGTCGAAGACCAGGCTTTCCGACTGGCGGTATTCCAAAAACATCTCGCCGTCATCGGCGCCCAGGGTTGCGTCATCGACGATCCCCTGGACCCGGTCGCGGTCCAGCCCGGCGCGGGTGAAAAACAGCTCATCGGTGGCGGCAAGGTCGGTCATGGCTTCTCTCTGTCTGTTTCATCCGGTCCCCCGGTTTGCGGGCTTCCTTGAACCATGTGTTTGGGTCAGGCGCAAGGCCCCCGCCAAACACATGGGATCACCAACCCCCGTTTCACACCCCATGCGATGCGATGCGGGGCAATAATCTTGTTTATTGGGGGGCGAGGGCAGCTGCCCCTCCCGTTACGGAAGCCCGCCGGCGGGCCAACAACCTGGAGAAGATGGACAAGAAGCCCGCCGGGAAAAATCGGCCTCCGACAGGGCCGGTCAGGGGAGGCCGGTCGCTCAGTTGCTATTTATCATGACAATAGGTGCAGAGGTTGCCGGCCAGCACCAGTTTACCGTGTTGTTGCGTATAACCCTGATGGCAGGAAAGGCAGCCGACCTTGCCATCGGTAAGGAGCATTTCCTTAGGCAGGGAAGCGGCGGGCCGGTAATTCCCGCGGGATGCCGCCTGGCGGTAAGATGCGCCAATAGAATGGTTCGCGGCCCCACCGCCAATAGCCATGAAGCCGATGGATGCCATTCTCTGGCTGCCGATAGTACCGTTATTGGGGTGGCACTCCATGCATTGAATGGAATAACTGTCGATCAGGCTCCTCGCGGAGTTGAAGCGTTTTAGGTGTCCTGACGCTTCCAGGGAGTGTCCTTCGTCGGCCATGCGAGCGAAAAAACTACCCGAATGGCATGCATCACAGAATTTCTGCCCGATTTCGCCGCCCCGTACGCTCGACGCGGATTGCCTGCTGATATCATGGCATGTGTTGCAGGTCATTTTACCGTGCTCCGTCATTGGAAATTCCGCTGGCAGTTCACGGCGAGGATAGAAATCGGTTGGATGACTAACCTGGGCCAGACCGCCGTGACAGCGTACGCAGGCTTTCGCGCTATCCGGATCGGCAATATTTTTGTGCTCCGGGCGAATGACATAGCCCGTGATACTGCCGCTGATACTGGCAATCTCTTGTTCGCCCGTTTGTGGCCCCGCGAGCGCCACGTTGACGGCCATGAAAATCGTTACCAACCCTACAATGCCGGCAAGCCAATTTTTTACGTCGAATCCCAATCGGGCCTGCGGGTCGGGCTGGATGTCAGGTCTATCGATGCTTCCAGGAACAGTAAGGTCGTCCACGACCTGCCGTTCCGCGTTACCACCTGTTTCCTTGGGGCCGTCTGCTTCACCTTGTCCGTCAGTCATGTTCGCTCACTCTTTTCAGGTCAGGGCTTCTTGTTGCCAGCGTGTCGATTTCATATCTGGGGAATTTCCTGGAAACCCAGGGAATTTACGAAAAGGCACAACGAATTTTACTCGAATAACTGCCGGCTACCTGTGCCCACCGTCACACCAGGAAAAAGGTGTAAGGCTCTGTAAAACCACACAAAACCCCAAGGTCGCGCAATGCCTACCACCGCTCGCCCACGGCGGGGAAGCGGGATTCCAGGCCGTAGGGGTAAGGGGGAAGGCTCCCGGGCATGGGAAAATTTGGGGCGGACCTGAAGCGCCTGATACTGGCGAAAATTGTCCCGACCGGGCCGGTCCCAGCCCGGGAAACGGATCAAACTGGCGAGAAAAAAACCCGCCGATCAAGTTCCGGCCCCTTACCCGGAGATACGGGGCGGGCGGGCGGTTAGTTTTCAAAGTGAGGCGTGGCGCACTCCTCCAGCCTGATACACCGGCGGTAACATCTCTCTCAATGCTGGCTATTCGCTGAATCGACGAGTATTCAGCAATCGTATCCATGCCAAAAACGAGGCGGCGGGCACCGGGTGCGGTCGAGAAGAAATGGCAGGATAAACCGCAGTCTTTGCGCGGGGAACGAACGGTCGCTTCGAGGCGGTTTCGATCGAAGCAGAAAAATCAGTGGATCTGTGTGGCAAATGGCGAATGGGCCAGCGAGGGGCGGGAACATGGCCAACTTATCATCACATGCCCGCCTCAGCCTCCGGATGGAGGTTTCGGCAAAAGGGACAGGCGGCGACAGCAATTATGCTCGCCTTGATCGAAGCCTTGCCAGCCGGAGAGAGCTTGCGCCTTTCAACCGCATCTCCATCCATAGAGGGGCTTGGACCGGAATTTTTACTGGCGATCAACCCCTCTTGCTTTCCTCCCTGCCTGTACAGCGTCCTTATGCGCCGGCCGGTTCCCTCAACACATCGTCAACATAGAGCTTGGTCCATTGCCGAGGGAATCGCAGGAATCCCTTTTCCGAGGGGATTGGCCGGGCCTCCGGAATTTTGATTTTAAGATCGTGTCCGGCGAATCTGACCGTGGCGATCCGGAAGTTTCCAAGATCCCTGACATTCAGGATCGGTACTTCAAGCGTATCGGGTGACGCGTCATGCTCAAGCTTGAGAAATTCGGGTCGGATGCCGATTTCCACTTTGCCCTCTGGAGGGACGTCGACCGTGGCCAGTTCCGGCAACGATATTCTCTCTTCACCGACTTTCACGGCGTTGCCATCGAGACGGCAGGGCATGAAGTTCATCGCCGGTGAGCCGATAAAGTAACCGACGAAGGTGTGCCGGGGATTCTCAAACAGCTCTTGCGCGGTACCGACCTGGACGATCTGGCCAGCCTGCATGACCACCACCTTCTCGGCAAAGGTCAGGGCCTCGTTCTGATCGTGAGTCACCAGAACCATGGTCTGGTTGTAGGTATCGTTGATTTCTTTAAGCTTGCGTCTCAGAAGCCATTTAAGGTGGGGGTCGATCACGGTCAGCGGCTCGTCGAGCAGAAGCGCCGCGACATCATTGCGCACCAGGCCGCGGCCCAGCGAAATCAACTGTTTCGCGTCGGCGCTCAGCCTTGCCGCCGAGCTCTTAAGTTGTTCGGTAAGATTCAGTAACCTAGCGACCTCCCGGACCTTCCTGTCGATCTCGTCCGCCGGAAGCTTGCGGCAGCGAAGCGGGAAGGCAAGATTGTTGTAGACCGTCACGTTCTTGTAGATGACCGGAAACTGAAAAACCTGGGCGATGTTCCGCTTGGCGGTAGGCTGGTCCGTCACATCGACACCCCCGAACAGCACGCGCCCTTCGGAAGGTCGGATCAGCCCCGAAATGATGTTGAGCAATGTTGTCTTGCCGCAGCCGGACGGGCCGAGCAACGCATAAGCGCGGCCGTGATCCCAAGAATGGTTCATCGGCCGCAGGGCGAAATCCTCCAATTTTTCCGGTTTGCCGGAATAACAGTGTCCGACACCATTGAGATCTATTTTCGCCATGCGGTTTCCCTATTCCTCCGCAGTCCCGCTGCCCGGGACATATTTCGGCGCGGCGGCAAGCATTCCCTTTTCGTCAAAAGCAAAAAGATATTCCGGATTAAAATAGACCCGGATGACCTGACCGAGGGAATGGGTGTGAACGCCATCTTCCTGGACCACCCACGAAACTTCGTTATGGTGGATGTGAACGAATGTTTCCGATCCGTTAATCTCGCCCAGTTCAACTCTTGCCTCTAATTCCACGTCGTCGGCGCTGGCCCGCGAAAGACCGAGAGCATTGGCGCGCAGGCCGAAACGGTACTTGCCTTCCCGCAAGTCAGTCATATGGGTGCTTCGCGGCAACGTCAGTCCTTGCCCCAGGACGATACGGCCATTTTCCACCCGGCCGTTGATCATGTTCATCTGCGGATCGTTGAACACTCTCGCGACCGCTTCCATGCGGGGATTTCGATAGACATCATGGGTCGGGCCGTGCTGGAGTTGGCGGCCCTCGTCAAGAACCAGAATATCTCCACCCAGAAGCAGGGACTCCAAGGGGTCCGTGGACGAATAAATGATGATGGTGTCCCTGTTGTCGGCGAAAATGTTGGTGAACTCGTCGTGAAATTCTTCACGAAGCTTGTAATCCAAGTTGATCAACGGCTCGTCCAGCAGCAGCAGGTCCGCCCCCTTGACGAGCGAGCGGGCCAGCGCGGTGCGCTGTTGCTGGCCGCCTGAAAGCTCTCCCGGGCTGCGCCTCAAAAGCTCATCAATACGCAGAGTCTCGGCGGTTGCCCTAACTTTGCGGTCGATCTCGGCCTTGGCCAGTCCGGCGCGGCGGAGAGGGAAGGCGATGTTTTCATAGATATCCAGGTGCGGATAGTTGATGAACTGTTGGTAAACCATCGAAACATTGCGCTTCCAGACCGGAATCGATGACAGATCCTGCCCGCCCATCATGATCCGTCCGCTGGTCGGCTTGTCGAGGCCGGCCAGAAGACGCAGCAGCGAGGTCTTGCCCGACAGGGTTGGGCCGAGCAGGGTGTTGAATGAGCCCTTTTGCATCGTCAGGTGGATATCCTGCAGATGGATTTCCCCATCCACGGACTTGCTGACATTGTCGATGATCAGCGACATGCCGCTCTATCCCCGCCGATTTCGTTATCATGCCCGGGCACCCTCATTTAATGGCTCCCGCCAAGTTTCCACGCGAGAGGTATTTTTCGACAACAAACGCCAGGATCACCAGCGGTGCCACGGATACCAGGGCCGAGGCGCTCAGGCTCCACCAAGGCGTCACCGACGAGTTGAGCGCCACTACGGCGACGGGCAACAGTTGAGTCTTGGTGAATGTCAGCATGAAGGCGAAGAAGAAATCGTTCCATCCGAAAATCAGGCAAAACAGGCCGGCGACGACCAGTCCGGGCTTGCAATTGGGCAGGATCACACGGAAGAAAGTTTCCACCGGCCTGCACCCGTCGAGCATCGCCGTTTCATCCAGTTCGACGGGGATATTGTGAAAAAAGTCGATCATCACCCACACCGCGATCGGCATTAACAGGGCGACATACACGATGATCAGCCCAAGCTTCGTATCCAACAGGCCAAACGCTTGCAGCATCAGGAAGAACGGGATCGACAAGACGATCGGCGGCATGATGCGCTGGGAGATGAAGAAGAAAGTGATGTCCGCATTCTTGATCGGGCCCGCCTTATAGGAGAACCTCGACAGGCCGTACGCCGCCAAAGTTCCCAGCACCAGGCTGATGGCGCTGGCCGAGAGAGTCACCGTCAGGCTCGCCAGATAGGGATCGACGATGTCGATGCCCTGGCCGCCGCGGCGGAACAGAACGCCCCAACCATCCAGCGACGGCTTGTATTGAAGCCACGGAATATAGGTCGCCCCCGATACGATCCCCTCCGACGTCTTGAACGACGTCGTTAACGCCCACAAAAACGGGCCGGCAACAAAAGCCGACCAAAGGAGGATCGCTGAATACTTGAGAAAACGGTACAATCCAAGCATCACGCTTTGTCCTTGGAAATGAAGGCCCTGACCAGGAACTTGGCGAGGATCGTCAGGGCGAGGATCATCAACACCAAATAGGTGACCGACAGCGACGCCGCATAACCGATCTGGAAATCACGAAGTCCGCGGATGTAAATGTAGTAGCTGGAAGTTTCCGTCGCCGTCCCCGGACCACCGGAGGTCAGGACATACACCGTTTCCATTATCTTCGAGGCTTCGATCAGGCGAATGATCAGCGTGCCGATCGAAATCGGCGCCATCAAGGGAAAGGTCACCATAAAGAAGGTTCGAAACGGTCCCGCCCCATCGATAGCGGCGGCCTGAAAGGGCTCCTTGGGAAGCGACAGCAAGCCAGCGAGCAAAAGCAGGAACATAAAAGGCGTCCACTGCCAGATTTCGACCATCATGACGCTGACCACGGCCATGCCCGCGGTGGACAGCCAGGGGACCTGGCCGAGTCCCAGGAAGCCGAGGATATTGTTCAGCGGCCCTAGGGATTCATGAAAGATGGTCCGCCAGATTACCGACATGATAACCGGTGTCGTCATCATCGGAACCAGGAACAGGACCCGGAAGAAACGCTTGTAGCGGACTTCTTTCCAGACCAGCAGGGCGAGGCCGAAACCCAGCAGATATTCGATCACCACTGTCCCAACGGCGATTCCAGCCAGCCTTTGCAGCGACTCCCAGAAACGGCTGTCTGAAAAAAGACGGGAATAATTCTTGCCGCCGATCCAATCCAGACCGGGATACATGACATCCCAACTGGAAAAGCTGACCCGGATGGTAAACAGCAATGGAAAAATGATAATCGCGACCAGGACCAACAGGCCCGGCAGCAGAAAAATCAGTTTTTGGCGGGAAACAAGCACGCAGCCCTCTCAATTTATCGGTCGTTCGTCGGTGAATTCGGCAAGGATGGCATGTTTTTGGTATTTGTGCCCATTTTCAGCCTTATCCTTGACGCCGATCCCGGTTGGCTCACGGCCGGACCTTCGTTTGTTTATCCGGCCAAGCTGGGGGTTGGGTCAATATCGTGGCGAAAACGGGAACCATTGACCGTCGCTGCAAAGACACCACCGGCCCCGGCTGGAAAGCAGGGGCCGGTTTCGTGCCTTTTTGACTAGCGCAGGTTATCTTCCAGCGCGACCACGGTGGCGTAGGCCTTCTTGACCCGTTCCTTGCCGATACGGTTGACGATTTGACGCCATTCTTCAGCGACGCCGTCAAGCGCTTCCTGGGGTGTCTTCTGCCCCGCCAGGGCTTCCGACACGCCTGCCGCCATCGACGACATAAACTGACCGACGCCGGGAACCCGAAGGTCGAATACCCGGTTTTTGCTGTCATCCATGCCCGACAGCGTTTTTACGTAGGTCGATGCCGTCTTGGTGTTCCAGCCAAGCTTATCGGTCCAGAACGTGGGATCGAAATGCGTTGTCCGATAAGGATTGACACCGAAACGGCCGATCTGGAGATCGTGCAACGTATTGGCCTCATTGGAGAAGAAGCACAGGTAATCAAAAGCCATGTCCTTGTTCTCGCTCATCTTCGACACCGCCGAAGTCCAGCCCCAAGTGATGTAAGGGGCGCGGTTCGGTGTTGCGAACTTGTCCCATTTACCGGTCTTGCGGTTCCAGACTTCATTTGAACCTGGCAGCGGCGCGGCGGCGACCTTGTTCCGTATCCGGCTGTCCTTTTGCATGGCCTGGATATAGGCGTCATCCCAGGAATAGCTGAAAAGGGTCTGGCCACCACCGAACGAGAAGATTTCGTCGCCAAGGCCGAAATTATTGCCGCCCGGCGGCATGTATTTCTGGGCCTTGACGAACATCTCAAGGCCTCTCACGAAGCCGGGGGTGTTGATAAGCGGCTCCATGGTTTCAAGGTCGAAGAAGAAACCGCCCTTGACGTCGGGGTGCTTGGCGTAGGCCGACACACGGCTGATGAAGGCCGAGAACATCAAGTCGTCGCGCTTCACAACTTCAGCGGAGCCATAGTTCTTTTCGCCGTCGCCATCCCAATCCCAACCATTGAATACGGTGGCGATCTCGCCATATTCTTCCCAAGTCTGGGGAACGCTCAAATCACGGCCGGTTTCAGCCTTGAACTTCTTTTGCATCTCCGGATTGTCGAAAATATCGGTGCGATACTTCAGGTAATGCCGGTCGCCGTCGACCGGGAACTGGACCATGGTCTTGCCCCAGGTCGCGACGTCCTTGTAGTTGGCGGTGACCGCTTTCATCGAAGCCGTATTCTGGTACTCGGCCGGAACCGGTTCCAGGTACGGGCTGAAGTCACCGACCCACAACGAACCGTAGAACAGAACGTCATAGGCGTTCTGTTTGGCCTGGAAGGGGATCATGATCCGCTGGAACAGGTCGCCGAAGGGAACGTGTACGACGTTTACCTTGGCCCCGGTCAATTCTTCGAATTGTGATGCATGCAGCGCCGTCGGCTCGCCCATGACGGGAACCGCGTGAGTGATGATATTGAGGGTGCGGCCGGAATAGTCCTTGGCGTCGGTCGCCGCGAAGGAACACTTACCCGGAACGTCCTCGTCTATTCCGTACTTCGAATAGTCCTGCGCCAAAGCGGCTACCGGAAGCGAGAACAAAAGGGTGGAGATGGTGGTGCTCAACAATAACTTCTTCATTCAATTTCTCCCTATATTACTGTGATGATTCGGCATTGGTTGACCTACGGTATAAGAACCGCACGTCCCGTGAACTTGCCTTCGTTCAAGTCCCGCAACGCGTCGTTGGCGTTGCTCAACCGATATTCGTGGGTGTCCAGCTTGACCAGGCCGCGATCGGCCAGGGCCATCAATTCCACCAATTCCGGATAAGTACCGACCAGATTGCCGACAATTGTCTTTTCCGAAATGATCATGTCGAGGGCCGGCACTTCAATCTTTCCACCGTAGCCGACGATATAGTAGTAGCTGTCGTTACGTGTTGCCGCGAGGCCTTTTTCGATGGCGTCACCTTCACCGACAAAATCAATGACGGCTTCAGCTCCGTGGCCTCCGGTCAGGGCCAATACTTCTTCGACCCAGTCGGCATCAGCCTTCACGGTATGATGGGCGCCGATCTTTTTCGCCAAATCCAATGCGGCATCCGAAAGGTCGATGACGATAATCTCCGCCGCGCAAAGGGCGGCAAGAACCTGGATGCCGATATGTCCCAACCCGCCAGCGCCGACGACCACCGCGTATTCGCCGGGCAGCAAATGCTGGGATGCCTTTTTCGCCGCGCGGTATGCCGTCAGGCCGGCGTCCGTGTATGGCGCGACCGCCTTGGGTTCCAGGCTCTAGGGAAGCCTGATCAAAGTGCGCTCGGTGGTATGAAGGAATTCCGCGTATCCACCATTGGCGTTGATGCCGGGGAACAGGCTGTCCTGGGCGTGCATATCGTTGCCCCGCCTACAAGCGAGACAGTGACCGCTGGTGACCAGCGGATGAACGATGACCGGATCGCCGACCTTGACGCTCTCGACGCCGCTGCCGATCTCCTCGACCCATCCGGCGTTTTCATGACCCATGATATGGGGAAGCGCAACTTCAACTTTGTCCCGCCAAATGCCCTCGACGATATGGAGGTCCGTGCGGCACACCCCGGCGCCGCCAACGCGAACGATCACGTCGCTTGGCTTATTGATCTTCGGATCTGGAACATCTTCGTAGATGACCCACTCGGAATTCGCTAGTGCTTCATCATATTCATGCAAAACTGCGGCTTTCATCGGCCTTGGCCTCCTGTCTGGGTCACTTTGAATCTTCCATTGAACAACGGTTAGCAACATTCGTGCCAAGTAGGCATCGGGACGCAAAGCCTACCTTTTCACCAGTTATATTTATGTTGTCGCCCGCCTTCAAATAATGCACTGTCAGTTACTGGACGGATTGACGTGAACAGGTGTTCAATAATTGAACACATCGCCGAACGATCAACGTCACGGTAATTACAAGAAAAATCGGGGTAACCGACACTGCGAATAACAGGGAGATATCGGTGCTGACATTCGACGACCGGATCAGCCGCGCCCGCGTCCTGCTTGAGCGCAAGGGCATGGCCGCTAACGAATTTCTGAGCGCCGACATTCAGGGGTCATGGACCCGCTGCCTCGATTTGGGGCTTGATCCCCTGCAAGAGCCGGACCACGTCATCATCGAGCGTGATGAGTTGGGGGAACTTCGCGAAGAGAACAAGGATTTGCTCCACCTTGCCCAGGCCGAGATTCAAAATCTGTACTCACAAATTTCCGGATCGAATTTCGCTATCGTGTTCGCCGACCGGGACGGCACGATCCTTGAGAGCATCGCCGACGATTCCTTCGGCAGCATCGCCGATGCAACCCGGATTACGCCGGGCTGCGTCTGGAAGGAAAACATTAACGGCACCAATGCCCTTGGCAGCGTCGTTCAGTCGAATCGGCCCAGCACGGTGCATGCCGGCGAGCATTTCTTTAAAAGCTATGGCGTATTGACCTGCGTCGCCTCTCCGGTCTTCGATCCCATGGGCAAATTGGTCGGTGTAATCGATGCATCGTCCGATTGCCGCGCCCGCCAGCATCACACCCACGCTCTTGTCAAAATGTCCTGCCTGACCCTTGAAAACGGCCAATTCAGGAAGGCGTTCGAGGACAAGCTGACCTTCGAGTTGCACAACAGGCGCGAGTTTCTGGGCACCCTGCAGGCCGGATTGCTGGCTTTCAACGAAGATGGCTCTCTGGTCGCCGCCAACCGGCAGGCGCATTATTTATTGCAGGGAATTCAGCTTCGCGAGGGGACGGACTTCGACACTATTTTCCGCACACCGTTCAAGACATTCCTCGACAATCGAAACAGGGCGTTTGTCGCAAGCCTCGTCGATCGGCATGGCAGTTCCTTCGCCGTCGCGACATTTTACCCGGCGGCCCCCGCCAAGACCCGGAGCAGGAAAGCATTGGCGCCTCCTGACTCGTTGTGCGTTGGCGACGATCTGCCACGGATGATCTGCCGGGATACCGCCCTTAAATCAATCATCAACCAGGTCGCGAAGGCGACCCCGCTTTCCGTGCCGATCCACATAAGGGGGGAGACCGGTACCGGCAAGGAAATGCTGGCCCGTTTCGCCCATTCTACAAGCGGACGGCGGGGAAGGTTCATCGCCGTCAATTGCGCCGCGCTTCCCGAAAATCTGGCGGAATCCGAACTTTTCGGATATCTCGGCGGCGCCTTCACCGGGGCTGATCGAAAAGGAGCGCCCGGTCTGGTGCTGCAAGCCGATGGAGGAACCCTGTTCCTTGACGAAATCGGCGATATGCCGCTGCTCCTGCAAGCCACCATGTTGCGCTTTCTCGACGGCGGGAAGGTGCGGCGGATCGGCGGGTCGAAGGAACATCAGGTAGACATTCAGTTGGTCACCGCCACCAACCACGACCTCGAGGATGCCGTAAAGGAAAAACGCTTCCGCGCCGATCTTCTCTATCGCATCAATACCGTTGATGTTCGTATGCCGCCATTGCGGGAGCGTTCTGACCTGCCGGAAATCGCGGCGGCGATCCTCGAGACTCACAAACACTTGCTGCACCTGGAAAAAGATGCCCTCGACGCAATGATCCCACTGCCCTGGCCGGGCAACATCCGGGAATTGAAGAATTTTCTGGTCCGCATGGCGATCAGCACCGAAGACGGCGTCATCACCGCCGAACAGGTGCGGCGAGAATTGGATAAGCTTCGGCCAGAGCGGCAGGATGCGGATCGGCCCGTCAGCCTGCACGATAAGGGGTGTGATATCGTAAAGAGGGCCTATGAACGCCATGACGGGAATGTATCGGCGGTATCCCGGGAACTCGGAATATCCCGCACCACGGTCTACAAGAAGCTAAGAGTCCATCCGGAGAATTTATGAAGGAACGCAATATCTTCGAAGCTGTGCCCTGGCGAAACAAATGACATTCGCCTTGAGGTGTTGGGCGAGCCCAAAGGGAAGAATCAATGTGCTTGATCCACTTGGTCAGCGGCGCGTTCACTCATCAGCCGGAGGAAATGGAATCCCTTTTGAGCGCCGACGCGCGCGAACGGGTTGATCATTCTTTTTGCGATGTGGAGCCAGGTAACCTCCGCGACTACCATGTTCATATTGTCGGTTTGGGTACCAACGACAGCGGCATGTCCGTCAATCCCAGGATGCTTAGTTGGCTGCATCCACTCCACCGCTTAAAATCGGCTGCATACTTAAGCGGCGCCCAGGTGACCGACCGTAACCAGGCAGACCGGCAATATGTGGATCGTCTGGTCCGCCTTGTCCGGCACATTGAAGGGCACGGCAGATATCATGCGCTTGCTTTCGATCACTACTACGATCCGGACGGCGCCGTTAACCTGAACAAAACGAATTTCTACACGCCGAACGAATTCGTGTTTGGCATAGCGGATAAGTATCCGGATGTCTTCGTTCCCACGATTTCGGTTCACCCCTACCGGCCGGATGCTCTGCGGGAGCTTGAAAAATGGGCGAAGCGCGGAGCTGTATTCGTGAAGTGGCTGCCAAACGCCCAAGGCATGAACGCGGCGGAACCGCGCAACGACGATTTTTACCGCTTAATGAAAAAATATGACCTCACCCTGTTGACACATGCTGGCGAGGAACAGGCCGTCGCCACCGTGGAGGACCAGGCATTGGGAAATCCGCTGTTGTTCCGTCGGCCTCTGGAGATGGGGGTAAAGGTCGTCATGGCTCATTGCGGAAGCCTGGGCGCGAACGACGATCTGGATAATCCGGGAAAGAAAGCCAGGAGTTTCGATTTGTTCATGCGTCTTATGGACACCCCGGATTACAGGGGATTGCTGTTCGGGGACCTGTCCGCGATGACCCAGTACAATCGATTGCCGGGACCGCTGGCCCGGATCATCGAGCGCAAGGACCTCCATCATCGGTTAATGGATGGAAGTGATTACCCCCTGCCCACCATTAATATCGTTATCCAAACAAAAGCCCTGGTAAAACACGGCTTCATCACCAAGCGAGAGCGCGGGCACTTGAACGAAATCTACAACTACAACCCTTTGCTTTTCGATTACGTGGTTAAACGAACGATCCGTCACCCCGACACCGGGGAAAGTTTGCCCGCATCCATCTTCCAAGCGCATCCGGCCTTTGAGGGACAACCGGTAAATTAAATAGAACCCGAGGCTCCCACACGCGGACCGGAGTTCCGGTCCTGGCATGGAGATCTGCTTCCAGTACGAATTCCTGACGACGGACCCATCGGTTATGTCGCAAAGAATGGTTAGCTTACAATCAACGGTCCATGGACCGCGCCCTATCCCATCTCCTTTTCCACCAGGTTTCCGACCCCGGCATAGTCCACCTTTCCGGATCCCAACAGCGGAATCCTGTCGGCCACGATAATTCTCTTCGGAACCATCAATTCCGTGCCACCGCAGTTTCTGATGTGAGCCTGTATGGCGCCGCGGTCCGCATCGGCGTATTCGGTGACGAGAACCAGCTGCTCCCCCTTGCGGCTATCGGGAAGGGTGATGACGGCGTGATCGCTATCGGGCCACAGGGCGGAAATTTGCGCTTCGACCGCCGTCAGTGACACCATCTCCCCGGCGACCTTGGCGAAGTGCTTAACCCGGCCCAAAATGGTGATGTAACCCTCCGCATCAACCGAAACGATATCGCCAGTATCGTAACCGTCGCCGCCTGGGGGGTGCAGAACACCGGGATTGTCGGCGCGCAGATAGCCGAGCATGACATTGGGGCCGGAGACGATCAGCCTGCCTCCATCGTCGATGCCGGGCACCGCCTCCAGATGATGGCCGATGCCGGGCAGGAACCTGCCGACCGTACCCGGCTTGAAGTGCATGGGGGTGTTGGTGCTGATCGCCGGCGATGTCTCGGTCGCGCCATAGCCTTCGAGAATACGAATGCCGAACTTGTCGCTCCAGGTGCGGCGGGTTTCCTCTTTAACCTTCTCGGCGCCGGCGAAAACGTAGCGGACGTTATAAAAATCGTAGGAATGGGCAACCCGGGCATACCCACCGAGGAAGGTATCGGTGCCGAACATGATGGTCGCATTGGTGTCATAGACCAGCATCGGCACGATCCGGTAGTGGAGCGGGGATGGATAGAGGAATACCTTGATCCCGGACAGGATGGGAAGCAGCGTGCCGCCGGTAAGCCCGAAGGAGTGAAATACGGGAAGCGCGTTGAAAACGATGTCTGACGGATTGAAATCAATCCGCGCCGCCAGTTGATAGCGATTGGCCAACAGGTTGGCATGGCTCAGGACGACGCCCTTTGGCGATCCCTCGGAACCCGAAGTGAACAATACTACCGCTGGATCATCGGGCGCGATGCCGACACGGTGGTGAATGGCGCGGGCGAAGGGCTTCGAAATGACGGCGCGCAATTTATCGAATGCGGATACCCTTTTCTCGATATCTTCAAGGTAGACAATTCTTGCGTGAGCACCAAGCCGCTCTATTGTCTCATCAAGCCGCGCCATTTCGATAAAACGGCGGGATGTCAGGACGGTCTCTATCTTGGCGGCCGTGATGGCCGATACCATGTTTTGTGTGCCGGTCGAATAATTAAGCATCGCCGTTACCCGCCCGAACGCCTGCAAGGCGAAAAACGCGGTAACCGCGCCAACCGAATTGGGAAGCAGGACGCCGACGTTGTCCCCCTTTTGGGCCAGCACGGTGAGCTTGCGCCCCAGGACCAGTCCCGCCAGGATCAAGCGGCCGTATCCAATCGGGTTGCGGCCGGTGTCCTCGACGACGGGATGCTTTCGACCGTGAATGGCCTGGGCTTCGAGTAGCGCTTCAAAAAGAGTCTGTTGACGATCGCACGTCTCGAAGATCATCTCGCTCATGATATCGTAGAGCCTGATTCCCGCCATTTGCCTACGGGCGCGGCCGGCAACATGGTCGGGAAACTCGAAACGCCGGGGCCTTCGTAAACCTTCATCAATGCGCCGGTGACCGTGATCCGGCCCTCCGGGAAGATAACGCAGTGGCGGTCTTTCCGCATCTCATGGATCAATGATTTCGCCGCCATCGGATTGGTCGGGTCGAGCGGGAAGGCATCGACGATGCGCAGGAACGGCTTCAGCCACCACTGCCGGGCCATATGCGTATTGACCGCGAACATGGGTTTGACCGGCAGGAAGACGGCGAGAAGAACCGCATCCAGGAAGGAAACATGATTGGCGACGATGAGGGCCCGCTTTCCGGTCAGCCGGTAATTCTCACGGCCGCGAACCTCGACCCGGTACAACAGCTTAAGGAGGCCAACAAGAAACGCCTTGACCATCGCTTCTGGCAACAGGCCACAGATATAAATAGCGACGACGCCGTTGATCACGCCAATGGTCAAAAAGACAACAGGAACGGAAACTTGCGCCGCCAGCATAACCGTTGCTGCCAACGCCCCGACAACGATGAACGCGGCATTCATGATGTTGTTGGCGGCGATAATTCGGGATCTGTGGGGTTCCTCGCTTCGCGATTGGAGGATCGCATAGAGTGGCACGATATAGAGGCCACTGCAGACGGCAATGGCGATGAGGTCAAACATGACACGCCAATTCGAGGGTGAACTGACGAAGGCCATGGCGCCCATCAGGGGAGTAGCCGCGGCAACGCCGCCACGGGTCGCGGCATAAATATCAACAACGAAAATGGTAATGCCGATGGCGCCAAAGGGAACGTACTTGGCCGTGACTTCTCCCTTGAGCAGCTTGCTGCATAACAGGGAGCCAAGACCGATGCCGATGGAGAACAGGGTCAGAAACAAGGTGACCACGGTTTCATCGGCGGAGAGAACGTCCTTGGCGAAGGCGGGAAGTTGCGAGAGGAATGTCGCGCCCACCAGCCAGAACCAGGAGATACCGAGAATCGAAAGAAAGATATCGCGGCGCTGGGCGGCTTTCTTCACGATCCCCAAAGCCTCACCCAGGATATTCGGATTTAATTTAAGATCGGGCGCCGGCGCCGGCGCCGGTGGCAGATAGAGGCTGCTTAGCCAGCCAATGCAGGCTATGCCGACAAGCCCCAACGAGACCAGGAATTCACCTTGGTCCCTCAGGATCAGCAGGCCGCCGGCAATGGTGCCGATCAGGATGGCAAGGAACGTTCCGGCCTCGATCAGCGCGTTGCCGCCGATGAGTTCGTCCTTGCGCAGATAATCGGGGAGAATGCTGTACTTGACCGGCCCAAAGAAGGCAGATTGCATTCCCATCAAAAACAGAACCGTCATGAGAAAATAGACATCACCGCCCCAGAATCCGATCGCCGCAACCATCATGATGGCGATCTCGGTCGCCTTGATCCAATTGATGAGGCGCGATTTCTCGAATTTGTCGGCCACCTGCCCCGCGGTAGCCGACAAAAGGAAAAACGGCAGGATGAAGATGCCGGCGGCTATGGTCGCCAGAACCTGCCCATTAAGCTCGGCGGCCTCGGCGATCCGATAGATGATGAGGATGACAAGCGCGTTCTTGAACAGGTTGTCGTTGAGGGCGCCGAGAAACTGGGCCAGGAAGAGGGGCAGGAACCGCCGCGTTCGGAGCAAACTGAATTGATTGTCCACTTTCGGGTCCTAAACCACCGGCTTCGAGCCGGTTAGCTTCAGCTTGAATCTCATTAACCTTTCCTCCTGTTTTTGGCTCGCCCTTGGGTGAAAGCCAAAAACAGGAGGAAAGGTTATGACCTATTGTAC
>JAJRSS010000033.1 GCA_024278615.1 Alphaproteobacteria bacterium
ACCGGTGGGCGGCTCATCGGCGAACGTTTCCGCCGGCCAGACCGGCAGGGTAGGCAGCGCCCCGGGATCGAGCGTCGGCGTGTCGGCCAGCCAAGGCGGAACGGCTGTTCCTGGAACGGCGGGTGCCGCCGGTAACGCCGGCAAAGTCGGACAAATGGCGAGCGCGAGTACTGGCGGCGCTGCTGGTGGAACCGGAGCCGGGGGTGGCGCCGGCAACGGCGGCGCTGTTGGTGGAACTGGAACCGGGGGTAGCACCGGCAATGGCGGCGCGGCTGGCGGCGGCGGCAACGGTGGTGGCGTACCCGCCAAAGCCGGCGAAACCGGACAAATGGCGAGCGCGAGCACCGGCGGTGGAGGAAATGGAGCCGGAGCCGGTGGTGGGGCCGGAACCGGAGCAGGGAGCGGCTCCGGTGACGGTGGCGGCATGTTCCGTTCCATCCGCGCCTTGGTTGCCATGGCGGTGGAAAATCCCATGACGGCCCTAGACATCGGCGCCCTGTTGGGGCTCCTCTGCCTGGCCTTCATCTATGTCCTTCGCAATATCATGCCGGGGGTCTGGACCGACCTGAAAAAAAGCTGACGGACGTTGGCGGCGGCGCCGGCCACGGCCGGTCAACGGCCCCAGTCAACGGCTGGTCAACGGCCCATGAAATATCGCCGCCGGGCCGGTTCCAGCCGTTCGATGGCGTAACGCAGCATCGTGCGCGGCATGGCGCCGGCATGATTTTCCAGGAAATCCTCGAGGACGGCCGGATCCACCTTTCCCGCTTCCCGCAGCATCCATCCGACGGCCTTGTGTATCAGGTCGTGGGTATCGGTGAGCAGGGCCTCCGCCAGAACCAGCAGCTCATCGAACCGCCCCTGTTTGATCATCGGCCAGGTGGCCAGAACGGCGACGCGCCGTTCCCACGGATTGGTCGATTCGGCCATGGCGTTCAGCATCGCCCGTTCTTCCGGGTGACGCGCCAGGTGCTCCCCAAGGATCTTGGGCGCCGACAGGTCGACCAGGTCCCAGTTGTTCACCCGGGCCAAACGCGACAGGTAGAAATCGACGATCTCCCGCCGGGATGAATCCCGCAGGCTTTTGGCGAATTGCGCCACCAGGATCAGCAGACCGGTCAGGCGGTGTTCATGGATCGGGCTGGCCATCAGGCGGCCGATCTCCTTTAGGGGGAGGTCGCCGTGGCGTTTGGCAACGCGCCGCTGCTCCGGCACCCGGACGCCGATGAACCTGTCCCCCTCGCCATACCCGCCGGGGCCGGTCTTGAAAAACCGCGACAGGTGCGCCGCCTTCTCCGGGCTGCCCAGGGCCCCCAGTTCGGCCTTCACCTTTGCGGCGTTGCCGTTTGTCGCGGTTGTCCCCGCGCGGCTGTTCATCTCGAAACCACCTTCATTCCGCCTTGCACGACGCCGGAAGGGCGGGGCGGGGCAAACGGTCCCACCGGCTACAAATCCCACGGATTGAGGGTCTCCAATCCCTCGAAGGCAAAATCGCCGACATTGCGGGTGACGACGGTCAGCCGGTGGTGCAGCGCGGTCGCCGCGATCAGGCTGTCGATGGCGGCAACGGTGCGCCCGGCCCTGGCCGGCAGGCGGCCCCATTCGTCGGCCACGGCGGCGTCGATGGGCAACACCCGGTCGCCGAACCAGGCCGATAAATCATGCTCCAGCCAGGCGATGATGCGGTCCCGCCGCCGGCCGCCGGTGATCGCTTCGACGCCCTTGCGAATTTCGCCCAGGGTAAGGGCGCTCAGGAACAATCCGTCCTGGGGCGCTTCGCCGAACCAGCGAAGGACCAAGGCGTCGGGTGTTGGGCGAACCAGTTCGGATAAAGCGCAGGTATCGATAAGGTAACTCACAAGTCGATATCGCGGGGCGGCGAGGCATCCCGCTCCAGGTCCAACTCCATACCGGCCAGGGGCGAGGCGCGCAGGAACTCGGCCAGCGGCGGCCGGGCGCTCCTCATCCGCTCGTATTCGGCCCGGGAGACGATCACCGCCGCCGGCTGGCCGTGCAGGGTGATCTCCTGCGGGCCTTCGCGGGCGGCCAGCTTGACCAGCTTGCTGAGGCCGGCCTTGGCCTGTTGAAGCTGCCATTGGCGCATGGACGGAGGATCCTGACTAGTCAGACTAGTTATTTATAGCCGAAGTTGAGGGAATTTGCAAGGGTTCGGTGGTCCGGAGCCGGGAAGGCGGATGCCGGGGCCAATCCGGCCAGCCCTAGCCGCGCCAGAACGACCGGGTGAACAGCACGATGATGGTGAACAGTTCCAGCCGGCCCAGCAACATGCCCCCCGCCATCAGCCATTTGGCGGCGTCGGGCAAAAGCTGGAAGCTGCCCGCCGGGCCGACGATGGGGCCCAGCCCCGGGCCGACGTTGGAGATCGCCGTGGCGGCGCTGGAGACGGCGGTGAGGAAATCCAGACCCAGCATGCCCAGGCCCAGGGCCAGGGCGGTGAAGGAAAGGAAAAAGACGAAAAAGAAGCTGAGCACCGAAACGATGACCTCGTCGGGGATGGGACGGCGGTTGTAATAGGGAATGAACACCCCGTGGGGCTGCAACAGGTGGTGGATCTGGGTGCGGGCGGCGGAGTACAGGACCTGGAAGCGGAAAATCTTGATGCCACAGGTGGTCGATCCGGCGCAGCCGCCGATGAACATGATGAAAAAGAAAATGGGTGCGGCGAAACTGCCCCACAAGGTGTAATCGGTAGTCGCGAAGCCGGTGCCGGTGATGATCGAAATGATGTTGAAGGCGGCGTAGCGCACCGCTTGCGCCGGATGCATGCCGCCGTCAAGCCACAGCCAGCCGGCGGCGATGGTGACGAGAATGGCGACGATGGTAAAAAACCACCACACTTGGCTTTCCCGGAAAATCGACCCCAAATCACCGCGGAGCATCTTGAGGTAGAGGAGGAACGGCAGCGATCCCAGGACCATGGCGATGGTGGTGATGACGTCGATCGTAGCACTGTCGAAAAACCCGATCGATCCGTCCGAGGTCGAAAAACCGCCGGTGGACAAGGCGGTCATGGAGTGGACCACGGCCTCGAACCCGGTCATCCCGGCGAGCCACAGGGCGATGACGACGATCGCCGTGAGCAAAATGTAAATGATCGACAGGGCGGCCGAAATCTGCGCCGCCCTGGGCAGGACCTTGCCTTCTCCGGTGTCGAAGGCCTCGACCCGGAACAACTGCATGCCGCCGACGCCGAGCATGGGCAGGACGGCGATGGCCATGACGATAATGCCCAACCCGCCCAGCCATTGCAGCAGCGCCCGCCACAAAAGAATGCCCGGCGACATCGTGTCCAGGCCGGTCAGCACCGTCGAACCGGTGGTGGTGATCCCCGACATGGCCTCGAAGAAGGCGTCGGTGAAGCTCAGGTCGAGTTTGGAAAAGGCCAGGGGCAGGGAAGCGAAAATGGTCAGGGACAACCAGCTCAGGGTGACCATTAAGAAAGCCTGGCGTACGGAAAGCCCTGTTCCGCCGGCGCGGCTGGTCAGGGTCATGGAGACGCCGACGAAAAGGGTCACCCCGGCCGAGATGGCGAACACCTGCCAATCGGCGGACCCGGCGGTGAAATCCACCGCCGCCGGCAGGCACATGACCACCGCCAGGATCGTCAGCAGGATGCCGATGACCGGGAAAATGGGCCGGAAATCCATCAAGGCGAGTTGTCCCCCAATAGTTTGCCCCTAAAAAAACATGGCCGGGCTTCAGGGGAGGGGCAGCCTAACAAACGGCACTCGGCGCCGTAAAGCGGC
>JAJRSS010000034.1 GCA_024278615.1 Alphaproteobacteria bacterium
GTCATGAGCGCCGTCGGCTACAACCTGCGCCTCATCCTCAAGTGGTTGAGGATACTTTTGCGCAAAATTATCGCCGCCATATGGGTTGCGATGATGCCTCGATCAGTGCTCAAACAGGCTTCTTAACAGCGAACTAATCCGAGCAGCGATATAGACTACTAGGGCTCCGCCGGCAGTTCGTTGGCCATCAGGTCGATTTCAATTCCCCTGGCCCGTTCCTCCCGTCCCTTGGCGAGAAGGAAGCGTTGCAGGTTGGGTTCCTTCTCATACGCCTTTGTCTTGATGTATTCAAAGGTCGTGAGGAAATGATAGGGATGAAAGAATCCCAACAGGCGGTGAACCTCCGCCTCCTTGCCGCCTTTACCCTTCACCTCATCCAGGGTTTCGGGGAAAAACTGTATGGTCGGCGTATAGCGAATGGCGTACTTGTTGGCCAGTTCCTTTTCGGGAAGTTTTTCGCCATCGAAATCCGTCACTTCCCGGTCGCCCCACAGATTGAGCTGAAGGACGACGAAGTTGTCCTTGATGTAGTTGACGATCCGGGGAATGGTAAAATTGATGTCGTGGGTCGCCTTGCAATAGGGGCAGCCCCGCTGTTCCCAGATAATGGCGAACCGCTTGCCCTGACTGGCGGCTTCCTGCATGTCTTCCCCGAGATCGAGAAAGCTTTCCAGGAACCACGGTTGCTTGTGAAGGCCGTCATCGGCCGGTTCGATCTTGGGAAGGGTCGGTTTATGATCCTGCGTGGCCAGAACCGGGTTGGCACCCAGGACAACCCCGATAACGGCGGCTAAAAGTGTCCCCAACCTAAGATTGCTCATGGTCTATTCCTCCCAATCCGTTGTCCTTGGCGTGATTGGCGCGGCCAGCACCGAGCATTGAAGGCCACTTTATCCCAGTATTCAGCAAAAGTAATCCAAGGCGATGGCGTAAGGGGTACAAATCACGGTATTTTTACCAGCTTTAAACCGTTCGGAGAGGTACCCCATGACCCGGCAGATCGCATACGGCGTGGCCCTGTTCCTCAGTTCCGCCTGCGGGCTGATCATCGAGATCGTCGCCGGCCGTCTGCTGGCGCCCTATGTGGGCATGTCCCTGTACACCTGGACGGCAATCATCGCCGTGGTCCTCGCCGGGCTGTCGGCCGGTCATTGGATCGGCGGCCTACTGGCGGCGCCGGCTGTCGATCACCGGGCGGGCAACCGGCGGGTAGCCATCGCCCTGGCCCTGGCCGCCGTTTCCAGCCTGGGCTCCCTGGTGCTACTCAGGGTGGTATCCGGGGCCCTGTTGACCAGCGGCCTAAGCCCCATTCCGGTGATTATTCTCCTCAGCACCGCCCTTTTCCTTTTGCCCAGCCTGTTCGTCGGTATTGTCGCGCCCATCCTGACCAAGCTGGCCGTGGACGATAAACCCGATTCCCACGGCAAGGTCATCGGCCGCATGTACGCCCTGGGGACCCTGGGCAGCATCGCCGGAACCCAGGCCGCCGGGTACCTGTTCATTTCGTGGATCGGATCATCGGGAACGATAATCGCCGTCGCCGCGATTTACGCCTTGCTCGGCCTAGCCTTTGCCGCCGCCGATCCACTCCGCCTGCTGATGGTGTTCTTTCTCTTTGCCGCCGGCAGAGGCCTGGCCGGCTGGGGCGGTTCAGTGCAGGCCTTCAAGTCCCCCTGCCAGGTGGAAAGCGATTACTACTGTATCCGCATCGCTGACTTCAGCCCCGACAGCGGCCGGGAAAGCACCCTGTTGGCCCTTGACCACCTGGTCCACAGCATCAATGACCGGGACGATCCTGGCCTGCTCTACAGCCCCTATATTCACTTCGTCGATGAGGTAGCCAAGTTTCGGGCCAAATCCAGCGGGATGTCCCTGGATCGCATGTTCTTCATCGGTGGCGGCGGCTATTCCCTGCCCCGGGCCTGGGCCAATGACTATCCCGGCGCCCGGCTGGTGGTGGCGGAAATCGATCCGGCGGTGACCCGGGCGGCCCAAACCCGCATGTGGCTTTCCCGCGACCTGCCCAATCTTACCATCGTTCACCGTGACGCCCGCACCGTCTTGCAATCCCTGCCAGTGGCAAAGGATGGCGGCGGTGGCTTCGACGTAATCTTTGGCGATGCTTTCCGCGACATTTCAGTTCCGCCCCATCTGGTCACCCGGGAATTTCACTCCGAGGTTGCCCGCCGGCTCAACCCCGGCGGAATCTACGCCGTCAATGTCGTTGACACCGGCAGCCGGCCACTTTTTCTCTACAGCCTGGTAAAAACCCTCAAGGAGGACTTTGCCGAGGTGGAGGTCTGGTTGGACAAGGAGGAAGCCGGCGGTGCTGGCCGGGTCACCTTCATCGTCGTCGCATCGGACCGTCCCACGCCAACCGATATATTGAAATCCGCGCGGGGGTTCGAGCGAAAGTGGATGCGCTGGCCCGCCGACGACCTGGCCGGGCGGATCGCGGCTTCGGCGGTCCCGGTACTGACCGACGACTACGCCCCCGTCAACCGGCTCATGTCCCAGTTGCTGCTGGAGACCGGGAACCTGAAATAAACTCCACCTTAATGCGTTGAATTTATTGTTATCATTAGATTTATCTGATATTTATCGGGGTGGTTATTGACTTCGACCGGGGATGGTCCTACAAGCCCCGCACTTCTAGTGCTTCTTACGGCCTTCATGGGGACGACCCGCGCCGGCGTCCATCTTCATTGGACCGGTAAGCTCCAGAATCCAAGGCCGCGATGCAAATCTACCTTCCCATCGCCGAGCTATCGGTCAACATCTTTCTCATCCTGGGCATGGGTGGCGGCGTCGGTTTCCTGTCCGGGCTGTTTGGCGTCGGCGGCGGATTCCTGATGACCCCGCTGTTGATTTTCATCGGCATCCCCCCGGCGGTGGCCGTGGCTACCGAGGCCAACCAGATCGTCGCCTCCTCGGTCTCCGGCGTGCTCGCCCATTGGCGAAGGGGCAACGTGGATTTCAAAATGGGTTTGGTGCTGTTGGTCGGCGGCGTATTCGGGTCGTCCATGGGCGTCTGGCTGTTCGCCTTCCTGCGTGACATTGGCCACCTGGACTTGGTGATCAAGCTTTCCTACGTGGTGTTTCTGGGCACCATCGGCGCCCTGATGTTCATTGAAAGCGCTCGCGCCATGCTGCGGACCCGGCGCAAGGCGCCGCCTAAACGGCGCACCCATAACTGGATGCACGGCCTGCCCTTCAAGATGCGTTTCCGCCGCTCACGACTTTACGTCAGCGCCATCATGCCCCTGGCCATCGGCTTTCTGGTCGGCTTGCTGGCGGCGATCATGGGCGTTGGCGGCGGGTTTGTCATGGTACCGGCCATGATCTACCTCTTAGGCATGCCGACGGCGGTGGTGGTTGGCACCTCCCTATTCCAGATCATTTTCGTCACCGCCAATGTTACCGTATTGCAGGCAGTCAACACCCAGACCGTTGACGTTGTTCTGGCCCTGCTGTTACTGGTCGGCGCGGTCATCGGCGCCCAGGTGGGCGTCCGGATGGGGACCAAACTGCGTGGCGAGCAGCTTCGCGGTCTGCTGGCGTTGATGGTGCTTGGGGTGTGCACCAAGATCGGATACGACTTGGTGGCGACACCGGCGGATTTGTTCTCCCTGGGTATAGTGGTGGGGCAATGATGGCCGGGACCACCCACACCGTCCATCGCATTTTGGCTGCTCTGGCCGTGCTGGCCGGCTTGCAACCGGCCTTGTCCCCGCTGGCCCAGGCCGCTGAAGAACTGGTCGTCGATCTGTCGGAAACAGTGGTCGCCATCACCGCCGGGTTCGCCGGTTCCGAACTGCTGCTTTACGGCGTCGGCAAGGGGGACGTGATCGTCGAAGTCCGTGGCCCTGTCCGGGACGAAGTGGTGCACCAAAAGTCCAGGGTCCTGGGCGTTTGGGTCAACGAGGGAAAAATGACCTTCGAACAGGTGCCGTCCTTTTACGCCATCGCCAGCAACCGGCCAATTTACGACTTCCTGTCGCCCCAGGTCTTGGCCGAAGCCCGCTTCGGGCCGGCGAACCTGGACCTGACGCCCAGGGACAAGGACGCCGACCCCAAGGAAGTGGCCGAATACCGCGAAGCCCTGATCCGCAACAAGCAGCGCCAGGGGCTTTACGGCACCGTTCAGGGCGATGTAACCTTTAAGAGCAGCACCTTGTTCCGCACCAAAATCCGCTTCCCCGCCAATGTTCCGGTGGGCACTTTCGGCGTTGACGTCTATCTTATCCGGGACGGCAAGATCGTCCACGACAAGACCACTCTTCTGACCGTGCGCAAATTCGGCATTGAAGCCAGCACCTACGATTTTGCCCACCGTCACTCGTTGTCATACGGTGTTCTCGCCGTTTTACTTGCGGCAGTGGCAGGATGGCTGGCCAATGTAATATTCCGCAAGGCTTGAGCATATGACCGACCAGGAAAACACGCTCCGGGAAACCGGGCCCGGGAAAAGCAGCGAACACCTGTTTTTGTGCGTTGTCGATGAATCGGAGGAAATGAGCCGGGCACTGCGATTCGCCTGCCGACGGTCGGAACGGGCCCAGGGCCGGGTGGCCTTGTTGTACGTCATCGAGCCGGCGGAATTTCAACACTGGATGGCGGTCGGCGACCTGATGCGCGAAGAAGCCCGCGCCGAAGCGGAAGAAATGCTTCAGGTGGTGTCGGCTGTGGTTCAGCAACTACAGGCGTAACACCGGTTATCTTTATCCGCGAAGGCGAGATTACCGAGGAACTCATTGCCCTGATCGACGAGGAAACCAACATCGCCCAACTGGTCCTGGGCGCCGCCACCGGTTCGGATGGCCCGGGCCCCCTGGTTTCCCAGTTGGTGGAAAGATGGCCAGCCGGCTGCGGGTCCCTATCACCATCGTCCCTGGTAACCTTACCGACGAACAGATCGTCGCGATTACGTAGAAAGCCCTTCAGCGGACAATCATCACCGAGTTGTGGGCGTTTTCCATCACCTTAAAGGCGACGCTGCCCATAAAAAAGCGCCGCAGGCCGGTCTTGGAAGTGTCGGAAACCACGATCAGCGAAAAATCGGGTCCCGCTTCGATAATTTCCTCCACCGGGCTGCCCACCCGGATCAGGGTTTCGGCCACTTCAATACCCAGGTTTTCGAGCATCTCCTTCGCCCGGGCGACGTTGTCCGCCGCCTGTTCCTCGCCCTCCACATCCAGTGATACGGATATGAGGGATATGGGGCACTGGCAACGGCTGGCGAGGGTGGCGTCCTTGCGCACCATATCCAGGGATTTTTCCGATCCGTCAACGCAGATCAGGTGTCCGTTACCGATTTCCAGGTCCCGGGTCACGATCACCGAACACGGCGCATGAACGGCGATCTTTTCCGCCACCGCCGGGTCCCATAGGGCCTTGGCCATGCCCCGCCACTTGCCCGACGCGCCCAGGATGATGATGTCGTACTGTCCGATTTCCCATTGGTCCAGGATGCCGCTGGCGATATCGTTGGCGACCTTCAGCTTGAGGACGATTTTCTTTCCATCCTTGTTGATGTATTCGATCTTGTTGTCGCCCAACGCCACGCCCTCTACGGCCGTATGAGTGCTTTCCTCCCGCCAGTCCTCACCCATTTCACCCAATTCGACGAGCATGTCGCGGCCCTTTTTCAGGTACTTGATGCCGGGCAGTTCCAGGCCCCATTCAAGCATGTTGGCCCGCGCCACTTGCACCTGCAGTCCTCCGGTACGCAACCCCTGATCAACGGGGCGCACATAGAGCAGCACGATATCCGCATCGACACCACCGCCCAGCTTGGCGGCATACTTTAGGCCCCGGTAAGACTCATCGGAACCGTCGATGCAGACCAGAATGCGGAACCGTCTTTCGCCGTCGGATACTTCCATCACGACTCTCCCCGCAATATTCTTCCCTAATTTTGCAGAAACGGCCAGTAAATTACGGCAACGGCGAGCATGATCACCGTGGACATGACAACCATTCGCCAGCCCACCTTAAGGAAATCCGTGGTCTTCATGTACCCGGAGGCGTAAACGATGGTACAGGCGGGCGTACCGATCACGGTCAGGTAGGCGAAAGACGAAGATATGGCGGTAATGAAGCCGATCACGATCGGGTTTTCCTGGGCGACCACGGCGACCTTGAGAACGATGGGTCCAAGCACGGCCACCGCCGCGCCGTTTGACATGATGTTGGTCACGGCGGTGGTGAGGACCGAAACCGCCGCCAACAGACCGAACCCTTCATCGGCGCCGAAAGGCGCCAGGAAGGCGAGGAAGCTTTCCGCCACCCAGCGGGCGGCGCCGGTTTCCTTCATTTCCACGCCCAGTGAGATGGCGGCGGCGTAAATCAGCACCACGCCCCAGTTGACCCCCGTATTGATCTCTTCCCAGCGCACTAGGCCGGCGATCAGGAACGCCGCCGCGCCCAGTATGGCCACCGTCCCCATGCCAATCTGATCCGAAACGGTGACCCAGCCGATAAGCACCAGGAAGAACAAGACTATGGCGACCCAGTCCCTGACGTTCATGGGCCCTTCTTTCTCCACCTGGGCGCGGAGCTTGACGACGGCGCGGGAGATATCCCGGTATTCGGGGCGGAAAGTAAACAGAATCAGCATGCTCATGAAGGGAAGCTGGATCAGAAAAATGGGATAGGCGTAGGCCATCCACTTCAGGTAATCGACCAGATACTGCTTTGTTTCCGGTTTGTCGGGATCAAAGAAGAATTCCTTCCAGTAGCCGATCATGATGGCGTTCCGGGCGCCGCCGGAAGGCGAACCGATACCGGCGATGGACGCCCCGTAGGCGATCGAAAACATGACCGCCGCAGCCAGGTTGCGAACCTTCTTCGGGTCATCGGAAGTCAGGGAAACCAGGGTGATCCCCACGGGCAGCATCATGGCGGCAACGGTGTGCTCGCCGATGAAGGACGCCAACAGACCGGAAACCAGGGAAATACCGAAACAAATGCGTGACGTGCGCGTACCCGTAACCCGGACGATCAGCCAGGCGATGCGCTTGTCCAGTTTCTGCTTGACCACCGCTACCGCCAGCATGAGCGAGCCGCCGATGAACAGTACCGAATCCGACATCAGGCTTTGCGCCACCGCCGATGAATCCAGACCCATCAGCAATACCTGACCGGCGACGATCAGCAGGGCGACGGTGGGAAGGGGAATGGGTTCGGTAATGAACAGGATGATGGCGACCACGGACATGGTCAGCACCACCTGCCCGTCGTAGGTGAGTCCCGGAGGCAGCGGCGCCTGCAACAGCAACGCGCCCACCCCCATGGCGACGAAAAACCACTTTCTTTCCCAGAGAAAATAGAGGCTCAAGCGTGACCGGAAGGCGACAGCCTGGGGCAGACGGCTGATCTTGATACTGGTCTGAATGGCGCAGAAACCGCGCCGGTAATTAGGAGCCATTGAAATCCCCGAAATTACCTCTTCTTATTGCCCCCACCGGGCAAAGACTGAAGTCCGCGGCCCGGCCGGGCGATCGACGGAACACCCGGGAAATTTCATCTGGCGGCAGGATATGCGCCCATGACCTAATTTTGATTTAACCTCAATGTCCTGTCCAGGATCCACCTCCAATGCTTTACGTCAACCGCCCGTGGCGGCGCGCAAGGCGCCGATGCTTACCCGGTAGTCATCGCCGTTAAAAACCGCGCTGCCGGCAACCAGCACGTCGGCGCCGGCGTCAACCACCGCCTTCACCGTTTCCAAATTTACGCCGCCATCCACTTCCAGTTCGATATTCCGTCCACCGATCATTTCGCGGATGCGCTTTATCTTGTCCAACTGACCGGGAATGAATTTCTGCCCACCGAAACCCGGATTGACCGACATCACCAAAATCAGATCGGCTTTGTCCAAAACATATTCGATAACCGATTCCGGTGTCGATGGATTGAGCGAGACCCCGGCCTTCTTGCCCAGGGATCGGATCACCTGAAGACTGCGGTCCAGATGCGCGTCGGCCTCGGCGTGGACGGTAATGATATCGGCGCCGGCGGCGGCGTATTGTTCCAGATAGGGCTGGGCCGGATTGATCATCAGGTGAACGTCGAAAACCTTGGCGGTGACCGGGCGGATGCACTTGATCACCGGCGGGCCGAAAGTCAGGTTGGGAACAAAATGCCCGTCCATGACGTCGATGTGGATGTAATCGCACCCGGCGGCGTCGATGGCCCGCACCTCGTCGCCCAGACGGGCGAAATCAGCCGACAGGATCGAAGGGGCGATCTTTACTGACATGACGTTACTCCAGGGGCGGACGCGAACATCTTATACGCTTTCCTGACCATCGGTTTCAAACCGCCGATACCGGCTATCCCGTAATCCTCAAGGCCTGTCGCCAGCCGGGATACAGATCGTCGGCGTCATGGGGGAAGGACTCGAAGGCGCGGGCGAATTCCTTGTGCTCCTTGGCGAATTCCAGGAGGTCGGCCCCTTCCTTCCAACACTGTTCGGCCTGACGCATGGAAGTGGCGCCGGCCGCCGGACCGTCAATGTGGCCGAAGGAACCGCCGCCGGCGGTCATGATCAGGTTGGAATGTCCGAAGTTCTTGAAGAACCCGGGAATCCGCAGCGCGTTCATGCCGCCGGATATGATCGGCGTGGTCGGTTTCATGCCGTGCCATTCCTGGTGATAGAACGGACCATCGGCGCTGTCCTGTTCGATCATATAGGCGGCATTGCGGTCATCCGTCTCGCCTTCCATCTTGCCGTAACTCATGGTTCCCACGTGAATACCCGATGCGCCCATGAGACGGGCCATCTTGGCCAGCACGAAAGCGGTATACCCGCGCTTGGATTGGGGCGAGGTCACGGCCCCGTGGCCGGCGCGGTGGTAATGAATGAACTGCTTGGGAAAGGTCCGCCGGGCCGTGGTCACGGCGGCGGGGCCGGCGACATAGCCATCGACCAGGAAGGCCACGTGGTCGGCATTTTCGCCAAAGGTCTTCAGGATGTATTCGCCCCGGGCGACCATTTCATGGTGATCGTCGGCGGTGATGTTGGCCGAAAACAACTTGGCCTTTCCGGTTTCGTCCTGGACCCGCTTCATGGCGTCGGCGACCAGCGAAATGGTTTCCTTCAGCGGCGCGAAGGGCTGGTTGCCCTGGGGTTCATCGTTCTTGATGAAGTCGCCGCTCTGCCAGAACTGATAGGTGGCGTCGGCGAAGGGCTGTGCCCGCAATCCCAGCTTCGGCTTGATGATGGTGCCGACGATGAATCCGCCGTCTTTTTGCGGCCGGCCGAGAACCCGCCACAGGCTTGAAATGGTGGTTTCCGGTCCGTCGTACAGTTTGAGCAGTTCCGTCGGCACATAGAAGTCGTGCATCTTGGCGTATTCCACGTCGCCCATGCCCTGGTTGTTGCCGATGGTCAGGGTCAGGAAGGAGGCGATCATGGTTCGCCCGTCGGTGATGTTGCGGTCGAACAGGTCGTTGGGGTATGCGATCTTCATGATCTCCTTCGCCTCGTCGACATCGTAGACCAATGCATCCACGCCACGGGTGAAATCGTCGGTGGTGGAAACTTCCACATTGGTGCCGGTTGAGGATTCAGCGGCGAAGTGAGCGGCGGTTTCCACATAGCCGCCAAATCCGGCTTTGGGTTTCATGAGATAAGCGCACAATACATGCTTGCCGCCCGCGATCAGGTCTTCCTCCTTGAGGTCCAGGACGACATATCGATTGGATTGGTCCATTTCACTTCCTTCGCGTATGGGGCTCGTCCGTTACTTGGACTTGGCAGTTGGACGTGCCAATTGTACGGGGCGGCGTGTGTTCACCTTATCCGGAGTGCATCCCGCCCATCATTTGACCTTTGGGTCCAGAGATCCGGAACGGTAGCGTTCGGCCATATCGGACAACGGAATCACCTTGATCTTGGCGGCGTTGCCGGCGGTGCCGAATTGCTGGTAGCGCTCCTCGCACAGCTTTTGCATAGCGGCCATGGCCGGCTTGAGATAGGCGCGCGGATCGAATTCCGCCTTCTTCTCCTGCAGGACCTTGCGTACCTGGCCGGTCATGGCCATGCGGTTGTCGGTGTCGATATTGACCTTGCGCACACCGTGTTTGATGCCAGTGATGATTTCCTCCACCGGAACACCGAAGGTTTGCGGCATGTCGCCGCCGGCCTGATTGATGATGTCCTGAAGCTCCTGGGGCACGGACGACGAACCGTGCATCACCAGATGGGTGTTGGGCAGCCTGGCATGGATCTGTTTCACCGTTTCCATGGCCAGGATGTCGCCCGTCGGCTTGCGGGTGAATTTGTAGGCTCCGTGGGACGTACCGATGGCCACCGCCAGGGCGTCCACCTTGGTCTTGGCGACGAAATCCGCCGCCTCGGTCGGGTCGGTGACCAACATGTCCTTATCCAGCTTGCCTTCAAAGCCGTGACCGTCTTCCTTGTCCCCTTCCCCGGTTTCCAGCGAACCCAGGCAACCCAGTTCCCCTTCCACGGAAACCCCCACCATGTGGGCCATTTCCGCCACCTTGGCGGTAACGTTCACATTGTAGTCATAGGTGGCGGGGGTCTTTCCGTCTTCTTCCAAGGAGCCGTCCATCATCACCGACGAAAAGCCATGGGTCATGGCCGACATGCAGGTATCGGCGTTGTTGCCGTGGTCCTGGTGCATGCAGATGGGAATGTGGGGATACATCTCCGCCGCCGCCCTGATCAGGTGGGCCAGCACGATATCGTTGGCGTACTTGCGGGCCCCACGGCTGGCCTGCATGACTACCGGGCTGTCCGTTTTATCCGCCGCCGCCATGATCGCCAGCATCTGTTCCATGTTGTTGATGTTGAACGCCGGTACGCCGTAATCATGCTCCGCCGCATGATCGAGAAGCTGCCTTAGCGAGACGATTGACATGAGAAACTCCTTCTATGGATTTCGAACCTTGACCAGGACCAAAGTTACAACCGTGTCTTTACTTCGGCGACCACATTTTCCGCCGTGATGCCGAAATGCCTGAAGAGTTCCGGCGCCGGCGCGGAAGCGCCGAAACCGTTCATGCCGACAAAACCGCCGTTGGAACGGATGTATTTGTCCCAGCCCTGGCGGATGCCCGCTTCCACGGCCACCCGGATGGTGCCCGGGCCGAGGACCGCTTGCCGGTACTTTTCGTCCTGGGCATCGAACAGTTCCCAGCAGGGCATGGAAACCACCGCCGTGGGAACACCCTCGCCGTGCAGGGATTCGCGCGCCGCCATGGCGACCTGTACTTCCGAGCCGGTGGCAAGGATGGTCGCCTTGCGCTCGCCGCCCTCGGCTTCGGCCAGAACATAGGCGCCCCGGGCGCAAAGGTTTTCCTCGTCATGGACGGTGCGCACCGCCGCCAGGCCCTGGCGGCTGAGCACCATGCCCGAAGGCTTGTCGTCCTCAACCAGGGCGATGGCCCAGCACTCGGCGGCTTCCACCGCGTCCGCCGGTCGGAAGACCAGAAAGTTGGGGATAGCGCGGAGGCTGGCCACCGTCTCCACCGCCTGGTGGGTGGGACCATCTTCGCCCAGGCCGATGGAATCGTGGGTCAGCACGTAGATCACCCGTTGGCCCATGAGCGCCGAAAGCCGCATGGCGCCCTTCATGTAATCGGCGAAGACCAGGAAGGTGCCGCTATAGGGAATAAACCCGCCGTGCAAGGCCATGCCGTTCATCACCGCCGCCATGGCGTGTTCGCGCACCCCGTAATGGATATAGCGGCCGGAGAAATCCGACGGCGTGATGGCTTCCGTGCTGGGGGTCTTGGTGTTGACCGATCCGGTCAGGTCGGCGGAGCCGCCGATCAATTCCGGGATCGCCCCGGTCAGAACCTTCAGCGCCTCGCCCGAAGACTGACGGCTGGCCCAACCAGGCTTTTCATCGGTGATGCGTCGCTTGTAGCCGTTCAGAGCTTCCTGCCAGGCTTTGGGGAGGCTGCCGCTCATGACCCTCTCGAATTCCTCTTTTACCTCGCCGGCGGTCGCTTGCAGCCGGTTTTCCCAGGCCGCCCGCTGTCCGGCGCCCCGAACGCCGACGCTGCGCCAAGCGGCAAGCACGTCATCGGGAACGGTGAAGGGTTCATGAGGCCAGCCCAGTTTTTCCCGCGCCCCGGCGATTTCGTCATCGCCCAGGGGGGCGCCGTGGGTTGCGGCGGTGCCTTCCTTGTTGGGGGCTCCAAAGCCGATTATCGTCTTGCAGGCAATCAGGGTCGGCTTGTCCGATGACCGCGCCTTTTCAATGGCGGCGCCGATGGCGTCCGCGTCATGGCCGTCCACCGATTGCACGTTCCAGCCGCAGGCCTTGAAGCGGGCCGGTTGATCGTCCCCTACGGTCTTGTCGGTGGGGCCGTCGATGCAAATGGAATTGTCGTCCCAGAGTAAGATCAGCTTGGAAAGGCCCAGGTGCCCGGCCAGGGATATCGCCTCGTGGCTGATCCCTTCCATCAGGCAGCCATCGCCGGCGATCACATAGGTATGGTGGTCCACAAGGTCATCGCCGAATCGAGCACTCATCATGCGTTCGGCCAAGGCCATGCCGACGGCGTTGGTGATCCCCTGCCCCAGGGGCCCGGTGGTGGTTTCGATGCCGCTGGCGTGGCCGTATTCCGGATGGCCGGCGGTCCTCGCTCCCAACTGGCGGAAGTTTTTGAGCTCGTCCATGGTCATGTCTTCGTAGCCGGTGAGATGCAGGACCGAATACAGCAACATGGACCCGTGGCCGGCGGACAGTACGAAGCGGTCCCGGTCGGCCCATTTTGGCGCCTTGGGATCAAATTTCATGAACCGGGTGAACAGGACAGCCGCCACATCGGCCATGCCCATGGGCATGCCCGGATGACCGGATTTCGCCTTCTGTACCGCGTCGGCGGAGAGAAAGCGGATGGCGTTGGCCAGGTCCGCGTCGGCGACGCCCGTTTCCGTGCCATTTTCCGCACCGGGGATGGTTTCGGGTTGTGTTGCGGTCATGGATGTCTCCTCAAACGGCGTGATGGCCAAGCGCCGCCTTCACCATGTGAAAGGTAATCAGCAGCTGCGACAGGGCAAGGGGATGGCTTAGGGTCTGTTCGTTTTTCTCATCGGTGAAACGGCCCACATTTTCACGCAGGTGCTGGGCCTCGGGGATCAGGTTCCACAGCAGGTCTTCCATGGATTTGGCCCGCTTGTCGTCGATGTCGCCCAGGATGTCGAGCACGTCCACCGGCTTGCCGTCAATGTCGCGGGCCAGTTCCAGGCGGAATCCTTTCTTGGCGCCTGCTTCCAGGATGGGGGTCAAGTCCGGATGAGGCAACGTCGGCCGCAGGGTGTGGCGCACATTCAGATGGGCTCCCGTTTCCTCGACCTTGCCTTCCGGCGGATAGAAGCTGACCACCATATCGGCGAAGGTGCGCTGGGAGTGAATAAAATTGGCGCTGTCGCCCTTTCGTCTTTCCAGGGACGCCATCACCTGTTCCACCGTATATCCGCGCTTGGTGGTATCCCGCTGCACTTTCCAGCGGACCCGCAGGTCCTCGACCGGCTCAAGATAAACCTTGACGTCATAGCAATCCCGCATGGGCCGGGAGGAATAGCCCAGCAGGCCTTCGAGGATGATATATTCCCGGGGTTCGACATACACGGGTGGATCGAATTCGCCGTTGTCGTGATTGTAGATGGGCTTGAGGATAGGGCGGCCCTCCCTCAGCAAATGAATATGCTGTTCCAGGATATCGATGTAATTGCCCTTGGGGTCCAGCGCCGAAATCCCGTTTTCCGCCCGCTGCTTGCGGGAATAGCGGTGATAGTCGTCGGTGCAGAGGGAAACGACCTTGTTCGACCCCAGAATTTGAGCGATGCCGGCGGTCAGGGTGGTCTTTCCCGCCGCTGAATCACCAACGATCCCCAGGATGATGGGCCGTTTGACGCGCTTGAAAGGCATGGACTGACTCTCCTGGTTATTGGTCAGGCCGGCTGGCCGCGATTATGAAAGGTTGTCAGGATCTGGCGTTCGCCCGCCGGACCCGAAATTAAAAGGCTTTGGGTTTTCTCAAAATCATCGGTGCGCTCGATGCCTTCAAAGAGCAATCCGGTGGTGATGCCAGTGGCGCAGAAATACACCTGATCCGATTTGACCAGATCTTCCACCTGGCGCCACTGGTGAGTGTCCATTCCGTTTTTGGCCACCTGCGCCTTCTCGGTGGCAAGCTGGGGATCCAGGCGGGCAAGAAACTCCCCGCCCAGGGCGCGAATGGCGCAGGCGGAAATAAGCCCCTCGCCAACTCCGCCGGTCCCCATCAACGCATCAATTCCCGAAGACGGAATTGCCGCCATGAGGGCGCCTGCCACGTCGCCGGCCGGATAAAGGGCGACCCGGGCGCCGGCCTTGTGGATGCGTTCCACCAGCTCCCGGTGGCGGGGTTTTTCCAGCACGAATACAGTCAGTTCCGCCACCGGCTTGTCGAGAATTTGGCTCAGCAGATTGAGCTTCACCTCCACCGGTTGCCGGGGATCGATCTTGCCCTTGGCCGCCGGGGGTGCGACGAATTTTTCCATGTAGAATGCCGGACCCGGCTCGAACATGGTGCCCCGCGGGCAAAGGGCGATCACCGCCATGGCGTTGGTCATGCCCCGGGCGAGATAGGAAATGCCTTCGACGGGATCCACGGCGACATCGAATTCCCGGCCGCCGGCGCCGATTTTCGTGCCCGCTTCCACCCCTTCGCCGTTACCGTCCGCGCCTTCGCCGACGATCACCACGCCGGAAATGGGCAAATTGTCAAGGACGCCGCGCATGGCGGTGATTGCCGCCTTGCCGCTTTGGCCCCGTTCGCCGCGGCCGATCCAGTCATAGGACGCCCGGGCGGCGTTTTCCGTGACCACCCGAAGGGCGTGGACGAAAAGCGGTCCAGCGGCGGCTAAATTCTCCTGGGCGTTCATGGCCGGGCCGATCCCTTTTTTTACTTCGATGCTTGGGGCCCTATCAGGCCCCACCCGGACCTTGTCCGGGTATAGGCTGGCATCATTTAGCCTGCGCCCCACCCTGGGAACACCCGCAAGGGCGGCCCGACAAACTCTTTCGGGTAGTCTTAGCCCAACTCCTTTGTGTAGGTTTCATTTATTACTATCGTCGTAAAGACGGTGATCAGGAGTACAGGTCGCCCTTCAAGTAGCGGGCTACCGCCTGGGCACGGTTGCGCACATTGAGCTTGCTATAAAGGTTTTTCAGGTGGAACTTCACCGTGTTCAGGGAAATGTTCAACTCACTGGCGATCTGGGCATTGGTATGGCCCTGGGCCAGGGCGGCCAGCAGTTCCTGTTCGCGGGCGGTCAGGGTGGAAAATGGATCGCTGCCGGGCCCGGTTATATCCATGAAGGGGAAGACCATGCGCCCTTCGGATACCGCCAGAACCGTCTCGATCAGCCGCTCCGGGGATTCCCGTTTGGAGCAGAAACCCGCGCCTCCCATATGCATCACCTGGCGGGGAATGCCGGGCGCCGAATTGCCTGTATAGACGATGATCCGGGGGGCCGGTTCCTGTCCCCCGTCGCGCAGCGCCTTGAGCACGGCGCGCCCTTCCATGTAGGGCATATCCCAGCCGATGATCCCGATATCGAAATTGAGCCGAACCACCGCTTCCATGAACCGCTCCCCGTCGGCGGCGGTGGCCAGCAGGGTGAATCGGTCATCCACATCGAACATGTGGCTGAGGCCGGCCAGAACCAGCGGCGACTTGTCCGCCAGCACCACATCAATGCTTTCCTTCGCCGGTTGGGTTGCCAAAACCACGACTCCCTGAACGGGTAGGTATAATCCAACTCTTACCCCGGGATGGGCAGGTTTGACAACCGAAGCCTTGTAGCGGGTTGGCGCCGCAATCGCCTTTGGTGGCGGAAACCGGGTTAATACACTGAAGTGACGGGTTTTTCAGATACCCATCCCGGTCTTCGGAAGACCGGAACACCTTTGGTTCGCCCGGACCCAAATCAAAGTAGAAGCTCGTTGAATCTGGCCCGCGCCCAGGCGAGATTTTCCCTGGCCAGGGCGGAGCTGCGGTCATTGGTGGATACTGAGGTCTGGTAGTCCCACTGCTTGGTCTGTTTGTCGAAGCGGTAGGTGGCATCCACCTTGATGGCCTCCTGCGGCGAAGCATCGACCACCGAATAGCAGATGATGCGGGGGCTTTCCCACGGCACTTCTTTTTCCCGCGAACGGGCGGCGATGACCCTGGCCACGTAGATCCCTTCCGTATGGGCGGCGCTGGCGCTCTTGGAAAAGGGCATGGGGCGGCAATCCCCGGCGGCGTAAACCCGCTTGTCGCCGACGATGTTGTAGGTGAAGTGATCGATGTGGGCTTCCTTTTGCGGGCTTTCCGGGTTCACCAGCCCCAGATGTTCCAACAGCACGGGCCCCCGGATGGGAGGATAAAATGCCGCGTCATCGAAGGTGATGTCATCGAAGGTAGTAGTCACCTGCCGGGCCACCGGGTCCACCCCTTCGATTTCCGTCGACGACATGTATTCAATGTGATCGGGATAAAGCTCGTCGAAGGCGGCGACGAATCCTTCCGGCGTCACCGACGGCTGCTCCCGCGAGTCGATCAACACCACTTTGCCCTTGATCTTGCGGCGCTGGAACACGGCGGCGATCAAGCATGCCCGCTCGTAGGGCGAGGCGGAACACCGGTAGCGGCCCGGCGGCGCCGTCAGCAGGAAAAGGCCGCCCCGGAAGCGGTTGACTTTCCGCTTGAGGGTGATGTGTTCCGACGGCGAAACGAAGCCGGCCGGATAGCGGGTTTTCAGCAGTTGAATTTGGTCCGGGTCTTCGATGCCCATGGCCGGGTAGTCGTATTCCACCCCCGGTGCCAGCACCAGGAAATCGTAGCCGATGAAACCTTTGTCGGTGAATACCCGCCGCTGGGGCCGGTCCACATCCAGCACGGTGGCGTTGAAGTAGGTGTAGCCGTGGTTGTTGGCCGCATCGAGAAAACTGTAGGTCAGGGTTTCCAGGCTCACCAGTCCCGCCAGCCACAGGTTGCTCAAGGGATGGGAAATGAAGGTGGAGCGTTTCTCCACCAGCACCACGTCCAGTTCCGGGGCGAACTCCTTCACGTACTTGGCGATGGTCAGGCCCGACCAGCCGCCGCCCACAACCACCACCCGCTGCCCCTTGGGCTTGGGCAGTCCGGCCGGCCGGCCGATGGCGGTGGTCACGGCGGCGCTAGCGGGCCCGGCGGTGATCAGCAGGCCGCCGGCGGCGGCAAGGCCCTGGGTGAACCGGCGTCTTGAAATCCTGTGCATGGGTCTCCCCCTGGTTTGTGCGGCATCCTACCCATACTACCAAACCCGCGGACGGGCCAGTGCGCCGGGGTTCTCAATCCTTGCAAGCCAACGTGAAGACCAGGTATCGCGCCTTCTTGTTTCCAGGCCGCGTTCACGGATTTCGCCGTAAGACGGCTATAGCCGTGGCGGGTCCACTTTTTGTATAGTTCGCACACTTAACCCGGATATTTCATGAAGTATTTTAGCGGCTGTCATTTTTCCGCGCCGGGTTGCTTTCGACAGTCCAGGGTCGTTTTACCTGCCACCTGCGATGGCATGGTTCGGTGGCGGCGGGCGTTTTTTGGCATTTTCGGGACA
>JAJRSS010000035.1 GCA_024278615.1 Alphaproteobacteria bacterium
AAGGGAAGAAAAGGGCAGCCGCTTCGTCCACACCCTCAACGGTTCCGGCCTGGCGGTGGGGCGGACGTTGGTCGCCATCCTGGAAAACTACCAGCAAGCCGACGGCTCGGTAAAAATCCCCGAAGCCCTGGTTCCCTACATGGGCGGACAGGATGTGATTAAGCCGGACGCGTAATGCACAAGTTTTGAGGACCTTCAATTCATGAAGCGCAGAAATTTCCGCTGGTCCGAGGCCAGGGTGCTGATCTCCAACGACGACGGCGTTCACGCGCCGGGGCTGAAGATGCTGGAAAAGGCGGTGCGCCGCATGGCCAAAGAGGTCTGGGTGGTGGCCCCGGAAACGGAACAAAGCGCCGCCAGCCATGCCCTGACCCTGCGCCAGCCCCTGCGTGTGCGGAAGCTTTCCAACCGCCGGTACGCGGTCAACGGAACACCGACGGATGCTGTCCTGTTGGGGCTCGAAGAAGTGATGAAGGATCGCCAACCGGACGTGGTGCTTTCCGGCGTCAACCGGGGCGCCAACGTCGGCGAGGACATCACCTATTCGGGCACCATCGCCGCCGCCATGGAAGGATCCCTGCTGGGCTTTCCGTCGATCGCCCTGAGCCAGGCCACCGACGATCGCACCCGGGTCAAGTGGGGCACCGCCGAACACTGGCTGCCCAAGGTCCTGGAAGACCTGGTGGCGATGACCTTTCCCATCCATGTGCTGATCAACATCAACTTTCCCGACGTGCCCCACCGGGCGGTGACCGGGGTCGAGGTAACCCGCCAGGGCCGGCGCGAGGTCGGCCGTAATTTGTGGGAGGGTACCGATCCCCGTGGCGATTCCTACTTTTGGGTCGGGCCGCAACTGGAACAGGACAAGTACCTCAAGGGCACCGACCTGGAAGCGATCGGCCGGGCCGCCATCTCGGTCACGCCCCTGCACCTGGACCTGACCCACCGGCCCAGCCTGAAGATGCTGAAGGAAATCTTTCGGTGAACGGGGCCGTGACCGGCGCCAAGATTGGGGTCATGACCGGGCGCCGCCGATGACCAACCCGGATTCCCGCAAGATCAGGCTGATCCTCGATCTGCGGCGGGGCGGCGTTACCAATACCCGGGTGCTGGGAGCAATGGAGCGGGTCCCCCGGGAATTGTTCATTCCCGATGCCTTCAAGGACAAGGCCTATGAAAACGTCGCCCTGCCCATCGGCCATCATCAGACCGTCAGCCAGCCCCTGGTGGTCGCCCGCATGACCGAGGCGCTTAAATTGGGAGACCGCATGAAGGTGCTGGAAATCGGCACCGGGTCGGGATACCAGGCGGCGGTCCTGGCCCACCTGTGCCGGCGTCTCTATTCCATCGAACGGGTTGCGCCGCTGCTCAAGCAAGCCGAGGCCCGGTTTTCGCGACTCAAGCTGACCAACATCACCTCCATGACGGGGGACGGCAGCCGGGGCTGGCCGGAACAGGCGCCATTCGAACGCATCATCGTCACCGCGGCGGCGGCGGATGTGCCGCCGGTACTGGTGGATCAACTGGCCATCGGCGGTATCATGGTGGTGCCCATCGGCCAAGACGACCACGACCAGCATCTGATCCAGGTGCGGCGAACCGAAGAAGGGGTGGAAACCATGGATATGGGCAAGGTGCGTTTCGTGCCCATGGTGGAGGGAATAAGGGCCACATGACCGGCCGACCCGGCTTGAACAGGTTTCTGGTAATCCTGGCGGCGGCATCCGTCCTTTCCGGGTGCGGCTGGATGGAATGGCCGCCGCCTCATCTGCGCCCGCCGCCGGTCCGGGTCCAACAACCGGCTTCCGCGCCACAACCGGCGCCGAAGAAGGAACAGCGAGCCGCACCGCAACCGGCGGACGACGATCGGGATATCACCGTCGGCAAGGGGGATACGGTCTATGCCCTGTCCCGCCGGTACCGGGTGGGAGTCCGGGCCATCATCACCACCAACCGCCTGCGGCCCCCGTATATCCTGCGGACCGGCCAGAAGATCCGCCTGCCAAAACCGCGAATCCATACGGTGCTGCGCGGCGAGACCCTCTACAGCATCTCCCGCCGGCAGGGCGTGGACGTGTTCACCCTGGCCCGCTTCAATACCCTGAACGAACCCTACACCATTACCGTGGGGCAGAAGCTGCGGTTGCCGGGACAGGGAGCGCCGGCGGGGGGAGCGGTGGGTTCACCGGCCGCCGCCGGCGCCGCCCCGCGCACCAAGCCGATCACCGCCAGGCGAATCACCGCGCCGCCGTCGGTGCCCAAGCCACCGCCCAAAAGCGGCAAGGGGTTCCTGTGGCCGGTAAAGGGCAAGGTGGTTTCCGGCTACGGCAGCAAGGCCAAGGGGTTGCGAAATGACGGCATCAATATCGCCGCCAAGCGGGGCGCCCCCGTGCGGGCGGCGGAAAACGGCGTTATCGCCTATGCGGGCAACGAACTTCGGGGGTTCGGCAATCTGTTGCTGATCAAGCATGCGGACGGCTGGATTACCGCCTACGCCCACAATGGGGAACTGTTGGTCGCCCGGGGGAAGAAAGTGAAAAAGGGACAGATCATTGCGCGGGTGGGAAGTTCGGGGAATGTTTCCACGCCGCAACTGCATTTCGAGCTGCGGCGTGGAAAACGTACCATCGACCCCATAAAGGCCTTGAAGTCCTGACTGGCGACAAATGTTTCAGCAAACCGACCGATGCTTTTTTCGCTTGCCGCTTTTGCCACCGGTCCAGATAAGATCATCGCTGCCGTCAAAAGAGGGTGCCAAGTGTTGGATTCCAACCACTATTCCAACCGTTTGCCCTGGCGTCCGGCCAGGTCTTGGATGAACTGCCACGCCACCCGGCCCGAAC
>JAJRSS010000001.1 GCA_024278615.1 Alphaproteobacteria bacterium
GCGACGCTGACCGCGGCGGCTTGCGCCAGCTGCGCGTTTTCCTGCGCCGCCGTTGTTTCCGCCCCATTGGTGCTCATGTCCGTGGCGGCGGCTTCGGCGGTCTGCTGGGTGTTGTCCATCGGAGTATTGTCGACCATGATTTTTTGTCCCCGTTTCATGCTCCCCCTGTGGGAGCTTTGAAAAATGTTAAAAAAAAGCCGTTATCGATCGTTTTTTCCCAAATCGTCTGCCAATTCGTCTGGCGGATGGAAAAACCCTTCCACCAATCCTGCCCGAATAATAGGGGACCAGGGAGCCCCGATTCATCCCCCAAATGGGGTATGGATAAAAAAAAGTCAAAATAGCCTAAAATTTTAGGGATATTAAATATTGTTATTTGATTTCAATAGATTACAAATTTGCCCTGCGACAGCTCACCCTAATAAAGGGTGGCGCGCAGCATTGATCCAACCATGGGAAGCGGTGTTTTCCGGCGAATCCGGGGATCGGGATTCGAATCTCCGGCAGGGCGCCGAAAACTTAAAAGACTCGAGAATGGTGCCCGCTCCCGGACTCGAACCGGGACGACCTTTCGGTCAACGGATTTTAAGTCCGTTGCGTCTACCTGTTCCGCCAAGCGGGCGACGACACCCCCCGATGCCGGGGTGCGAAATATGGCATACATTCAACATAAGTATAGCCCGGCAATATAAATACAGCTTGCCAATACGAGATACAGCCCTGGGCCGGATATCCGGGCCCATGGGCGGGCGGGAAAACCACGCGGGAGCGTTCAGCCGACGATAACCCGCCACCTGGGAAAGCGAACGGTGACGGTGGTGCCTTGGCCTTCTTCGCTTTCTATTTCCAGCGAACCGCCATGCAGGCTTGACAGGTTGCGGCTCAAATGGAGGCCCAGGCCCGTTCCTTCCTGTTGCCGGGCGATGGTGCTGTCGATCTGGCCGAACGGCGCCATGGCCGTGGGGATTTTATCAGGCGCCATGCCGATGCCCGTGTCGGCGACGCGGATCTCCAGCCCGTCCCGGTTGCCGGCGCTGCCGTCCACGCCGGCGTGGACGGTCACCTGGCCGCCCTCGAGGGTGAACTTCACCGCATTGGTCAAAAGGTTGATCAGGATCTGCTTGACCCGGCGTTCGTCGGCGTACAACCGCGGCAGTCCGAAATTCATTTCATTGACCAGCTTCACCTGGCCTGTTTCGGCTTTGGTGCGGACGGAAAGCACCGCCGATTCGATCACCCCAGCCACGTCGAAGACTTCCTCGCGCAATTCCATGCGCTCGGCTTCGATGGCCGAAACATCCAGGATGTCGTTGATCAGCTGCAGCAGGTGGGTGCCGGATTCGAAAATATTGTCGACGTACTCGGCATATTTTTCATGCTTCAGGGGGCCGAACACCGCCTGCCGGATGGCGTCGGTGAAGCCGATGATGGCGTTGAGCGGGGTGCGTAACTCGTGGCTCATGTTGGCGAGGAAATGGGACTTGGCCATGTTCGCCTGCTCGGCCTGCTCCTTGGCGTCCACCAGGGCCTGTTCGGCCAATTTTCTTTCGGTGATGTCGGTGCCGGTGCCCCGGTATCCCTTGAATTCCCCGTGGGCGTCGTACACGGGCATGCCGCTGAGCCGGACATGGATCGTCTGGCCGTCGCTTCCCCTGACCGGATAGTCGAAGCCGCGGAAAGGTTCGTGGCGTTCCAGTTGCCGCCGGTGTTCCCGCATTTTTTCATCGTCGACTTCATCCGTTTCGGATTTAGCGATCTCCCAACGGGTCTTGCCGAGGTAGTCCTCCTGGGGCCGGCCGGTGATATCCATATACCGGTCCGAGATGTAGCTGACGCGCAGATCCGGCCCCATTTCCCAGAACCAGTCCGATGCAATGCCGGCGATGTCCCGGAACCGTTGCTCGCTTTCACGCAGCGCGCGTTCGGTGTTTTCGTGTTCGGCGATTTCCCGGGTCAACTCCCGGGTCCGTTCCTCGACCCGGGTCTCCAGTAGGCCGCGGGCCGAACGGATTTCGTTGTCGGCCCGCTTGCGATCGGTGATATCGGTGCCGATGGCGCCAACGGCGACGGTTTCCCCGGCCCCGTCGCGGATGGGAAACTTGACCGTCAGGAAGGTGAGCGCACCTCCCTTAGCCTGAAACACCTCTTCCCTGGCGCTGACCCGGCCGGTGGCCAGCACCTCCCTGTCATGGGTGGAAAAGTCCTCGCCCATTTCCCGGGGGAAAATATCGGCGGAGGTCTTGCCGCGGGCCTGTTCGTTGGTCACGCCGAACAGTTTTTCCGACTGCGGGTTGATCAGGATATAGCGGCCTTTCGTATCCTTGATATGAATCTTGGTCGGTGAATTCTCCGTGAAGGCCCGGAACCGGGCTTCGCTTTCCCGAAGCGCCGCGTAGGACCCGTCCAAATTTTTCCGCATGCGGTTGATGGCGATGACCACCTCGTCGAGTTCGTCGGGTTTCCGGGAATTCCGTCGAGGCCGGTCCAGGACCAAGGGCGCGCCTGAATTGCCCAGTTCCAGATTGTTCAGGTACCGGGCGATGCCGCCCAGGTGCCGGGTCACCAGATATTGGAAAACAAAGAAGATGAAGCCGACCACCAAAAAAGTCTTGGCCCCATTGCCGAGCAGGATGACCACCACACGGTTCAACAGGCGCTCGTAAACGTTGTCCAAGGTGGCTTCGATGGTGAAGACGCCGAGCGTAAGGTCACGGCCTTCGTATCTTTGGATCAGGGGAACGGTTTTTGAAATTATATTGCCGAAGCGTGGTGTACCGGCAAACCATTTAGCCCGGTTATCCACCTTGATTTCCAGGTACACCACGTCGGGCAGTTGAAGGATTCCCAGAAGGAGGGTTTGTATTTGCTCTTCATCCACCACCCAAACGCTTTTGGTGAGACTGGGAACGTAGGTATGTTCCGCCTGTTGCATGGTTTCATTGATCGCGGTCACCCCCTTCCGGTAATCCGTATAGACCTGGAGGCCGGTGATGATCAGGGTGATGAGCGAACTGAACAGGACCACGGCGACCGCCAGGCGAATAACGATCCGGCTTTCCAGACCCAAATGCTTGACAAGGTTTTTCAAAGGCCCACCGTTTACCGGCTTGCAAGCAGGGGCGCCAGGGTGGCCTGAAGGATTCTGTCGTAGGTCCCGTCTTCCTTCACTTGGCGCAGGGCGGCCGAGAACAGGGGAATCAGATATTCGTGTTTCTTGTGGAGATAGAGGAACATCTCCCTGACGGCCAGCGGCGGTTCGAGCGGATGGATATCCTTGAGGCCGTTGGTCTTGATGTAGTGCAAACCCGACCACTTGCTGAAGATGATGACGTCCACGCGGTTGCTTTGCAGCAGCGCGAACATCTGTTTGACCGACGAAACCTTGGTTACGGATTTCGCCTGGGTGACGTTTTTTTCCAGGATCTTCCACCCCGTAAGGAATCCCACATGGTAGGGTTTCAGGCTTTCCCATCCGGCGGGCAAGAAGTTGGCCTTTTTGGTAAAAACCACGAATTCCTGATTGTTGGTTTTTTCCGCCGCCTGACGCAAATTGGGATACATGTCGGTCAACCCGCCGATCCGCAGCAGGTCCCCGTCATCGGTACCCCTGTTGGCGTTGACCAGGGCCCGCTCCGCCGGCAGTTGCACGACCGTAACGTCGATACCCAAGCGGTGGAACGCCTCCCGGGTGACCTGGGTGGCGAATCCGGTTTGATCGGTATTCGCCATCGGTTCACGAAAGGCGGTGCCCAAGCGCAGCGTGACTTCCTGGGCCAAGGCGTTGCCCTCATATGCGGCCGGCGCCAGAACGGCAAGAACGACCGCCAAGGCGGCGGCCCGACGCCAGCCTCGCCAAAAACCGGTTTTCAGATCAATCGCCGCTAAAAGATCGCGGGGCATTTCATGCGCCCCCCTTGCTCCTATCCCCCTAAAAAAACACCCCCCCGACGATGATCAATATCCGGGTAAAGTCATTAATAAATCGGCAATATCCGGCATAAATCCAGAATCGGCCAGGCCGCGTTGGAAGATCGGCCCGGTTTTGCTCCCGTTCGCGGAAGCGTTCCAACTTTGGTTTTGATTGTGGCCGGGGCGGCCCTACGGCTGTCCGGGGGGCGGCGAAAAGTAAAGGCGATTACGGCTTCGACGGCGGAATTTCTTCCGTTTCGCTTGTGCCGCCTCAGGCCATTTCCTCGTCCATGGGTTCCCCGCCCAGGGTGCGGATCAGGTCCCTCACCGCCGCCGCCGCCGGAGCGAGACGATTCCCGTCGGCGCACCGCAGCACCACGCTGACGCCAAGCCTGGCGCCGCGGACGAAGGGATAGCTGCCGATTTCCACATCCGGGTTTGCTGCTTGAACCTGGGCCAGCCCGGCGGCCAGATTGCCTTCAGGAATGAAGGAGGCGATGGACGCCGACAGCATTTTTTGTCCGCCCGCCAGCCGGTGCCTGAACCCTTCGAACATGGCCTGCATGATCCTGGGCACCCCGGCCAGGACGATGACGTTTTCGATCTGGTATCCGGGCGCCTTGCTGACCGGGTTTTCGATCAGCGCCGCGCCCCGGGGGATGTCGGCCATGCGCAGCCGTGAAGGGTTGATGTCTTCGGCTTTATAATGGGTTTTCAGCATCGCCAGGGCTTCGGCGTTGCGTTCGAGTTCCAGCCCGAAAGCCTTGGCCACGCAGGCCGAGGTGATGTCATCGTGGGTGGGGCCGATGCCGCCGGTGGTGAACACGTAATCATAGGCCGCCCGGCAGGCGTTGACCGCTTCGACGATGGCCTCTTCGTTGTCCGGAATGATCCGCGCTTCGGCCAGGCGGATGCCCAGCTCATTCAGCCGCGCCCCCAGGTACTGAAGGTTGGCCTCCCGGGTGCGCCCGGAAAGGATCTCGTTGCCGATGACGATCAGGCAGGCGGTGACGGTTTTGCTCACTACAGAAGGTCCCGCAGCATGGCGACCAGCGGAACGTCCGCCGGCGGCATGGACATGCCGGCCATGTCCCGGGGCCACGCCCATTTCAATTCCTGCCCCTCGACCGGGCTGACCATGCCCTTCCACACCCGGCAGACGAACA
>JAJRSS010000006.1 GCA_024278615.1 Alphaproteobacteria bacterium
ATGAAGCAAGCCTTTTCCCGATTTCTGGTGCTGGCGGCCCTGTTGCTGCCGTGGGGAAGCCTGCCCACCGTCACTCATGCCCAACAAGGGTTGAGGATCGTGGCCGTGGTCAATGGCGAAATTATTTCGGTCTTTGACCTGAACGTCCGCCTTGCCCTGATCATCGCCACGTCAAACCTTGAAAACAGGCCGGAAGTCAGGCAACGGCTGGCTCCTCGGGTGCTGCGCAATCTGATGGACGAGAAAATCAAGCTGCAAGAGGCCAAGCGCCTCAATATTCGCATTACCGGGAAGGAAATAAGAGATGCGTTGAAGCGGTTGGAGCGCCGCAACAATCTGCCGCCGGGCGGACTGGGTAGGTTTCTTTCTCAATTCGGCCTGGACCGGTCGGCTGTGGTTGAACAGATAGAATCTGAAATCGCATGGGTCAAAATCATCAGAGCCACCCTTTTGCCCCGCATCAAGATTACCGAGGAAGAGGTTGAGGAAAGGTTGGCGGAGATCAAATCCTATGAAGGAAAGCCCCTTTACCGGGTGGCGGAAATTTTCATCCCGGTCGACGACCCGTCAAGAGAGACAGAAGCCCGGCTGCTCTCCGAACGGCTGATTCAAGAGCTTCGGGGCGGTGCCCGGTTCGCCGCCCTTGCCCGCAGCTTTTCGAAAAGCCCTTCGGCGGAAACGGGTGGTGATTTGGGCTGGATAAGACAGGGAGAACTTGACCGGCAACTGGACGCCGTTATCGCAACCATGAACCCCGGGGATATCTCCCCGTTGATCCGCACGGCAACGGGCTACTATATCCTTACTCTTATCAACCGCCGCATCGCTGAAGCCTTGGACAAGGTGGAGGTGGTGGTCTCGCTTCAACAGATCTACCTGAACCTGCCGCCTAACCCCGGCGAGGATGAAATCAAAAGGCAGATGGAAAGAGGCCGGTCCCTGGCGTCGTCGGTTAAAAATTGCGCGGACATGGACCGGCTGGGCAAGGAAACCGGGTCTCCTCTTTCAGGAAATTTGGGCAAGCAATCCCTGGGTCAACTGTCGGCGGTGGTGCGGGATGCTGTAAAGGATTTGCCTGTGGGCGGTGTCAGCCAACCCATTCGCACGGGTCAGGGCGTTATCGTGCTTATGGTTTGCGACCGGTCGTCAAACAGTTCGGAACAGGATGCCAGGGACAGGGCACGGCGGTTGATTCTGGAAAGACGGCTGGGGAGAGAAGCTCGACGGCGTTTCGAGGAACTTCGCCGGGCGGCCCATGAAGATGTGCGGTTATGACACCACCGGGCGCAAGCGGTAAGCCGCTGGCGCTGACCATGGGTGAACCGGCGGGTATCGGCGGCGAAATTTCCCTCAAGGCGTGGCTGAGCCGGGATGAAGGGGTACCGCCTTTTTTTCTTATCGACGATCCGGAAAGGATGCGGCGCCTTGCCCGCCGCCTTTCGTTGGCCGTACCGGTTGAGGCAGTGGATGACCCGGACGAAACGGAAGAAGTATTTTCCCGCGCATTGCCCGTGCTTTCCCTCGATACGCCGGTTGAAGCGACCTTGGGTGAGGCTGACCCGGCCCATGCAAGAGCCGTTATCTCGGCCGTAGAAACCGCCGTCGGGTTGACTAGGGAATCCCGCGCGGCCGCCGTTGTAACCAACCCCATCAACAAGAAAGCCCTCTATCAGGGCGGTTTCCGCTTTCCCGGCCATACGGAATTTCTCGCCTCGCTCGCCGGCGGCGGGGCGAGACCGGTAATGATGCTGGCCAGTTCCCGGCTGAGGCCTCCATTGCGGGTGGTCCCGGTGACCGTTCATGTCAGCCTGGCCAAAGCGGTTCAGGCGATTTCCAGCGATCTCATCGTCGAAACCGGAACGGTCACGGCTCGGGCGTTACAGCGGGAATTCGGCATTGAAAAACCGCGAATAGCGGTGTCGGGGCTAAACCCCCACGCGGGAGAAGGCGGCGCTTTGGGTTCGGAGGAAATGGAAATTGTCGCACCGGCCATCGTTCAACTGCGTCAAAAAGGCTTGAACGTCTGGGGTCCGGTGTCCGCCGATACTCTTTTTACCGAGGGCGGCCGCAGGAACTATGACGCCGCCCTGTGCATGACCCATGATCAGGCCCTGATCCCCATCAAGGCGCTGGATTTCGAGGGCGCCGTCAACGTGACCCTTGGCCTGCCCTTCATCCGCACCTCGCCCGATCATGGAACAGCCCTGGATATCGCCAACGCCGGCGGCGCCAGCGAAGCAAGCCTGGTCGCGGCCCTGAAGATGGCGGCACATATGGCCGAACAGAGGGCTCTGGCGCCCGCCTGACGAGGAAATAGTGTCCGCCAACCTCCCGCAATTGCCCCCATTGCGCGATGTCATCGCCCGCCATGGGCTGAGAGCACGAAAATCCCTGGGCCAGCACTTTCTGCTCGACTTGAACCTTACCGCCCGTATCGCCCGCGCCGCTGGAAATTTACGGGACCATACGGTCATTGAAATCGGGCCGGGACCGGGGGGGCTGACCCGCGCCCTGCTGGACGCCGGCGCGAAACGAATAATCGCCATTGAAAGGGATGACCGGTGCATCGAAGCCCTCGGCGAACTGACCGCCGCTTACGGTGATCGCCTGAGGGTCATCGAGGCAGACGCTCTTAACCCTGACGTGGCCGTCCAGGCCCTGACCGGGCGCCCCAGGCCCCGGAAAGTCGTTTCAAACCTGCCTTACAACATCGCCACGCCATTGCTGATCGGCTGGCTGAAGCAGATCCAGGAATTGGATGGGCTGACCCTGATGTTCCAAAAAGAAGTGGCCAGCCGCTTAGCCGCCAGGCCCGGAAGCAAGGAATACGGCAGGCTTTCAGTGATCACCCAGTGGCTGTGCGAAGTCCGCATTCTGTTCAACGTGGACCAGAGGGCCTTTACCCCTCCGCCCAAGGTGGTGTCGACGGTGGTCGGCCTGGTTCCGCGAAACCAGCCACTGGCACCCGCCGCGTGGGAGTGTCTGGAGCGGGTTACGCAAAGCGCCTTAGGCCAGCGGCGCAAGATGCTTCGTAGCAGCCTGAAACCACTGGGCCTGGACCTGGAATCCCTGGACATCGACCCGACGCTCCGGGCCGAGGACCTGACGGTGGAACAGTTCTGCCGTTTGGCCGGCGCACTGGAGAATTCCGAGGAGAATGCCGGCAAGATGGCGTGAAGCGCCGGTTCAGGAATCTTCGCCAAGGGCGGCGACAAAGGCTTGTAATTCAGGCTGGTTTTCTCGCTTCAGGCTTTCGGCCACGGTTGCGGCTTCATCCTGCGCCGGCCCAAGATTCCGGCAAGACCGCCTTTTTCTCCTTTCCACCGCCAGGATCGCCTGTACGTTTGCGACGCTTTCATCCACTTTCCGGTTGACGAAAACATATTCGTATTCGTTCCAGTGGCTGATTTCATCCATGGCCATGGACATGCGCCGGCGAACCACCTCGTCTGAATCCTGGGCCCGTTTGTGGAGCCGCGTTTCCAGTTCCGCGGTTGAAGGCGGCAGGATGAAAACGCCGACCACGTCGTCCCCGGCATTTTCCTTCAATTGCCGTGCCCCCTGCCAATCCACGTCGAACAACACATCGGTTCCCGCTTTCAACGCTTCCTCGACCGGCCCCCTGGGGGTCCCGTAACGGTTGCCGAAGACCTGGGCGTGTTCCAGAAAATTACCTTCGCTGATCATGGCCTCGAAGGCATCGGGGTCAAGAAAAAAGTAGTCCCTGCCTTCCACCTCCCCCGGGCGTTGGGGGCGGGTGGTGGCCGATACGGATAGGGCAATGTCCCGATCCCGGGCCAAAAGTTCCCGGGAAATGGTGGATTTTCCAGCCCCCGATGGCGAGGAAAGGATGAGCATCAGGCCCCGCCGGCTGTCGGCGTCATTCAATGTTCTGTACCTGCTCGCGGAACTGTTCGATGGCCGCCTTGAGATCCAGGCCAACCCGGGTCAATTCCACGTCCGCCGATTTGGAGCACAGGGTATTGGCTTCCCGGTTGAATTCCTGGCACAGAAAATCCAGCTTGCGGCCGATGGAGCCGGTATGACCGATCAGTTCGCGGGCCGCGTCCACATGGGCCTTCAACCGGTCCAGTTCTTCGCGCAGGTCCGCCTTGGTGATTAAAAGGGCGGCCTCCTGGGCCAGCCTTTCCTCGGGCAGGGCGGGCAGGGTTTCCAGCAACGCCGCCACCTGTTCGCGAAGGCGTTCGCGGATGGCATCGGGTTGGGCGGCGGCCAGTCCTTCCGCCTTGCCGGTCAGGCTGCTGATGGTATCGAGCAGGGAAACCAGAACCGGTTCCAGCCTGCCGCCCTCTTCGGCCCGCATGGCGGCGAGGGCCTCCAATGCCCGGTCCAGCCCGGCCAGAAGGGAATCTTCCAGCGCCTTCTGCGCCTTTTCATCGGGCTCCTCTTCCAGAGCCTCCATGACGCCGCTCAAGGCGAGGATGCCGTCGACTCTTGGCGGCTGGGCGTCGGGCAGGTGACGGGTGATTTCCGGCAGGACCGCGAGCACCTGTTCCAACACATCGGTGTTGACCTGAAAGGCGCGATTGGACCGGTTGCGTACGAGATTGAGGGTAAGGGAGAAGTTTCCCCGGTGGAACCGTTTGGCTACCCGTTCGCGGGCCTGGGGATCAAGGGATTCCAGGCCGCCCGGCACCCGGCATCGCATGTCCCGGCCCTTGCCGTTGACACTTTTTACCTCCCACGTCCACGAACAGGCTTCTTCCTGGCCCTGGACGCGGGCAAACCCGGTCATCGATGATAGGGGCAAATGGCTTCTCCTGCTGGCCCTGCCGATAGTTCTACTGGCTTTCCCGGCACTTATAGCCGCCACGGGAACACGCAACAAGGCGCGGAATGGTCCACCGGACCCTCAACCCCGCCTTCTGGACAATGGAGCCGGGAAACCGGTGTGCTGTTTGCCACCGCCGTTCCCGCACCGGAAAGGCCGGACACCATTCGGAAGTGGGCGGGGCGCATACTTCAAGGCCTTTCCCCCGATGACTTGCCCGTCCGCAAACGGGGTGTGGCCTTAACACCCCTGCGTTCTGTACAAAGGCTGCATGGACCGATATTCCATCCTCATTACCGGCGCATCCAGCGGCATCGGCGAAGCCCTGGCCAAGCATTACGCCGGGCCGGGCGTTTTCCTGGCCTTGAGCGGCCGCGACCCCGAACGGCTGGCGGCGGTGGCCCAGGCCTGCCGGGCCCAGGGCGCGGAAGTGGCCGAAGAAACCGTCGATGTGCGCGACCCGAAGGCCATGGCCGCATGGGTGGCCAAGGTGGATAACGCACACCCCCTGGACCTGATCATCGCCAATGCGGGCGTTTCCGGCGGCACGGGCAGTTCCGGCGACGGCGGCGGCCTCAATTCCGGCGAGGACGAAAACCAGGTTCGGGAAATCTTTGCCGTCAACCTGACCGGGGTACTGAACACGGTGTGGCCGGCCCTGCCGGCCATGCGGGCCCGGGGCCGGGGACAGATCGCCATCATCAGTTCCCTGGCCGGGTTCACCGGCCTGCCGGGCGCGCCCGCCTACGGCGCATCCAAGGCGGCGGCGCGAAGCTACGGCGAAGGCTTGCGGGGCTGGCTGGCCAGGGATGGGATCAAGGTTTCGGTCGTCTGCCCGGGGTTCGTGGAAAGCCGGATCACCGCCCGGAACAAATTCCCCATGCCCTTCTTCATGCCGGCGGAAAAAGCGGCCGGCATCATCGCTGGGGGCTTGGCCCGGGACAAGGGCCGCATCGCTTTTCCCTGGCCCATGGTTTTTGCCATTCGGCTGTTGAATGCCCTGCCTGCCGAATGGGCAAGCCGCCTCATGCGACGGGCGCCGAAGAAACAGTAAGCCTGAAAAGACCGGAACGGCGGCGCCTTATTGCGGTGACGCTTTGAAGCTCTTTTGGATTTGCCGCCATTTGGCGACGTTTCGGTTGTGCTCCGCCAGGGTACGGGAAAAAACGTGGCCGCCTGTGCCGTCGGCGACAAAATACAGCTCGTCAGTAAAGGTGGGCTGGAGAACCGCCGCGAGGGAAGCCCGGCCTGGATTGCTGATCGGTCCGGGGGGCAGCCCGTTGATGAGATAGGTATTGTAAGGCGTCGGTATTCTGAGGTCGGCCCGGGTCAGCGGCCGGTCGAAATTCCCCATGCCGCCGGTCAGCCCATAGGCTACCGTGGGGTCCGATTGCAACCGCATCCCCTTCTTCAGGCGGTTCAGGAATACCGCCGCGATGCGGCCCCGTTCTTCGGGCAGGGAGGTTTCTTTTTCGACGACGGAAGCAAGGATAATAACTTCGAGGGGCGTCTTGAGGGGCAGGTCCTTGGCCCGCAATTTCCACAACTCCTGAACGGTTTCCTCCATGGCTCCCGCCATACGGGCGATCACCGCCTTGCGCTCGTCGCCGTAAGAAAAATAGTAGGTCTCGGGCAACAAGGATCCCTCCCGGGGCATGGGGCCGGAATCGCCGATCAATCCGTCGGTGGCTTTCAACTGGGCAATAACCTTCGACACCGGCAGGCCCTCCGCCACGGTCAAGCGGCGGACCACCGTGCTGCCGATCTGCAAGTAACGGATAACTTCACGGGGACTGATAAGCGCCGGGAAAATATATTCACCGGCCCGCAGGGTCTTTCCGGCACCGGTAATCCGGGCGCCCAGGCGAAAGACACGAGGGTCGGCGATGACGCCTTCGTCGGCCAGGATATTGGCGATGCCGTCAACCCCGGCGCCCTTGGGGATGATGATCGTGGCCGGTACCTTGAGGGGGCCGGGACGGGCGTACTGGGCATAGCCCCAGAGGGCGATACCTCCGGCGATAACGGTCAAAAAGGTAAGAACGTAGAACGCGCGGACGGCAAGACGCGCCATGGGGGTTAAACCGCTTTAAAAACGAGCGATGCGTTGGTTCCGCCAAACCCAAAGGAATTGGAAAGGGCTGCCCGGACCTTGCGTTCCTTGGGCTGGTGGGGAACCAGGTCGATATCACACCCTTCCGAAGGGTTATCCAGGTTCAGGGTTGGCGGCACCACGCCGTTACGAATAGCCAGTATGGAAAAAATGGATTCCACGGCGCCGGCCGCCCCCAAAAGGTGGCCAATCGCCGATTTGGTGGACGACATGGAGAGCTTGTAGACGGAGTCACCGAAGACCCGCTTCACCGCTCCAAGCTCGATTTCATCCCCCAAAGGCGTGGAAGTGCCATGGGCGTTAACGTAGTCAATATCCTCAGGATTAAGTTCGGCCCGCTTCAGCGCCGCCCGCATGCACCGGTAGGCGCCGTTACCATCGGCCGCCGGAGCCGTAATGTGGTTGGCGTCGCCGGACATGCCATAACCCACTACTTCGGCATAGATTTTTGCACCACGTTTCCTGGCATGTTCCAGTTCTTCCAGCACCACGATGCCGGCGCCATCGCCCATGACAAACCCGTCCCGATCTTTGTCCAACGGCCGGGAAGCCTTTTCCGGTGTGTCGTTGTACTTGGTGGACAGGGCCCGGGCTTGCGCGAATCCGGTCATCCCCAAACGGCAGATGGCCGCTTCGGTGCCGCCGGCGACCATCACGTCCGCGTCCCCCCACATGATCATGCGGGCGGCATCGCCGATGGCGTGGGCGCCGGAAGAACAGGCGGTCACCACCGCGTGGTTAGGGCCCTTGAATCCGTACTTGATGGAAACGTGTCCCGAAACCAGATTGATCAGGCTGGCGGGAATGAAAAAGGGACTGACCTTGCGTGATTTGCCATTATCAACCAGCACGGCGGCGCGGGAAATTTCCGATAAACCGCCGATCCCTGAACCGATCAGCACACCGGTACGACAGCGGGTCTCCTCATCCTCGGGTTTCCAGCCTGAATCCTCAACCGCTTGAATGGCCGCGACCAATCCATAGAGAATAAATGTATCCATGCGCCGTTGTTCCCTGGGCGTAACCCAGTCATCGGCATTGAACAACCCATGGGCGGTTTCCCCCCCAGGCACCTGACCACCGATTTTCGCCGTCAGGTCCGAAACATCGAAGGATTGAATGGCCCTGATCCCTGACTTCGATTCCATCAGGTGGTTCCAACTGGTTTCAACGCCGGAACCCAGCGGGGTGACCATACCCATACCGGTGATGACAATTCGTTTCATGGTGTCAGGTGAATCAGAAATGACGCAATAATCCGGTTGAACCGCTTGAAGGGCAATCGGGCGGGTAAACAAACAGCGCCATCCGCCGGATGTCGCCTAGCTCACATGGGAACTAATGTAATCGACAGCGTCTTTGATTGTCAGGATTTTTTCAGCCGCATCATCGGGAATTTCACACCCGAAGGCTTCTTCAAAAGCCATGACCAGTTCAACTGTGTCCAGACTGTCAGCGCCCAGATCATCAATGAAGCTGGCGTTTTCCACCACTTTAGACTCCTCGACGCCAAGATGCTCTATAACAATTTTCTTCACCCGCTCGGCGACGTCACTCATATTCCAGATCCTCAATTCGAAGTTGGCATTCCAAAAGGTTAACCGGGCTGCCGCAAGACACAATTCAAATCATGACCGGTCACCGGGCAACCGCGCAAGCCGCCCAATAGGCGGCGAAGGGCAAGTTTCCTAACACACTTTTTCAGCCTTGACCAGCGGCCAAGACACCCTTCCAGCCGGAGAATTCCTCCTCAAATCATGGTCATGCCGCCATTCACGTGAAGGGTTTGGCCGGTCACGTAGGAAGCCTCGTCGCTGGCCAGATAAAGGGCCGCGGCGCCCACATCGGCGGCGGTTCCGAACCGGCCACTGGGGATGGCGGCCAAAAGCCGGTCCATCTGGTCCCGGGTCAGGTCGTCGGTCATGGGGGATTCGATAAATCCGGGGGCGATGCAGTTGCCGGTAATGCCCCGGGTAGCCACTTCCTGGGCCAGAGACTTGGTCAGGCCGATCAACCCCGCCTTGCTGGCGGCGTAGTTGGCCTGACCCGCATTGCCGGTCACGCCAACCACCGAGGCAATCCCGATCAGCCGCCCCCACCGTTTTTTCATCATCCCCCTCAGACAGGCGCGGGACAGCTTGAAAGCCGCCGTCAGATTGACGTCGAGCACCGTCTGCCAGTCCTGGTCCTTGATCCGGAGGGCCAGATTGTCCCTGGTCAGGCCTGCGTTGTTGACCAGGATGTCAATGCTGCCGCCAAGGGCCGCTTCGGCGTCAGCCACCAGCCGGGCGGCGAAATCTGCTTTGGACAGGTCGGCGGGAACCCCATGGGCGCGGCCCCCGCCATCCTTGTCCAGTTCATTGGCCAGGGCTTCCAGGACCTGGATGCGGGTGCCCGACAGGACCACATTGGCTCCGGCGCCGTGAAACACACCTGCGATGGCGCCGCCGATGGCGCCCGAAGCACCGGTAATCAGGGCCGTTTTACCCTTCAAATCGAACATGAATATATTCTCCCTCTGGCCCTTTCAGGCTTTCCGCATGGCGATCAAAGGGTTTTGAGAAACCCCTCGACCTCTTCGGGCGAACCCACCGCCATACCGGTCAGATCCCGGTCAATGCGGCGGATCAGCCCGCTAAGCACCTTGCCGGCGCCGATCTCGACGATCGTATCGACGCCAAGTTCTTTCATGGTCAGCACGCTTTCCCGCCACCGCACCAAGCCCGTTACCTGGGCCACCAGCAAGGGACGTAAGGCCGCGGGGTCATCGACGGGCTGGGCGGTAACATTGGCGATCAGGGGCACCGCCAGCGGTCGGGGAGCGATTCCAGCCAGGGCAGCCTCCATGGCCTCCGCCGCCGGCGCCATGAGCAGGCAATGAAAGGGCGCACTGACGGGCAGCAGGATAGCCCGGCGGGCGCCTTTTTCCTTGGCCAGTTCCATGGCCCGCTGTACCGCCGACCGGGTACCGCTGACTACCACCTGGCCGGGAGCGTTGTCGTTGGCGGCGGCACAGACATCGTCCTCTCCACCGGCTTCGGCGGCTTGCCGGGCAATAACGAAAACATCTTCCAATTCCAGGCCCAAGAGGGCGGCCATGGCCCCTTCGCCCACCGGCACCGCCTTCTGCATGGCCCTGCCCCGCTCCCTGAGCAGGCGGGCCACGTTGGCCACGTCAAAAGCGCCGGCGGCGGCCAGGGCCGAATATTCGCCAAGGGAATGGCCTGCCACATAGCTAACCGCCGTGGCCAGGTCCAAGCCGCCCTCTTCCCGGAGCACCGCCATAACCGCCAGACTGACGGCCATGAGGGCAGGCTGGGCATTTTCGGTCAGGGTCAGTTCGTCCTCTGGCCCCTTGAACATGAGCCGGGACAGGAACTGGCCGAGAGCATCGTCCACTTCATCCAGAACCTGCCGGGCGGAGGGAAATACCTGGGCCAGTTCGTGGCCCATACCGACGGCCTGGGAGCCCTGACCAGGGAAAACAAAGGCGCGTATCATGGCAAAGCAGGCCTTTTCTGAATCACGGAACAGCGAACGAGGCGGGAGGAAAGTGATAACCCCTGGCCCGCCCCTGTCAAGGGCGCTGGCGCCCGTCTTTATTTGCAGGTCAAGGGCGCTGGCGCCCGTCTTTCCTGGTATGCCAACAAGTGCTGAATCCGTCCCAGGAGCGGCTTGCACAGGGCCGTAATCCGTGTATAGTCCCGCGCTTCACTCTCTCTGCCGGGCCTAAAAACCCGGCTATGTCCGATACGGGGCGGTCCCGGCCGGATTGAGAAAAGCCAAAGGGAGAAGGCTATGCCTTTTTACGAAAGCGTGTTTATCGCACGCCAAGACATCACGGGCGCCCAAGCGGATGCCTTGGCCGACGATTTTTCCAAGGCCATCGAAGACAACGGTGGCAAGATCACCAAGCGGGAAAACTGGGGTATCCGGTCCCTCGCTTACCGGATCAAGAAAAACCGCAAAGGCCACTACATCCTTTTCAATATGGACGCGCCCAGCGCCGCAGTTTCCGAAATGGAACGGCTGATGCGCATCAATGAAGACATCCTGCGATACCTGACGATTCGCTTGGATGAACTGGATGACAATCCATCGATCATAATGCAACGGGGCGCCGGCAGGGATGATCGCCCCAAGCGTAGTTACGCCCCCAGGGACGAAGGCAAGGCGCCGGTTAAAGCTTCCAGTGAGAGCGCCCCAACCGAAAATGCCAAAGCAAAAAGCGAGCCAACCGAAAGCTCAAATGCGGAAAGCACCGAAAAATCAGAAGGAGACGACAAATGAGCCCGGCGGAAGGACGGCGCGGAGGCGGCGGAGGCGGCGGAGGCGGAGGTGCGGGAGGAGGCCGGCGGCCATTTTTCAGGCGCCGCAAAACCTGCCCTTTTACGGGAACAAATGCGCCCAAGATCGACTTCAAGGATACACGACTCCTTCAGCGGTATATCTCTGAGCGTGGCAAGATCGTACCCAGCCGGATCACCGCCGTTTCCAACAAGAAACAGCGCGAACTGGCGAAGGCTATTAAAAGGGCCCGGTTCCTTGCCCTGCTGCCTTATGTGGTCGACTGATTCAGCCTGCTGAACGTACGGATTAACACTGATGTTCCCGGGAGAATTGGATGTCCAGGGATACCGTGATCGCCATTTGCGGCGGCTGTCTGAGCGCGGCCGCCTCCCTGGTTATTCTTACCGGATCCCTGGGTGGTCTCGTTTTCGCCTATCTGGCGCCGTTGCCCCTGTTGCTGGCCGGGCTTGCCCTGGGCCTGCGGGCGGCCTTGGTGGCGTGCGCGGCGGGAACCCTGGTTTCCGTCTTCATCGGGGGGCCGAATGCAGCGGGCGTATACCTTGTGATCAGCGTCATTCCCGTTTGCATCACCGTACGTCAGGCCTTGCTCAACCAAACCGGCTCCGGAGGGTAAATCCACTGGTATCCTCCCGGCTCCATTCTTTCCCTGCTGACGGTATTCAGCGGCGTCATGCTTGTGTTGGCGGCTATGTTTTTTGGCGGCGATGGGGGAATGGAGACGGTTGTCTCGCGGAGTCTAGGCAATACCGTTGCGGTCATGTGGCCCCAATTGCAGGAAGGGAACCAGGCAGCGATCGTTTCCATGCTGACGCCTGTTATCCCCGGGGGCGTCGGTCTGGTGTGGACCTTGGTGACAGTATTGAACGGCGCTCTCGCACAGGGCCTGCTGGTGCGCATGGAGAGAAACCTTCGGCCACCGCCGTCTTATTCGAAATTGGTGTTGCCCGATTGGATATCCTGGTTTCTGGTCGGCGCCGCCGCGCTGGCCCTGGTGGGGTCTTTGGCGGGGTTTGGTCAACTGGAATATCTGGGCCGGAATCTGGTGATAATTTTCGCCATGCCGTTTTTTCTTTTGGGGCTTGCGGTAGCGCATGCCATGGTTCGTCGTTTGCCCATGGCGGGAATGCTTCTCGCAGTCTTGTATGTGGTGCTGGTGCTGTCCAGCGGCGTACTTTTCGTCGTTGCCGGCGTTGGCTTGATTGAACAATGGGTCGGAATACGCCGGCGCTTGACCGCGCCGGGTAAAGACCAGGAGGACCAGTGATGGAAGTTATCCTGATGGAGAGAATTGAGAAACTGGGTCAGATGGGCGATATCGTCACTGTCAAGACCGGGTATGCGCGCAATTTCCTGTTGCCGCAAAACAAGGCCATGAGGGCGACCGCCGAAAACCGCCGCTCCTTCGAGGAGAAGAAGGCGCAACTGGAGGCATCCAATCTGGTACGCCGCAACGATGCGGAAGCCGTCGGTAAGAAGCTGGACGGTGTCACCGTCATCCTGATCCGCCAGGCCGGTGATGCGGGCCAACTCTATGGATCGGTCAACGCCCGCGACATCGCGGAAAAAGTCACCGAAGCCGGATTTACCGTAGACCGGCGCCAAATCCGGCTTGAACACCCAATCAAGTCCCTGGGACTTTTTACGGTAAGGGTGGACCTTCACCCTGAGATTTCGGTGCCTGTCGCGGTCAACATTGCCCGCTCGGAAGACGAAGCCCTGACCCAGGCCAAAACGGGCAAGGCTATTGTCGGCCAGGATGAAGTGGAAGAGACTCAGGCTGCGGAAACCGGCGATGCGGCGCCCGAAATCGCCGAACTGCTGGACGAGGGTGTTGAAGTCCCTCAAGACCTCGCCGAAATCCCAGAAAAGGACCCTGCGAAGGTAGCTGCCGGGGGAATACCGGCGGAGGAAGGTGCAACTGGAGGCGGTAAAGAAGGTTAACCGAGCGGCTCCTTCTTAAAACCCTGTAAAAAGTCTCAATTGCGGTGCGCCGGTATCGACAGCGCACCGTTTTGTCGTGGATTCACCGGTCCTTTCCCCGCCATCTTTTTTTAACCGCTCTTTTTTGGTATACTAACCTTGGGTTTAATGAAGCGAGTGGATACATAACAAAAAACCTGGCCAAAACCAGCAGCAGACCACCTCTACTCTGAAGGCAGGGGGATGATATGTTGTTAACGGCAACCATGACCCATCTCATAAAGATGGGTCGGCTGACCGTTATTGATTCGGTCGGCAAAACCGAAGTTTTTGAAGGTGCGGCAGGCCCGACGGTTACTGTTCGGCTTCATGAATCGAATTTGCGCTGGAAACTGGCGCTTAACCCGCAACTTTATTTGGGCGAAGCCTACATGGACGGCCTCCTGACAGTGGAGGACGCCAGCCTCTATGACCTGCTTGACCTTTTGTGCCTTAACCTAGCGGCAAACGATTGGCATCCCCTCGTCAAACTTCTGACCCGCATGGACCAGGCGTTCAGGCGTCTTTACCAATTCAATCCGGTAAAGCAGGCGGCGGCTAATGCGGCCCTTCACTATGACTTGTCCAGCGACCTGTACGGCCTGTTCCTGGATTCCGACCGGCAGTATTCCTGCGCCTATTTCGAGCGGGGAGATGAAGACCTGGAAACGGCCCAATTGGCCAAGAAAAGGCATATCGCCGCCAAATTGCTACTGCAGCCGGGGATGAAGGTTCTGGATATTGGCTCCGGCTGGGGGGGGATGGCTCTGTACCTGGCGCGGAAATGGGGCGCCGAGGTAACCGGAATTACCCTGTCCCGGGAGCAACTGGAATTCAGCCAAAGTAGAGCCCGGAAAGAAGGCCTGGACGGCAGAGTCAGCTTTCATCTCAGGGACTACCGGGAACAGACGGGAAGTTTTGACCGAATTGTTTCCGTCGGCATGTTCGAGCATGTGGGTGTCGATCACTATGGGCAGTATTTCGGCAAGTTAACGGAACTGCTGAAGGACGACGGCGTCGCCCTGTTGCACACCATAGGCAGGGCCGACGGCCCCAGCGTGACCGACCCGTGGATTCGAAAGTACATCTTCCCCGGCGGTTACTGTCCCGCCCTGTCGGAAATCCTCCCGCACACCGAAAAAGCCAGACTGGCAACCACCGACGTCGAGGTCCTGCGCCTCCATTACGCCCAGACCCTGCGCCACTGGCGCCGCCGGTTCATGGCCAACCGCAAAAAGGCAGCCGGCCTTTACGACGAGCGTTTTTGCCGCATGTGGGAGTATTACATGGCGGCGTCGGAAATTTCCTTCCGCCGCCTTGATAGTGTAGTCTTCCAGATCCAAATGGCCAAACAGGTGGACGTGGTGCCGCAAACCCGGAGCTACATCGAAAAGGCCGAGCAGCAAAAGGTCCGGGATTCGGAACAGGCGGAGAATCGGGCAGCCTGAGGCGGGCTCGACTTATCCTCATATCCACAGTCCTGAAGGGACCGGTGTTTTTGTCCCGAGGTTACACAGGCCTGTGAATTGAATGGCGCTTACACCGGACCTACAACACGGTAGGTTTCCGCATGGCACCGACACTGACAACCACACCCACCGCGGAAGCCCAGGCGGCGACCGCTGAAATTCACGCCCCCGCCTTTCGTACCCCACCTCACAACGTGGAGGCGGAGAAGGCGCTTTTGGGGGCCATCTTCGTCAACAACCGGGCCTATGAACGGGTATCCGAATTCCTGCGCCCGGAACATTTCGTCCTTGGACAGCATGCCAGTGTTTTCGAGGCCTGCGCCAAACTGATCGAGCGCGGACAGATCGCCGACCCGGTAACCCTGAAGGGTTTCTTCGAACAGAACGAAAGCCTTTCGGATATTGGCGGCCCGGCCTATCTGGCCGAACTGGCGTCCAGCGCTGTCGGTACCATCAACGCCGGCGAATACGGCCGCATCATTTACGATTTGCACCTGAAGCGGCAGCTCATCGCCCTGGGCGAGGACGTGGTCAACCAGGCCTACGGGGGCGAAGTGGATTCTACCGCCACCGACCAGATCGAATACGCCGAGCAATGCCTGTACGACCTGGCCACGGAAGGGGATTACGAGGGTGGCTTCCAGCCCTTCAAGGCCTCCGTGCTCAACGCAATCAACATGGCCGAGGCGGCCCATCGGCGGGAAGGCGCCCTGGCCGGGGTGACCACCGGCCTGACCGACCTGGACCGAATGTTGGGCGGTCTGCATCCTTCGGACCTGATTATCCTGGCTGGACGCCCGGGCATGGGAAAAACGGCCCTGGCCACCAATATCGCTTTCAACGCCGCCTATTCCCACAACTCGACCAATGGCAAGTAAGGCGCGGTAGTCGGTTTTTTCTCCCTGGAAATGTCATCGGAGCAGTTGGCCAGCCGCATTATTTCGGAGCAGTCCAATATTTCTTCCGACCGTATGCGCAAGGGTGAATTGTCCAATGATCAATTTAATACGCTGGTCATCACCAGCCAGAACCTGCATCAGATACCGTTCTTCATCGACGACACGCCCGCGCTGACCGTCAGCGCCCTTCGCACCCGCGCCCGGCGGCTGAAGCGGCAGCACGGCCTTGGCCTGATTATCGTTGACTACCTGCAGCTGATTTCCGGCGCGTCGAGTTCCCGCAATGATGGGCGGGTACAGGAGGTGTCCGCAATTACACGGGGCCTGAAGACCCTTGCCAAGGAGCTTGACCTGCCGGTGCTGGCCCTGTCACAGCTTTCCCGGGCCGTGGAGCAGCGGGAAAACAAGCGGCCCCAATTGTCGGACTTGCGGGAATCCGGGTCCATCGAACAGGATGCGGACGTGGTCGCGTTCATCTTTCGCGAGGAATATTACCTGGAACGGGACCGCCCGGCCCAAAGGGCGGACGAGAAGGATGATCACTTCCAAGAAACGATGAATCGGTGGGAACGCCGCCTGGATGACAAGAAGAACATGGCGGAAATTCTCATCGCCAAGCAGCGCCACGGCCCGATTGGCGACGTGGCCCTGGCGTTCCAGGGCGCCTACACCCGCTTTGGCAACCTGGACCAAACCCACACCCCGCGGGAGTGACCGGCGGCCATGACCAACGCGGATCATGCCGGCGGCATCCTGACTATCGACCTAGACGCCATCGCCGGCAACTACCGGCTGCTGAACGGCAAATGCGCGGCAAGTGGCGCAAAATGCGCCGCCGTGATCAAAGCCGACGCCTATGGCCTTGGCGCCGCCGTGGTCGGGCCGGCCCTTGAATCAGCGGGGTGCCGGGTTTTTTTTGTCGCCCTTACCGGTGAAGGTGTTTCCCTGCGTGGCGTGCTGCCGAAAGCTGAAATCCATGTCCTTGCCGGACCGCTTGCCGGCAACGAGGACACCTTTGAAGAATACGGATTGGTGCCAACGCTCAATTCCCTTGGCGACGTGGATACCTGGGCGGCGTTCTGCCGCCGCCAGGACCACCGGCTGCCCGCCAACCTTCAAATCGACACGGGCATGTCCCGTCTGGGTCTGCCTCCCGGCGAACTGGATGTCCTGGCCGATGATCCGTCCCGGCTGGATGGCCTGGCGGTTGCCAATATGATAAGCCACCTGGCGTGCGCCGACGAACCGGGCCATTCCCTAAACCGGCGGCAACTGGAATCGTTTACCAGGGCCCGCACCCGAATCGCCGCCGGGGCAAAGGCATCCCTTGCCAATTCGTCGGGTATCTTTCTCGGACCCGAATATCATTTCGATCTGGCCCGCCCGGGGGCCGCCCTGTACGGTGTCGGACCGGTGCCGGGCATCCCCAATCCCATGGCGCAAGTGGTTCACCTGCAAGGTAGAATCCTGCAAGTGCGTGACGTTGACTCGCCCCAGACCGTTGGCTATGGTGCGATTCATCGCTTCGCCCAGCCGACGCGAATCGCGACCGTGGCGGTGGGATACGCCGATGGTTATCTGCGGTCGTTTAGCGATTCCGGATGTGTTTACGTGGGTGATATTCGGGCGCCGGTTGTGGGGCGGGTTTCAATGGACTTGATTACTGTTGACGTCTCCGGTGCTCCCGAAAGCGGAACCCGGCCCGGCACCTTGGTTGATGTGATCGGCCCTCACAACCCCATCGACACCATAGCGAAAGAAGGCGGCACCATCGGTTATGAAATCCTGACCAGCCTCGGCCACCGGTATCACCGGGTATATTCCAGCAGCCAGGCAGGTCGCGCCTGATGAGGTTTCTTCGCCTCATCGGCCGCGTGTTCCTGGCCTTTTTGGGCACCGCCGGACGGCTGATCCTGTTCACGGCCGATGCCGTCTCCCAATGCGTCAGGCCGCCCTTCTACCCGCGCATGATCCTGCGCCATATGCTGGATATCGGATATTTCTCCCTGCCGGTGGTGGGGCTGACCGCCATCTTCGCCGGCATGGTCCTGGCCCTGCAAAGTTATACCGGGTTCGCCCGTTTTTCCGCCGAAGGCGTTATCGCCAATGTAGTGGTCATCTCCATTACCCGTGAACTGGGGCCGGTGCTGGCCGGGTTGATGGTGGCGGGCCGAATCGGCGCCTCCCTGGCGGCGGAAATCGGCACCATGCGGGTGACCGAACAGATCGACGCCCTAACCACCCTTTCCACCAATCCCATGAAATACCTGGTCACCCCCCGCCTGATCGCCGGGGTGACGATGTTTCCCTTTCTGGTATTCATCGCCGATATCATCGGCGTCTTCGGAGGCTATGTGGTGGCCGTTTACAAGCTGGGCTTCAATCCCGCCAACTACATCCAGAGCACCTATGACTTCCTGCAAGCCGAAGATGTCAATTCGGGCCTGGTCAAAGCGGCGGTGTTCGGCTTCATCGTCACCCTGATGGGGTGCTATCATGGCTACAATTCCAAGGGCGGCGCCCAGGGGGTCGGCACCGCGACCACGAACGCGGTGGTTTCCGCCTCCATTCTGATCCTCTGCTTCTACTACATTCTGACGGAAATGTTCTTCGCCAAATGACCGAACCGAAACCCGATAATAGCCGGCTTAAGATCCGCTTGCGCGGAGTGCATAAGCGGTTCGGGTCCAAGATCGTGCTGGACGGCCTGGACCTGGACGTAGGCGTGAGCGAATCCGTGGTTGTCATCGGCGGCTCGGGTACCGGTAAATCGGTAATGTTGAAGTGCATCCTGGGCTTGCTGCAACCCGACAAGGGCAGTATCCAGGTGGATGGCGAGGAAGTGGTCGGCATGTCCGCCGCCGCCCGGGAAGAGATCAACCGCAAGTTCGGCATGCTGTTCCAGGGCGGCGCCCTGTTCGACAGCCTGCCGGTGTGGGAAAACGTCGCCTTCGGGCTGCTGGCGGAAAAAAAGGTGACCCGCCTGGAAGCCAGGGAGATTGCCATCAGCAAGCTGGCCCAGGTGGGCCTGGGCGGCGAAGTGGGCGACCTGTCGCCGGCGGAACTTTCCGGCGGTATGCAGAAGCGGGTCGGCCTGGCCCGGGCCATCGCCTCGGACCCGGAGATTATTTTCTTCGACGAGCCGACCACCGGGCTGGACCCGATCATGGCCGACGTCATCAACGACCTGATCGTCAAGACCACCCGCCAGATGGGCGCCACCGCCCTTTCGATCACTCACGACATGGCCAGCGCCCGCAAGATCGCCAACCGTATCGCCATGCTGTACGAAGGCAAGATCATCTGGGCCGGGCCGACGGAAAACATCGATTCTTCCGGCAACCTGTACGTGGAGCAATTCATCAACGGCCGCGCCGAAGGCCCCATAAAAATGGCGGTGCGGGCATGAGAGACTTTTTGCCCCGTCAACATGGTTTTTCGGGAGGGAATCCTGGTGTCCAAAAATGAAGTTTATCAGGTGAAAATCGCGATCGTGGACAGCGATCCTCCTATTTGGCGGTGGTTGTTGGTTCAATGGAGCATCAATCTTCATGAACTTCCTTGAAGCGATTGAAGATCCGGACCATCCGGAACACGATTTCTTGCTGGAGTGGATTGGAGGAAGCTTCGATCCACGGCAGTTCGACCCGAAAATAGTAAACAACGCATTTGCGCGCGCATTTGGCACCGGTCCCGGCCAATGACCGGTAAAGGAAGATAGCCGTCCTGAAGGGACACAGACATGGCCCGCGACTCCAATGTTTATGTTTGTCAGGAATGCGGGGCGTCGGTGGCCAAGTGGAGCGGCCGGTGCGACGCCTGCGGCGGCTGGAACACCCTGACGGAAGAAGCCAAACCGGAAGCGACACCCAAGGGGCTGGGTGCCAGGCGCGGGCGTAAGGTGGAATTCGTCGGCCTGGAAGGGACCACGGCGCGCCAGCCCAGGCGGATTACCGGCATTGAAGAGTTCGACCGGGTTACCGGCGGCGGGCTGGTGCCCGGGTCCGCCATTCTGGTCGGCGGCGACCCGGGAATAGGTAAATCGACCTTGCTGTTGCAAGTGGCTGCGGCGCTGGCCAATAAATCCGGTGATGACGCCGGCGTCGCCTATATCTCGGGCGAGGAATCCATAGACCAGTTACGGCTGCGGGCCGAACGGCTGGACCTGACCAAGGCGCCCGTGCGTCTGGCGACGGCGACCTCGGTGCGCGATATCGCCGCTTCCCTGGGTGGAACCGGCGGGCCGGACGTGGTGGTTATCGATTCCATTCAGACCATGTTCGTGGATACCCTTGAATCGGTGCCGGGTACCGTATCCCAGGTGCGCGCCTCGGCCCAGGAACTGATCCGGCTGGCCAAGCGGCGGGGTTTCTGCCTGTTTCTGGTCGGCCACGTGACCAAGGAAGGGGTGATCGCCGGCCCCCGGGTGCTGGAGCACATGGTCGACACGGTGCTCTATTTCGAGGGCGAGCGCAGCCACCAATTCCGGATTCTGCGTTCGGTCAAGAACCGCTATGGGCCAACGGACGAAATCGGCGTTTTCGAGATGACCGGCGGCGGTTTGTCCCAGGTGCCCAATCCCTCGGCCCTGTTCCTGGCCGACCGGGAGGAGGACGCCACCGGCGCTGCCGTTTTCGCCGGCATGGAGGGAACCCGCCCGGTTCTGGTGGAAATTCAAGCCCTTGTCGCCCCCTCCCCCCTTGGTACGCCGCGTCGCGCCGTGGTCGGCTGGGACCAGGCCCGGCTGTCGATGGTGCTGGCGGTGCTGGAAGCCCGATCCGGCCTTGCGCTGGCGGGCAGCGACGTATACCTAAACATCGCCGGCGGGCTGCGGATCACGGAACCGGCGGCAGATTTGGCGGTGGCGGCGGCGGTGGTTTCATCGGTCAGTGGCGTGCCCGTGCCGGGCGAGACCGTAATCTTCGGCGAGATCGGCCTGGCCGGCGAAGTACGGGCCGTGGGTCTCGGGGATGCCAGGCTGAAGGAAGCGAAAAAGTTGGGATTCACCAATGCCTTGGTGCCCGGCAGCCGGGCCAAGGAAGCCGCCGACATGGGTATGGATATTGGCGGGATCCGCCACGTAGCTGATTTATTGAACTTGTTCGATGCCTCCGCAAATGAAGTCAGGAAAACCGAGACCAGGCAATACAGCATGAACCCGCGGCCTCCAAAAAAAGCCCAAAATGGCAAGAAAGCCCAGAATGGATAACCTTCCCATCCACATCGTTGATCTTGGCGTCGCCGTGGTATTGCTGGTTTCGGCCTTCTTTGCCTTCGCCCGAGGGTTCGTGCACGAGATCCTGTCGGTGATCGGCTGGGTGGGCGCCATTTTCGCCGCCATCTACGGCCTGCCCTATGTCAAACCCCACGCCCGGGATTTGATCGAGATGAAACTGATCGCCGATGTCGCCGCCGGGGCGTTCGTTTTCCTCATCACCCTGCTGGTGTTGTCGCTGCTGACCGGCGCCATCGCACGGCGGGTTAAGGACAGTTCCCTCAACGCCCTTGACCGGGCGCTGGGATTTCTTTTCGGCCTGGCACGGGGCGCCGTACTGGTCAGTTTGGTCTTCGTCGCCGCCGAATGGATTTTGGTAACGCCGCCGGACCCCAAGGATGGCCAGGCGCAGGCGCCAAGTCAGCAAACGGCAAGTCAGGACACCGCTGACGCGGCGGACGAAAACGATCTGCCGCCCGACCCGCTGGCCTGGATCAGGTCGGCCCGCAGCATGCCGCTGATCGAAACCGGAGCCGCCCTGCTGGCCTCCATGGTGCCGGCTGGAAACGGCACACCCAAGGCTTCGTTTAATATCCGCTCAAAGGCGGAGGAATTGATGGAAGGGCAGAAAATTCTCCGCAACCTGATCAGTCCCACGCCTAAAAACGATACCGGCGATCAACCCAATGGGTACACCAAGAGGGAGCGCGAAGAAATGCAACGGTTGATCGAAGGCAACAACTGACCGGAATTTGGAAGCCATGGCGCAAAAAAAGGATTATGCCCACATGCCGCCGGCCGATGATGACCACCCCCATGAGGAATGCGGCGTCTTCGGTATCTTCGGTCATCCGGAATCCGCCGCCCACGTGGCGCTGGGCCTGCATGCCCTTCAACACCGGGGGCAGGAAGCAGCGGGTATCGTCTCGTATGACGGCGTCCAGTTCAACAGTCACCGGGCTCTGGGCCTGGTCGGCGACAATTTCAGTTCCAAGGAAATCATCAGCCGCCTTCCCGGAACCATGGCCCTGGGACACAACCGGTATTCCACCACCGGCGATACGGTGCTGCGCAACGTTCAACCGCTGTTTGCCGATTTCAGTTTCGGCGGCTTGGCCATCGCCCACAACGGCAACCTGACCAATGCTTACGGCACCCGGAAAATGCTGGTCAAACGGGGCTGCATCTTCCAATCGACCAGCGATACCGAAACCATCATCCACCTGATCGCGCTAAGCCACCGCAGTATCGTGGTCGAACGCATGATCGACGCCTTAAAGCAGACGGACGGCGCCTATTCCCTGGTCGCCATGACCCACGAAAAACTAATTGGCGTACGGGATCCTCACGGGGTGCGCCCCCTGGTTTTGGGAAAAATGGGTGAAGCCCACATCCTGGCCTCGGAAACCTGCGCCCTGGACATCATCGGCGCGGAGTTTGTCCGCGATGTGGAGCCGGGCGAGATGGTCGTTATCGACAGAGATGGCCTGCGCAGCATCTATCCCTTCCCAAAACTGGACTCCAAATTCTGTATTTTTGAATACATCTATTTTGCCCGCCCCGACAGCACCATCGAAGGCAAAAACGTCTATAACGTACGCAAGCGTATCGGCGCCGAGTTGGCCCGGGAAAGCCATATCGATTGCGATATGGTGGTCCCGGTTCCCGATTCCGGCGTGCCCGCAGCCCTGGGATATGCCGAACAATCCGGAATTCCCTTCGAACTGGGCATCATCCGCAACCACTACGTGGGCCGCACATTCATCGAACCAACGGATCAGATCCGCCACTTCGGGGTAAAACTGAAGCACAACGCCAACATTGGGCATTTGCGCGGCAAGCGGGTTATTCTGGTAGATGATTCTATCGTTCGCGGAACCACATCGGTAAAGATCGTCGAAATGGTGCGTAACGCCGGCGCCAGTGAAGTTCACATGCGTATTTCAAGCCCGCCCATCACGGATTCCTGTTTTTACGGCATAGATACCCCGGACCGGGAAGAGTTGCTGGGCGCCCACCTGGACGTAGAGGGCATGACCCGATTGATTGGCGTCGATTCACTGGCGTTCATTTCTACCGAAGGGCTGTATCGCGCCGTCCAGAAAACCGGCCGCAACGCGAATTGCCCCCAGTATTGCGACGCCTGCTTCACCGGCGAATACTCCATCCGGTTGACCGACAAGGAGGACGGTCCCATCCCCCTGCAGCTTTCGCTGCTGGCCGAGCGGCAATAACCTTGACCGTCGGCAGCGGTCGTTTGGACGGACGGATCGCCCTGATTACCGGCGCATCCCGGGGGATCGGCCGGGCGGTGGCCCACCGGTTCGCCGATGAAGGCGCCCACCTGATCCTGACTGCACGTACCCAGGGAGCGCTGGAGGAACTGGACGACGAAATACGCAACGCCACCGGCAGCCGGCCGACACTGGTTCCAGCGGACTTGACCGATGGGGATGGTATAGACAGAATGGGCGCAGCCGTGTTCGACCGGTTCAAGCGGCTCGACGTCTTGGTCGGCAATGCCGGCCTGCTCATGCCCCTGAGTCCCGTGGCACACATCGATCCCAGATCCTGGGATCAGGTGATGGCTGTTAATTTGACTGCCAACTGGCGGTTGATCCGCAGCTTTGACCCTTTGCTCAGGGCGTCCGATGCAGGCCGGGCGATATTTGTTTCTTCGTCGGCGACCAAGGGCGTCTGGCCCTATTGGGGGGCTTACGCAGTAAGCAAGGCCGCCCTTGAAACCTTGGTCCGGACTTACGCCGCGGAGATTGGAAAAACCCGTGTCAGGGCCAACCTGATCAATCCGGGCCCGACAAGAACAGCCATGCGGCCCATTGCCTTCCCGGGTGAAGACCCGGCGACGGTCAAGACGCCGGAAAGTGTTACCGGCGTATTCGTCGATCTGGCGGAAGCCGGCTGTGAGTTGAACGGGAAACTGGTCAACGTCGGCTAAACGTCGTGGTTCGCCACCGGGTTTTCCTGGCGAAAGACGGCGGAAAAAATCAAAGAATGAAGCGTTAGCGCTTCGACGAAGGAATGAATTATGGATATGCCAAGCAGTTTTAGTCTTTTTCGCCGTACCAAAGCTCTTGAAACCGAGATCGATCAGTTTCTCGACAAGATTTCCCAGGCATCGCTGTTGTTCAAGCGAGCTATCCAGATTTATACGGAAAGCGGTTGCACCGAAGAATTCGACGAAAAACTGCATCAGGTCAATCAACTGGAAAGTACCGCCGACCACCTTCGCCGGGCCATCGAAACCCAGCTTTACACACAGACCCTGATCCCGGAATCCCGCGGCGACGTGCTTGGCCTTCTAGAAAACCTGGACTCGGTGATCAACGACCTGGAAGGCGCGCTATGGGGGTTCTCCATTGAAATCCCGGTAATCCCGGAAGATTACCGGGCCGATTATGTGGCCTTGACCGATATGGTGGTGCAGGCGGTGGAATCCCTGGTACTGGCATCCCGCGCTTTCTTCCGCAATATCGAAGCCGTTCCCGACCACAACCACAAGGTCATGTTCTATGAAAAGGAAGCCGACCGGGTCAGCACCAAGCTGAAAAAAGCGATTTTTCGCTCGGACCTTCCGCTGAGCCAAAAAGCCCAGCTCCGCAATTTCGTCGAGCACATCGACAACGTGGCCGACAAGTCTGAGGACGTAGCGGATCGCCTGGCGATCTATACCATCAAGCGGACGGTCTGACTCTTCCATGGAAATCACTATCCTTTTCTTCCTGACCAGCGGCTTGTTCCTGGGGTGGGCACTGGGCGCCAACGACGCCGCCAATGTATTCGGTACCGCCGTCGGCACCCGAATGGTGCAATTTACCACCGCCGCCATGATCTGCGGCGTCTTCGTCATCCTGGGCGCGGTGTTCAGCGGTGCCGGCACCACCGAGACCCTGGGAAAACTGGGTTCGGTGAACGCCCTTGGGGGGTCGTTCATGGCTGCCTTTTCCGCCGCCCTGGCGGTCTATATGATGACCAAGCTGGGCCTGCCCGTTTCCACTACCCAGTCCATTGTCGGTAGCATTATCGGCTGGAACCTGTTCAGCCAGACGCAGACCGACACCACGTCGCTTTTGAAAATTTTGGCGACCTGGGTTGTTTCCCCGATATTGGCCGCCATCATCGCCATCGTGTTATTTAAGCTGGTGGCGGTTTTCCTTCGCCACGCCAAAATCCACCTGCTTCGCACCGACGCTTATACCCGGGCTGGCTTGTTGCTTGCCGGAGCCTTTGGTTCATACAGCCTGGGCGCCAATAACATCGCCAACGTGGTCGGCGTGTTCATTCCCGCTTCCCCCTTCACGGATTTCCACTTCACAGATCTGCTGACTTTTACCTCGACACAACAACTCATGCTTCTGGGTGGCTTCGCCATTGCGGTTGGCGTATTTACCTATTCCAAGCGGGTGATGCTGACGGTCGGCGGCGGCTTGCTGTCCCTGTCGCCCATCGCCGCATGGGTGGTGGTGACTTCCCATTCCATCGTGCTCTTCCTGTTCGCTTCAAAGGGACTGGAGCATTTCCTGGCTACCAACGGTTTGCCCACCATTCCCCTGGTCCCGGTGTCCAGTTCCCAGGCCGTGGTCGGCGCGATCATCGGCATCGGCATCCTGAAAGGCGGGCGCGGCATCCGATGGCGGGTACTGGGCGGCATCGGCGCCGGCTGGGTGATGACACCCCTGCTGGCCGGCCTGATTTGTTTTGTCGGCCTGTTTTTCCTTCAAAACGTTTTCGACCAGAAGGTTTACCGCCCAGTACCCTATGAATTGTCCGAACCGGCGATAGAACGGATGGAAAAACTTGGAGTGGCGGTCGGTAACTTCCGGGACCTTCATTCCAGGCGGTTCGAAACGGCGATTGCTATCCGTGACGCACTGAAAGAACGGACAGGGTTGAGCGACGAGGACCTGGTCACCATCCTGGATGCCGCCGAATTGGATTTGATGGTCGTAGACGCGACAGGCATCGATTCCTTAGAGAAAAGCCGGTTGACCGATGGGCAGGTCCAGGCGCTCCGGTCCCTGGCCGGTGAACGCTATCCCCATCGCTGGATGCTTGCCGATGCCTTGGCCCGGATCAGCGAAGAATGGCGGCCCAGGGAGAAAAACAAGATCAACAAGATCTACAATGTAGACTTGAAAGCCCGGCTGGCGGTCGTCTTTCGGACATTCCGCGCCGATCAATAGGGCTGACCTCGCCCAAACGATAGCCAAGCGATGAATAGGCAGCCGGTCAGGTCTTTTCGTCGCCAGCAATCATGATTTCCGCCGTCAGCCGGTCAAGCTCTTCCTTCAAGGCTTCTTTTGGGTGGCGGTCGGTAATCAGGAAGGAAACCTGGTCCAGGTGGGCTACCCGAACCGGCGCCAGGCGGTTGAATTTCGTATGATCGGCAAGAAGCACCTTGGTCCGGCCCTGGGCCAGCATGCGACTTCGAAGCTCTGCCGCTTCGCGGGAAAAGTCCAGTAACTGGGCCCCGCTGGTCAAGGCGCTGACCCCGATAAAGACAAAATCGGCGAAGTAGTTAGCCAGCATTTCGGTGGCGTCCCGGCCCAGGGTAGCCCCATCGGCGCCCTGCATTTCCCCGCCCAGAAGCAACACTCGGTTTTCGTTGCGCCCGGCCAGGCGGCCAGCCACCTGGATGTCATTGGTATAGACGGTGAGCCGGCGCCTTTGGGCCAGCGCACGGGCGAGGCAAATGGTTGTGGTGCCGGAATCGATAATTACCGAAGCCCCATCGGGGACCAGGGTAGCCGCAAGGCGGCCGATGGCGTTTTTGCCCTTTGTGTTGACCGACATACGATCAGCAAAGGCGGGCTCTTCCGTTTCCACGGAAAGAGCGCCGCCATGGGTCTTTTTTAGAAGGTTTTCCGCTGCCAGGCGGGAAATGTCGCGGCGGATGGTTTCCCGGGATACGTGGAACCGCCGATAGAGCTCGGCGACCGAAACCGACCCTTTTTCCCCCAGGATTTGGACGATAAGTCCCCGCCGTTCCTCGGCCAACATGGATGATAAACCTCTTTTACCGCGAGGAGTCTGTTCACGACCACCCCCGCCGTCAACCCCGGCCCGGAAAACTTTTTTGCAATAAATGCTTCACATAAGCACCACAAAATAGGACCTTAAGGGACCTAAGGTCCCACCTCAGGCTACTGTTACGATATTGACCCCAAATTTTTTGGGGGAAAAGTAGTTTTTTGAGGTAAATCATTGAGTTATGGGGCTTGAACGATCACCCGAAGGCCCGGTTGATGCTCAACCGAGCCCGAGACAAGAGGGTGTAAGAGGGAGAAATCAGGTGGATCAGCCACCTGAAGAACCGTTTACCAGGGAGATGGAGATTCTTTCCATGCACATCAAATCAATGCCGAAATCGATTACGCGGGTCCTTGCGGCTACTGCCGTCGGTGTATTCACTGCGGGGATCAGCGCCCCGTTGTTCGCCGAGACGCTGACCGTTTATACAGCCGTTGAAGCCGAAGACCTGAAGAAGTATGCCGCCCGGTTCAACGAGGACCATCCGGATATCAAGATCAAATGGGTCCGGGATTCCACTGGTATTGTCACTGCCAAGTTACTGGCCGAAAAGAACAACCCCAAGGCCGACGTGGTCTGGGGCCTCGCCGCGACCAGCCTGATGCTGTTGGGCGAAGAGAACATGCTACAGCCCTATGCACCCAAGGGCCTTGACAAGCTGGACCCCAAGTTCAGGGATTCGAAAAATCCGCCGTCATGGACGGGCATGGACGCCTGGGTGGCGTCCATCTGCTACAACACGGTCGAAGGCAAGAAGAATGGCGTCCCCAAGCCTACTTCGTGGAAAGACCTGACAAAACCCGCCTATAAGGGCCATGTGATCATGCCTAACCCCAATTCCTCTGGCACCGGTTTCCTGGATGTTTCCAGCTGGTTGCAGTTGTTTGGCGAGGAAGGCGGTTGGAAGTTCATGGATGCCCTTCATGAAAATATTGCCCGCTATACCCACTCGGGCTCAAAGCCCTGCAAGCTGGCGGCAGCCGGTGAAATTACCGTTGGGGTATCCTTCGCTTTCCGTGGCGCCAAGTCCAAAGCCAAGGGCGCTCCGCTCGATATCGTCATTCCTACCGAGGGCATCGGCTGGGATATGGAAGCGACCTCCATCATCAAGGGCACCAAGAAGCTGAAAGCGGCTCAAACCCTGGTCGATTGGTCGATCTCTGAAAAGGCCAACAAGATGTATAATGAGGGCTATGCCGTTATCGGTATCCCCAGCTTGGCCAAACCAGTTAAGTACTTCCCCAAGGAAGTCGCCACCAAGATGATCGACAACGACTTCGCCTGGGCGGCCAAGAACCGCAAGCGCATTCTTTCCGAGTGGCAGAAGCGTTTCGATTCCAAGTCCGATCCCAAGTAGCGGTTTCCTAACAAAACCGATCATGACAAAATCCCATCCGTGTCCCAGCCAGGCACGGATGGGACGATCATGAAGAGGAAGTTGTTCTTTCTGCTTCTTCCAAGAACAATATGAACAAGGGGATTGCGGTGGTAGAAATGACCGCCGGCGCAGGCATCGATGGGCGAAAGCCCTATTTGCGCATCAATAACGTAACGAAGAAATTTGGCGATTTCGTTGCCCTGAACAGAGTATCCCTGGATGTCTACGAGGGTGAATTTGTCTGCTTCCTGGGGCCGTCCGGATGTGGCAAGACCACCCTGCTTCGGGCCATTGCCGGACTGGACATTCAGACATCGGGCACCATTGAACAGGCGGGAAAGGATATTTCCGACCTGCCCGCATCCGAGCGGGATTTTGGTATTGTTTTTCAGTCCTATGCGTTGTTTCCCAATCTGACCGTCAACCGCAACGTCGCCTACGGCCTGGAAAATCGCAAGGTGTCCAAAGCGGACATTACCGCCCGGGTGGAAGAACTCCTCAATCTCGTGGGCATGCCGGAACAGGGACAAAAATATCCGGCTCAACTTTCCGGCGGACAGCAGCAACGTGTCGCCCTGGCACGGGCCCTGGCTACCTCGCCTGGCCTCTTGCTGCTGGATGAACCGCTGAGTGCCCTGGATGCCAAGGTACGCGTCCGCCTTCGCCACGAGGTCAAGCACCTTCAGCACAAGCTGGATGTCACCACCATCATGGTGACGCACGATCAGGAGGAAGCCCTAACCATGGCCGACCGCATCGTGGTCATGAACCAGGGTGTGATCGAACAGGTAGGAACACCCCTGGAAATCTACCGCAGGCCAGGCAGCCCGTTCGTGGCAGACTTCGTCGGCACCATGAACTTCCTGGCGGCAACGGCCATAGGTAACGGAAAGGTGCGCATGGGAAACATCGAACTGTCCGCAGGGAACGACGGCGCCAACATTGGGGAAGGTACTCCGGTGACGCTTTGTGTCCGGCCCGAAGATGTGATGACCCGAAACGTGGAAGCAGACACCCCCAACGCGTTTGAAGTGACCGTTCAGGACATGGAGTTCCTGGGTTCGTTTTACCGCGCCGATATTTCACCCCGGGATGACGAGAAGACCGTTTTTCTGGCGGACCTGTCGATCAATCTGGTCCGTGACAAGAACATCATCAAGGGTATGAACCTGCCCGTCGCCTTTCCGGAAAGCCGAATCCGGGTTTTTTCACAGACATAGAATAGAGGCTGACCGTGACGACCGCCGCCGCCATCCCGTTGCCGGAAATAAAACCGAAGCTGAGCGGCGACGACCGCATCATGCGCGGATTTATCCTGCTAGTCGGTGTGTGGATGGTGATTGCAGTCCTGTTACCCCTTTACTTCATGCTGTCGAAAAGCTTCGAAGACAACGACGGTAATTTCATAGGTCTCCTTAACTACGCCGAATACTTTTCCACTCCGGCGTTGTTCTATTCTATTGAAAACAGTTTTTTCATTGCCGTCGTTTCCACGGTAATCACGATCACCCTGGCATTCATCTATGCCTATGCCTTGACCCGAAGCCTGATGCCTTTCAGGGGTGCCTTCAAGGTCATCGCCATGATCCCGTTGCTGGCACCTTCCCTGTTGCCGGCCATTTCTTTTGTTTACTTCTTCGGCAACCAGGGGGTGATCAAGGGTGTGCTAATGGGGGAAACCATTTATGGCCCCATCGGTATCATCATGGGGGAGGTGTTCTACACTCTGCCCCATGCCTTGATGATCCTGGTCACGGCGCTGAGTACGGCCGACGGCCGCCTTTACGAAGCGGCTATCAGCCTTCGCGCCGGCAAAATCAAAACCTTTTTTACCGTCACCCTGCCCGGCATAAAATACGGGTTGATCAGCGCCATTTTTGTCGTCTTTACCCTGGTCATCACCGATTTCGGCATCCCCAAGGTGATTGGTGGCCAATTCAACGTGCTGGCGACAGACATCTATAAACAGGTCATCGGTCAACAGAATTTCGAGATGGGAGCGGTGGTCAGCGTCGTCCTGCTGATCCCGGCCATCGCCGCCTTCTTGGTCGACCGAATCGTCCAGCGCAAGCAGGTGGCTTTGCTCACTGCCCGCGCCGTGCCCCTGGAACCCAAGAAAAGCCGAGGGTTCGATACGGCCATGGGAATTTATTGTGCGACCATCGCCTTTGTGATCCTGGCCATAATAGGCATGGCAATCTATGCTTCCCTCGTCACCTTCTGGCCCTACAACCTGACACTGGGCTTCACCAATTATGACTTCGATGTCATGGATGGCGGCGGCTGGGAATCCTTCGGTAATTCACTCAGGATGGCCGCCTATACAGCGGTGTTCGGCACGGCGATCATCTTTACCGGTGCCTACATGGTCGAAAAGACCAAGGGTTTCGCCCTAGCCCGGGGGGCAATTCAGTTCCTGTGTATCCTGCCCATGGCAGTTCCGGGCATGGTGCTGGGCTTGGCCTACATCTTTTTCTTCAATCACCCGGATAATCCGCTGGGGATGATTTATGGGACCATGGTTATCCTGGTAGTGGTCACCATCAGCCACTTCTATACGGTCAGCCACCTGACGGCGCTGACGGCGCTGAAGCAGATGGACCCGGAATTCGAAGCGGTGTCCGCGTCCCTCAAGGTTCCCTTTTTCCGCACTTTCCTTAGAGTTACGGTTCCCGTCTGCCTGCCGGCCATCCTTGATATTTCCATCTATCTGTTCGTCAACGCCATGACCACGGTTTCGGCAGTGATTTTCCTGTATTCATCGGATACCAACCTGGCCTCGGTGGCGGCCCTGAACATGGACGACGCGGGCGACGTAGCACCCGCCGCGGCCATGTCCGTGATGATCGTGTTGGCTTCGGCGACGGTACGAATCCTCCATGCAATCCTTACCCGGGGCCTGGCCCGCCGCCTGCAAGCATGGCGAAAGCGCTGACAAACCCAACCGGACCGGCGAACCAGGTCAAATCCAATCTGGACTTTCTCCGCCCTGCCCTTACAGTTCGGCTATACCCGTAGCCCACCCGATCCGGATAACGGAGTACCGCCGATATGATTCCTTCCTTCGCCAAGCTGCTGACCGGCGATCAGGTGGCGCGCATAGCCGGGGCGTCCATGGAAATCCTGGCGGACACGGGCCTTCTGGTGCGCAACGAAAAAGCCCGGAAGCTTTTCGCAAAGCATGGGGGCAAGGTTGATTCCCATAACCAGATGGTCAAGCTGCCCCGGCCGGTGGTAGAGGAGTTCATGGCCGCCGTGCCACCCACCTTCACCTTTCGGGGCCGCGACCCCCGCTTCGACCGCACCCTTCCCGGCGAAGGCCCCCTGTTCGCCACAGCCAGTTCCGCCCCCAACGTGATCGACCCGGTGAGCGGCGAAGAGCGGCGGGCGACCTCGGAAGATATCGCCCGCATGGCCCACCTGATCGACGCCCTGCCCGGTTACGACGTATTTTCCGTCGCCACCCTGGCCGATGACGCGCCGCCGGGCATGTACAGCTTGTCGCGTTTTTATCCGGCGCTGAAAAACTGCCGTAAGCCCATCCGGGCGTCCCTGCTGAGCCCAAAGGAAGCCGATGAAATGGTCCGCCTGCTGGGTATTATCGCCGGCGGCGAAGAGGCCTTTTGGGAGCGGCCCTTCATTACCTTCGGCTTCTGCGCGGTCATATCGCCGCTGACCATGGATTACGACGCCACCGAGATGCTGATGTATTACGCCGAAAAGGGCATCCCCAATCACTCCATCACGGTGCCCAACGGGGGCTTGAGTTCACCCTTCACCCTGGCGGCGACCACGGCCCAGGGCAACGCCGAATTCCTGGCCGCCACGGTTTTGACCCAGATGGCCAAACCAGGGACGGAAGTACTGTATTCCGTGCTGCCGACCATGACCGACATGCGTACCGGCGCCTATGCTGCCGGAGCCGTGGAAACGGGCATGCTGGACATGGCGGTGGCCCAGATGGCGGCCTATCACAACGTTGCCTGTGGCGGTTACATCGGGCAAACCAATTCCAAGATCAGCGACGCCCAGGCCGGGTACGAAAAAGCCATGTCTTCGACTATGGGCGTGCTGGCCGGGTTCGATTTCCTTCAGGTGGGCGGCCTTGTGGACACCCTCATGGCTTTCGATTTCGGCCAAGCGGTGATTGATAACGAAATTGCCATGATGCTCAAGCGGTTGACCCAGGGCATGGAATTCAGCGAGGAAAGCCTGGCCCTCGACATCATCAAGGAAGTGGGGCCGGCGGGCATGTTCGTCGATCACCCACATACCTTCGAGCGCATGAAAACCGCCACCTACCTGCCCCAAGTGGCCGACCGCACCCCCCGCCAGACCTGGAAGGAACTGGGTTCCACGGATATCCACGACCGAGGCCTGTGGCGGGCGCGCGAGATCCTGACGGCCAACAACGACGCGGTATTTTCGTCCGCTGTGGACGCCCGAATCAGGGCCACCTTCGACGGGCTGGTCGCCGGCGATTCCCTGCCGCCAGAAGGCTGGACAGCCCCCGGACTGGCCCCCCGGCGGCGCCAAAGGACCGGCCGGCGGCGTGCCCCTCGCCGCTAACCCTTTACACAATAACGACTAATTTTCTGCTCTTCCCTGTGGGGTTTTTTTTCGAGAGCAGTGTTGATTTTTGTGGACTTATGACCGTTTATGCCCGATATTGCGCGCCGACGAAAGCCACTTGCCCCAAGGTCGCCAGCCATGAGCAACACCCGAAAAGACCCCTCGCCGAAGGATCCTTGGCTGCTGACCCCCGGCCCGCTGACCACCACGGCGGCGACCAAGGAAGCCATGCTCCATGACTGGGGCTCGCGGGATACCGCTTTCATCGAGACCAACGCCCGTGTCCTTAACCGCCTGTTGGCCATCGCCGGAGCCAGCGAGACCCACGTCTGCGTGCCCATGCAAGGCAGCGGCACTTTCGCCGTGGAAGCCACCCTGGGGACGTTGATCCCGCGGGACGGCAAGGCGCTGATCCTGATCAACGGCGCCTACGGCAAGCGCATGGTCCGCATTCTCGACTATATGGGCCGCGCCCACGTCATTCTGGAAACGCCGGAGGACACGCCCCCCGACCCGGCGGAACTTGACCGCATGCTGGCCGCCGATACGGCCATCACCCATGTGGCCGCCGTCCATTGCGAAACCACGTCGGGAATCCTCAACCCGATCGCCGAAATCGCCCGCATCGCCGCCAAGCACGGGCGCAGCCTGTTGATCGACGCCATGAGCGCCTTCGGCGCTATTGCCCTGGACGCCCGGGAAATTCCCTTCGACGCCCTGATGGCGTCTTCCAACAAGTGCCTGGAGGGCGTGCCCGGCATGGGCTACGCCATCATCCGCAAGTCGGTGCTGGAAACCTGCGAGGGCAACGCCCATTCCCTGAGCCTGGACTTGTATGACCAGTGGGTGGCTATGGAAAAAACCAGCCAATGGCGCTTCACCCCGCCGATCCACGTGATCGTCGCCTTCGATGCGGCACTGGAACAGTTCGAAGCCGAAGGCGGCGTCGCCGGGCGCAACGCCCGCTACGCCAACAATTGCCGGATCCTGATGGAAGGCATGCGGGCGCTGGGTTTCCGGGCCCTGCTCTCCGGCAACCTGCAGGCGCCGATCATCGTCACCTTCCACCTGCCCGCCGATCCCCGTTTCGTTTTTGAGATCTTCTACAATTCCCTCAGGGACCGGGGCTATGTCATCTATCCGGGCAAGCTGACCGTGGCGGACAGTTTCCGCATCGGCTGTATCGGCAACCTGGGCGAAAACGAAATGCGTGGCGCGCTAAGCGCCATTAGCGAAGTGATCACCGAAATGGGTGTGAAAACCGGCGCGCCGGCCGCCGCCTGAGGCGGATCATCCGGCGGCTATTCCACGAAACACAATGGAGGCCGAGATGGGCTTGAGAACCGATTACGTCTATTCACGCAGCTATACGGGCAAGGTCAAGGCGGTGATCCTGGATTGGAGCGGCACCACGGCGGACGCCTACGTCATCGCCCCGGCGGTGGTCTTTGTCGAAGTGTTCAAGACCCAGGGCGTGGACATATCCATGCTGGAAGCCCGTGGCCCCATGGGCCTCAGGAAGGACCTGCACATCAAGGCCCTGACCGAGGACCCGGATATCCGCGACCGGTGGAAAGGGGTTCATGGCAAGAACCCGGACCAGGGCGACGTTGACCGCATGTTCGCCGATTTCGTCCCCAAGCAGTTGGACTGCTTGAAGAAATACACCACCCTGCTGCCCGGCGTCGCCGAGACCACCCAGAAGATTCAAAAAGACGGCGTCAAGATCGGCAGCACCACGGGCTTCGTCCGTTCCATGGTCGATATCCTGGAAGCCGATGCCAAGAAGCAGGGCTACACGCCGGATGCGTCCGTCGCCGGCGACGATGTTGTCCATGGCGCCCGGCCCAAGCCGTTCATGGTCTACAAGAACCTGGACCTGCTGGACGTGCATCCCATCCAGTCGGTAATCAAGGTGGACGACACCATTTCCGGCGTTGGCGAGGCTCTGGAAGCCGGCTGCTGGGGTGTCGGCATAGTCAAGTACAGCAACTACATGAACATCAATACCCTGGAAGAAGCGGATGCGTTGCCCCAGGCGGAAATCGAGCGGCGCCAAGCCTTCACCCGGGAAACCCTACAAAAGGCCGGTGCCCACTACGTGATCGACGAGTTCCCCCAACTGCTGAAAGTGATCAAGGACATCAACCGGCGGCTGGCCTCGGGTGAAAAGCCCTAGGGTTGGGTAAGGGTTCGGCTTACAGCGGTCAGCATTCAGCCTTTAGCTCAAATTCCGCTACCTGAATGCTGACCGCTTGAAAAGCGGCGCTAAATGCACGATCAGGGGGGGGGTGAAAGGCCGCCATCCCCCCCCCGGTCAAAATAGGAAATTCGCCCGTAACCCATGATTCAATGGAAAACAGGTTGAATCCACGTAGGAGAATATAGGCATTTTCCTTCATTTCGGGGCTTGAGGGCACCCGAAATATTGGCTTTTGTTAACCGGCGGTCGTTGGCCTGATGGTTTCGAACGGCCAGCTTTTCTGCCCTTTCAAGAAGTTCCCCCTTTTCGGTATAACGGCCAAACGGCGGTGAAATCACTGCTGCCTGAGGTTTAAATACTGTATCCTTTTAACTCCCTGTCTCCCAAGCTCCCCCTTAGCGCAAGAGCGTGGCTTTATTCTCCTGCTTAGCTTATTCCGATAACGCCTTGAAACTATATTGTTTATAGCCATTAAACCTACCGTTGCCGGGGGCCGTCTCTATTCGTCTTGACTATAGAATATATTTTAGATATTTTGTGTATATAGCATTCAAACCCATCCGGGAAACCTGATTGGGGGAACGATGGAAACCTTCACGCCACAGGAAATCACCATCGCCGTGGAGCCCTTGCTGCGCATCCAGGGCTACCGCGATTTGGACAAGGTACGCGCGCCGATCAAAAAGGTGGCCGCCAAAATGGCTGCCCGAGCCCAGCAACTGGCGGAGCCCATTGCCGTTTACCGTAAGGTGCCGATCAAATCCGTAGATGGTAATTCGGTGACCCTGGGCGCCGGCACCGTATTTCACAGTGAGGAATTCCCCAGGTTTCTGACCGGGTGCGGCGAAGTGGTGGTCTTTGTACTGACCATCGGCACCGCTTTCGATGCGGAAGTCCAGGCACTCATCGAAGAAGACAAGATCCTTGAGTTGCTGTTTTTTGAAAACGCCGGCTGGATCGGAGTGGAAAGCGCCACCAAGACTTTTTCCCGCCACCTTCAGGCCATGGCCCGCCAACAGGGCTGCCAACTGACCCGCCGCCTGGCCCCTGGGTACCAGAACTGGCGCCTGGAGGAACAAGCGAACTTTTTCAGCCTGTTTGAAACCGGCGCCCTTCCCGTCCGCCTTCTCGAAAGTTGCGCCATGCTTCCCAAAATGTCCCGTTCCGGGCTTTACGGATTGAAACCATCATTATAGCAAAACCTGACATCCAACGGCCCGGCGGTATCCGGGTACAACTTCACTAGGGGGCGACCATGACCATTGGCTCACACGGCCTGATTATCATCGGCGAGAACTTCAATACTACCCGCAAGATCCGCGGCACCAGTCCGCGCGTAGTGCGCGAGGGGGACAAGCAGGGCCTGTCCTATACGGACCTGGACGGCACGGTGCGAATCCTGGACATCCCCGACCCCCTGCCCGAGGATCCGGGCGAACTGAAGACCACCATGATCCCCCATATCGGCTTGGCCCTGCGCAACAAGGACATGGACTACATCCGCTGGGCGATCATGGCCCAGGTGGAAGCCGGCGCCCATATCATCGATATCTGCGTCGATGAAATGTCTCACTACCCGGAGGAACGGGCCGACTGGATGCGCTGGACCGTCGAAGCCGTGCAGAAAATGACCGACGTGGCGCTGGCCATCGATTCCTCGGACCCGCAAACGGTAAAGGCGGGGCTGGAGGTCTATGACACCTCGAAAAGCCGGCCGGCGATCAATTCCGTCAACCTTGAAGAAAACCGCCTGCCGCTGATTCCCATGGCTAAGGAAATGAATGCCTACCTGTTCGCCAACGCCGGAGGGTCATCGGGTATGCCGCAAAATGCCCAAGACCGGGTGGACAACCTTGAGCAACTGATGAAGATGATGGATGACGCCGATGTCCCCATGGAAGACCGCTTCCTCGACCCCCTGGTTTTTCCCATCGGCGCCGGTCCCGACTTCGGCTTGCACTACCTGGACGCGGTAAAGACGCTGCGCCAACGGTATCCGGAGGTGCATATCTTCGGCGGCCATAGCAATACTTCCTTCGGCCTGCCGGGCCGCAAGGGACTCAATAACGCGTTCATCGTCCTTTCCATGTTGGCCGGGTGCGATACCCTGATGATCGACCCGATCATGAACCCGCCGGCGGAACTGATCGAATTTCGCATGGCCGCCGACGCGCAGACCGGCAAGGACGAATTCGCCATGAAGTATCTCAAGTACTGGCGGGCGAAATAGCCGTGGTTCTCCGAATTGAAACCGCAATAAGTGGGAGGAAAATGTGAAGGAACTGTCACACCGGGAAAGGTTCATCCGCGCCCTGCGCCATGAACCCATTGACCGTCTGCCAAGGTTTTTCCGCTTCAAGCGTGAAGCCAAGGAGAAAGTCGCCCGCATCTTCGGCATCACAGACGCGGAAACGGGCCTGGGTCACCAGCCCGACCTGGAACTGCGCATGGGCAACGATGTCGTGCTTTATCAGATTGGCATTAACGCGGAGTTCTCCCACCGGGAAATCGCTATCGGCGACACCTGGCACAGCCCGTTTAACGTCGGCTACGGCAAAAGCGGTCTGCAAGGCCGCAACGAGGAAGAACACAAGGAATTCATGAAGACCCAGGAATACTGGGGCCCGGCCAAGGTAGTACCGGAGAACTTCCCCAGTTCCCACCCCATCACCTCCATGGAAGACCTGAAAAACTACAAGTGGCCCGACCCCGACGATCCCCGTTTGCTCGATCCGATCAAGAAGATGGTCGACGAATACGGGGATGAATATTTCACCATGGTAGACTTGTCCTCGACCCTGATCGAGGCCGCTTACGCCCACATCGTCGGCACCCAGAAATTCTTCCTCATGCTGTTCGACCAACCGGAACTGATCGAAGGGGTTCTGGACGGGCTGACCGAATACTACACGGAACTGGGTAAGAATGCCGTCAAACTGGGCATCGACATGATCCGTGTCGGAGACGACGTGGGCGCCCAGCAGTCCATGATGCTGTCGCCAGATTCCTGGCGTGAACTGGCCAAGCCCCGGTTCGAATACATGTTCAAGGAATTCAAGAAGGTCAACAAGGACCTGTTCATCAAGCTGCATTCCTGCGGCGACTATTCACCGATCATCCCAGACATCATTGAACTGGGGGTAGATTTGTCGGGGCTCATGCAGCCCACGGGCGGTAATAAGGATCAGGTGGGGATCAAGAAAAAATACGGCGCCGACCTGGCCCTGGTCGGCGGCTTCGACGTGCAGAACCTCCTTCCCCGGGGTTCGGTGGAAGACGTTCGCGCTGGCGTCCTGGAGGTGATCAAGAACCTGGGTGTCGGCGGTGGTTATATTTTTTCGCCGTCCCACTACATCCTGGCCGACGTCCCCATCCAGAACATCTGGGCGATGTACGAAGCGGTCCAGGATTTCGGGGAGTACGGCAAGTACCCGCTCGACTGACCCATACCAGCAAGGAGAAAAAAATGTCCGAACCAAGATTGAAAATCCCCGAAGGCTGGGAGGAACGAGCCCCCGAAGGGTGGGAGTGGAGCGAACTGTGGGAAGCCGTGGAAGTGGGCAAGCACATATTCACCGATGAATTCGTCCGCAAAGCCATCGACACCGGCATCAATCCACGTACGATCCTGGATGACGGCCTGTTCCCGGGCTTCAACCTGCAAGGGGACCGTTTCACTGAACAGATCATCTTCATCCCCGAAATGCTGATCACTGCCCGGGCCATGAAGGCGGGACTGGCGTTGATCCGCCCACTGCTCGCCGCCCAAGCGGAAAAACCCATCGGTGTTTTTGTCATGGGCACGGTGCTGGGCGACATGCACGATATCGGCCAATCCATTGTCGCCATCATGCTGGAAAACGCCGGATTCCAGTTGACCAACCTGGGTACTGACGTACATCCGGATAAGTTCATCGAGACTATCAAGGAATTGAAAGCCGATCTGGTCGGCTTTTCCGCCCTTCTTTCGACCACCGTCTATTATCAAAAAGTGACCATTGACGAGATTGAAAAAGCGGGGCTTCGTGACAATGTGAAGATTCTCATTGGCGGCGCTCCCACGACCCAGGATTGGGCGGACGAAATTGGCGCCGACGGCTGGGGACGGGATGCGGTACAGGCCGTCAAGCAGGCCAAACGGCTGATCGCCGAACCTCGGACGGCGTGGGCGTAAGACTTAAAGGTATGGGACCTATATGAGCGAGAACGTCAGCGTTACTTTCGTCGATGGGGACGGCAAACAAACGTCCCGGAAGGTGGGTCGGGGAAGTACCTTCATCGACGCCGCCCAGGACCTGAACCTGGATATTGCCGCCACCTGCGGCGGCCGGGGCCGGTGCCGAAGCTGCCGGATCAAGGTATTGAAAGGCATCCTGCCGCCGCCCACCATCATGGATCAGGTGCAACTGGGCCCCGATGAAGTGCATGAAGGATTCCGCCTGTCCTGTCAGACCAAGGTGATCGCCGATTGCACGGTGCTGGTGGCGCCGCCCATCGCCGAAGGCGGTCATAAGATTTTGGGTGCCGGAGTCTCTGAAGATACGCAGTTTCACCTTGATTCCGGCATCGAGAAAAAGCTGGTCGCCGCCAACACGCCGAAGGACGAAAACCACCAGACCTCGGACATGGAGATGATTTTGGTTGCGCTGGGCGAGCCGGTAAACGGCGACGTCCCCATCGAAGTCCTCCGCAAGGCACCCGACGTGATACGCGCCAAGGGCGGGTCGCTGACCGTCACCACCTTCAACCACCGGGTCATCGACGTGGAGCCGGGAGACACCACGCGACACAAGTACGGCATGGCCTTCGACATTGGCACCACCAGTATCGTCGGATCATTGGTGGACCTGGAAACAGGCGAACAACTGGCCTCCGTCGGCGGCGTCAATCCCCAGGCGGTGTTCGGCGGCGACCTGATGTCGCGCATCGCCTATGCCCAGTTCAACCCCCAGGCCCTGCGCAAGCTTCGCTCGCGGGTGCTGGCGGAAATCAATGGTTACGTCAAGGAAGTGTGCGGGAACAATAATATCTCCGCCGGCCATATCTATAAAATGGTTATCGTCGGTAATACCTGCATGCATCATATCTTCCTGGGTATCGATCCCACCTATGTTGGCTTGGCTCCTTATGCGCCGACCGTGCGCGAACCGGTGGTGGTGACCGCCAAGGAAGCTTTGCTGAAGGTCAACCCCAACGCACGGATTTGCTTCCTGCCCATTGTCGCCGGGTTCGTCGGCGCCGATACGGTGGCCGCCGTCCTCGCCACCCGCATCCACGAAAGCGACCACATACGGGTGATGGTGGATATCGGCACCAACGGCGAAGTGGTCATGGGCACACGGGGCCGGCTGATGGCCTGCTCGGCGCCCGCCGGCCCGGCCCTGGAGGGGGCGCAAATCCATCACGGCATGCGGGGCGCCGTGGGCGCCATAGAAAAGGTGGAAATTGACGGCGACGTGACATGTGAAACCATCGGCGGGGCACCGGCGGTGGGTATTTGCGGGTCCGGCCTGGTCGACGCGGCGGCCAAGATGCTCGAGGCGAAAGTGATCAATCCTTCCGGCTTGCTGCGCCGGGACGGGGGTGAAGGGCTGCCGGAAAAAATCAAGGCCCGCATCGTCGAAGGGGATAACGGCTGGCATTTCGTCCTTACCTGGGCCAAGGACACCGGCAAGGACGAGGATATCTACCTCACCCAGCAGGACATCCGCCAGCTTCAACTGGCCAAAGGCGCCATCTATTCGGGTATCCTGATGCTGCAAAAGGTGATGGGCGTGGCCGATGGCGACATTGAGGAACTGATGCTGGCCGGCGGCTTCGGCAACTACATCAGTACGGAAAGCTCGGTCGCCATTCGGCTTCTTCCCAATCTGCCCCTGGAAAAAATAGCCTACGTGGGCAACGCCGCCGCCCTCGGCGCCCAGATGGCCCTTCTGTCGGAGACAGAGCGGCGGCGCGCCACCACCCTGGCCCGCGAGATCGAGCACGTTGCCCTGGCCACCAATCCGGACTTCCAGGAAATCTTCGTCAAGGCAGTGGTTTTCGGAGACGAAACGAAAAGGAAAAGCAGAACCCGCACCAGAACCAAGGTGGGTTAGCAGGATGCTGAAAAACTCCAAAACTGACGTAATCAACTTTCGACACCGGCCTAATTTTCTAGGAGGCCGCCGGACGCGGGATGAGGCGACGCTATTGGAACTCCTCTTCTTGAGGGACGAGCGCAAGCGGGAGTCTCGAAGGATCGTTGTCGCAAACACCCTTTTTCAGCACCCTGTTGGGGGCTCGGCATGAAAGTGAGCCTGATCTTCGGTTTTTTGGGTTCGGGCAAGACTACCTTGCTGCGCCACATCCTGGCCGAAAGGGCGGCCAAGCAATCCATGGCGGTAATCGTCAACGAATTCGGCGAAGTGGGTATCGACGGCGCCATCCTCGCCGGTAATAACGTCGACATGGTAGAGCTGAATTCCGGCTGCCTGTGCTGCACCCTGAAGGGGCCGCTGCTCAACGCGGTGGAGGAACTTCGCGACCGCGCCGGCGTCGGGCACACGGTAATCGAAGCCTCGGGCCTGGCCCACCCGGAGGAAATGGAGGAAACCTTCGCCAATCCCAGGTTGGGAACCACGGTGGATGTGGGTCCTTACGTCACCGTTGTGGACGGGCACAAGTTTGCCAGGCTGCGCCAGGGCCTGGGGGAATTCTACGTGGACCAAGTGGCCTATGCGGACGTGATCCTGCTCAACAAGGCCGACCTCATGTCGGCCGACGAAATGGAAATATTGAAAAAGGAAATCAACGCCATCAATCCCGATGCCGAAATTTTGGTGACCGAACGGTGTGATGTTGATCCCGGGTCGGTCCTGGACAGCAGGAAAGTTGCGGAAAAAGCCGCGCAAGCCGATCCCCATCATTCCCCCGGTCATTCCCCCCTTCACTCTCATGAATCCTTTGATTCCCTGGTCCTGAATTCCGGCGCGGATGCGGCGCGGGGCCGGGTCCAGCGGTTCTTCTCGGGCCTTGCGCCCAACGTGTTGAGGGCCAAGGGGTTCATGACCATCGACGGCCGGCTGTCGCTGGTGCAGTACGCCGCCGGGCAGTTGGAAATCGAGGACAACCCGGCCGCCTCCGCCACCCAGGACCCCGCCCGCCAGATGGTGTTTATCGGCGAGGGCCTAAACCGGGCGGCCCTGGAATCCGAATTCGCCTTCGCCCGCCGGAAAAACGGAAATGGGACCGAAGAGAATGGAACATGACCAAGCCTAACCTGGCCGCGGTGAAGGAACTCAATCCCCCTTCCCTGTCGGAAAAGGCCTATCAGCTTCTGTTGCGCAAGATCACTCGGCTGGAACTGGCGCCGGGGGCGGTGCTGGCGGAAAGGGCGCTGATGAACGAACTGAATATCGGGCGTACACCGATCCGCGAGGCGTTGCAGCGGCTGGCCAGCGAAGGCCTGGTTTCCCACCTGCCCAACCGCGGCATGTTCGTCACCGAAATCGGCGCCACCAGCGTCCAGCAAATCTATGAATTCCGCGCCATGATCGAAGGCTTCACCGCCCGCCTGGCCGCCAGCCGCGCCACCGAGGAAGAAATCGCCGAACTGGCGTCGCTCCACCAGCAGTTGGCGGGAGCGACGAAAAAGAACGACATCGACTTGTACGTCGACTTGGATTTCCACTTCCACGTCCTGCTCGCCCAGGCGTCAAAGAACGCCTACCTGGAAGAGGTAGTGCCGCGGATTTTTTATCTTCACCTCAGGCTGTGGTTTTTTATCTCCAGCCGGACGGGAAACTGGCGCTCCATCGCCGACGCCCACGACGGAATGACCGATGGCGTCGTCAAAGCCCTGAAAAGCCGCGACCCCGACGAAGCGGAAAGGGCCATGCAGTCCTATATCTCGCTCCGACACACCGACATCAAGGACGTGCTGTAGGGGTACGAGAAAAAAATATACAGAGTCCCCGGATTCTTAGTGTCTGTCCGGGAAAAAGTTGCTTTGGGTGAATCATTTATGATTCTGTTGTGGCCACTGATTCGTTTTTCGGGAGGTGGCTATGTGGACTGGCAAGAACCGAGGCCTGTACGAGCGCAAGGGCCTGCGTTATCCG
>JAJRSS010000036.1 GCA_024278615.1 Alphaproteobacteria bacterium
CGGCCGATGGCGGCTGCTTCTTCTTCAGAGCCGACAGTGACGTAGATAAATTCCATTGGCAAAATACCCTCCTCCTGGCCGCCGAAATGCCCTACCATGGCGCTATAAAAATAACACGGGAAAGAGGAGTGTAATCCACGGGTTTGATCCATGCATTGATTCCGGAAGAGGATCACGGCAGTAGATTTGGGAGGTTGAACATGGCGGTAGCCAGGCAAAAGGAGGCGCCGGCCCCAACGGCAGCGCCCCATCACGGCGGCGGCGGGCCGCCCAGGTTAAGGAGGCTGACGGAAGCCCAGCGGCGCTGGCTGCGTTGCGGTATTGATCAGCCGGGAGGAAAGCTGCCCCTGTTTGACGCCGAAGGCCAGCAGATCAGTGAACGGACGGTACAAAGCTGTATCGACAATGGGTGGGCGGAGCCCTGGTTTGAAAACCCCATCCGGCCCGGCTGGCTGGTGTGCAAACTGACCACGGCGGGACTGGAGGTTGCCGGCGGCCCACTTTAGCAATGCGGGTCGTGAAGATTTGGTTTCGTTCGTGGAGAATGAATGTGGGCGCGTAAGAGTCAGCCTTCGACATAGGGTGCCGAGCGGGGCGGCGAGGCCCTTTTCAGGGCACTAGCCGGGAGAGAAACAATGGAACACCAATCCAGGACCGAAGGTGACGCCGTCATCATCAGCGTTGTTGGGGAAATCGACCTGCATCACTCGGGCGATTTGCGCCATGTTCTGCTGGATGCCCTTTCAACCCATGATACGCTCATTGTGGATATGATGGGGGTTACCCTGATCGACAGTTCCGGGGTCGCCAGCATGCTGGAAACCTTTCAGGAGGCGACCAAGTCGGGAAAGAACTTTTTCCTGGCAGACGTGGGCGATGCGGTGATGCAGGTGCTGACCCTGGCCCACCTGGAACAATTGTTCGCCATCACCGCCACCGTTGATGAAGCCCTGAAAAGCTGAGCGGCCAAACCTTGCCGGGGTTCCGGGTAGTGACAACGATCAAACCGTCCAGCCGGGGTTCCGCAAAAAAACTGGCGGAGCTGAGGGCCGTCAGGGCGGAGGAAGTATCTTCCGAGACTCTGGCCGCTACCCACGAGGTGCGGGCTGAAATTCAGCATCGCAAATGGCGCGTCATCCACAAGCTGCTGCGCGACAACCCTTTCACCGTGGGGACCGCTCACCCCCGTGCCGAGCAGTGGCGGCGGGTCCGCGACCACGTCAAGCTTACCCTGGACGAACCCGAGGTCACGGAATGGGTTATCCTGCAGATGGAAGTGGCGGCGAACCGGGCCGCCGGAATAGCCGATCTGAGGCCGCGCAAGAATGGCCCATGCTACGCCCTGTTGATGGAATTTGTCCGCGACCGCAAGCGCAAGGCCCTGGCGGTGCTCCGCTGGACCCGGGACGAGGGTGACCCGGAACGGCCCAGTTTCACCGCCGCCAAACCTCCCCGCCCCGAAGGCTGAGGCGGATGGAATTAGCGGAAAAACGGGATTTTTTTTACCCGGAAGCCCATAACATATTGATATAAAATAAGAAAAGTATTTAATAAAAACTTACTCAATTGTGACCGCCATCACATCGATCGCAGGGGTAATGCGGCATTATTCAGGTGTTGGACGGGTTCTCCACGACCCCCTCCCTTCCCTCAAGAGCATAAACGTAGGCCGGCATCGCGCCGGCCTTTTTTTTCCTTTTTTCCTGCTGATAGCCATGACCGGCGTGACTTATCAACCATTTGGCAATCCCTGGGCGTTAGGGTGCGCAGGCAAGGAGAAATGCAGATGGTAGCCGCCGACCGTTACGACCCGCGATCCAAGCTGGAGAGGTTGAAGATCCGGTTTGTCGCCATTATCGCCACCCTCACCCTTATCGGACTAGCCACCGGCTTTGCCCTTCTGGTCTATGAGGGGGTGCGCAAATCGCGCTTTGACGATATCACCGCCGGGGGAATCAGGATGGGGCGGGATGTCATGAACTCGATCTACAACCTGGACCCCATCGCCGCCATATTCATCTTGCCCCTGGTCGCCAGCATGGTGATGATTGGCGGCATGCTCATCTGGCGGCATTTCAACCGCTAGACAATACCCTTGCGGGCCCCTGGGAAGTCCGAAACCCTGCCGCGGAGAGAACAGTGGATCCGACGGGCGCATCAATATCAAGAGCGCTTGAGATCAAGACCCGAATTAAAGAGCAGCCTCAACCACACGCGGATATTTTCGCGGCAGGGTAAGGAGGAATACCTGCTCGTTATGCGCCGGTATCGAAAGTACTGACGGTCTGTGCCATGTTGACGATGAAACGGATCAGCGGCGATTCCGTGTTGCGGGGATAGGCGGCGACGAATTCCAAATCTTCAAGCGGGGGAGAGGTCTCAAGGGTTTTGAGCCGTTGCTCACCGGTGAAGAACGAAGGCGGTAGCATGGCGATGCCGAGGCCGGCCATGGTCAGCGAGGCGACGACACCCAGACTGTTGCAGACATCGATCCGCCGGGGACGCGCCTCGTGGTGGCGGAACCAAGTTTCGATGACGTCGTGCAAGTTGGATTCGCGGCCTAGGGTGATGATCGGCCAGGCCGCGAGATCGGTCGGCGTCAAGAGCCGGTCAGGGATGTTGAGGCTGGGGCTGGCCATCCAGCCGTAGCGGATGAAGCCGAGCGAGCGGCACTCCAGGTTGGGGCCGGCGACCGGTCCCGGCAACAATGCCACCTCCAGATCACCTCGGTTCAAGCGATTCCACACACCCTCGGTCAGGTCCACGCCCAGCTCCACGGCGACCTCCGGAAAGCGGGCGTTGATGCGTCCGACCAAGTCCGGTAGCCAGGTCAACGCTACTGTCTCTGTGACGCCAAGGCGAATATGCCCGGTGACCGCCCGCGCCGTGCCGAATTTGGTCATCGTCTCCTCGGTCATGGCATGGATGCGCTCGGCATGCTCAAGGAAAGCGCGGCCGACCGGTGTCAGCCGTATGGTACGGCGCGAGCGATCGAGCAGGTCGGCCTCGATACTGCGCTCCAGTTCCCTAAGCCGCATGGAGATTGCCGGCTGCGTCGCGTTTAGCCTAGCTGCCGCGGCGCTGACGCTGCCGGTCCGGGCGACCTGAACGAAGGCTTCGATCTGCTTAAGGTTCATGGGTGTGAACCTCCAAAAAAATACAATTTATTATATCAGAAATTCTTATGGATATTGATAAATTTATATAACTTGCTGTGGTAGTTGATGTTCACTCATAATCCTGGGCACAAGGGAGAAGCGGGAAAACCGCCGAAACACCGGTCAATCGGTGGTCAGGTAAGGGAGGGGGTGCGGGATGGCGACGGTCGATCGCCTTCAGGGAGACCAGATCAATCTCGATGACCTGCGTCGGATCATCGGTGCGGAAGTTGATTATGAAGCCATCGTTTCGCGGTTTCATATCCCCCGCGTGACCGCTTACAACATGGCCGCCGATACCGTTGACCGCCAGGCGGACGGACCGAAGGCCGCATCCATGGCGCTGGTCTGTGATGACGGCGAGGGCCATATCACACGGTATACGTACGCCGATCTTGCCGATCTTTCCAACCGTTTCGCGGTGTTCCTGAAGGCCCGGGGTGTCGGCAAGGGCGATGTCGTTGCCTGTTATTGCGGGCAGGGACTGGAAACAGCCCTCGCCCATCTCGGCGCCTATAAGCTGGGCGCCATCGCCGCTCCGCTGTCCCAACTGTACGGCCCCGTTGCCGTCGCCCATGTGCTGGAAGATTGCGCCGCAAAGGTGATCGTCACGGAACGCCGGCTATGGGACCGAATTTCTGCGGTTCGTGAATGTAGCCAAAGCCTCGGCAAAGTCATCGTTTCAGGCGGTTTCAAGGCTGGCGAGTTTTCTTTCGAGGCGGCATTGAAAACCGATGCCACTGGATTTGCCGCCGAAAAGACCGGCTCCGAGGACCCGGCCCTCCTTCTTTACACCTCGGGTTCGACCGGCATGCCCAAGGGAATACTGCATCGACAACGCCTGCTGCGTGGCTACTTGGCTTCCGTGTCTTTGTTCTACGAGATGGAAATGAATGACCCAGGCCAAGTCTTGTGGACCGTCTCGGATTGGTCATGGGTAGCCGGTATTTTCAATGTCATGCTCACCGGCTGGTATTTCGGCCATACCGTGGTCGCCGGTCCGACGCGATTCAACTCCGAATGGGCTTTCGCATTCATGGCCGCCCATGGGGTCACCCATTGCTTCCTGACCCCGACGGCGCTGAAGCGCATGGCTGCCATCAAGGATCCACGGTCTCGGTGGCCAAATTTAGCGATCCGCGCCATTGGCACCGGCGGCGAACCACTGCCCGGAGCCGTCTTGGAGTGGGCAAGGACCCGGCTCGGAATTCCCATCAATGAATTTTATGGCCTCACCGAGGTCAATCACCTGATCGGCAACTGTCGCCGATTATGGCCGATCAAGCCGGGTTCCATGGGCCGGCCTTATCCTGGGCACACCATCGCCGTCATCGACGAGCAAGGCAAGCCCGTGGCGGACGGTACATTGGGCGAAATCGCGGCGCGTGACGACGACCCGACCCTGTTTATCGACTATTGGCGTCAACCGGACCGCAAGGTGGCCATGCGGACTGGGCATTGGATTCGCACCGGCGATTTCGGTTACCGCGATGAAGACGGTTATTTCTGGTTCAAGGGACGCAACGACGACTTGATCAAGAGCGCGGGGTACCGGATCGGCCCGGCCGAAGTGGAGGATGCCCTGGTCCACCACCCGGCCGTGGCCGAAGCCGCGGTGATCGGCAGTCCCGATCCGGATCGCGGCCAGGTAGTCAAAGCGTTTGTCCGGTTGACCGAAAAGGCCATGCCCAGCGATGACCTGGTTCGGAAGCTTCAAGACCACGTGAAAACCAACCTTGCACTCTACAAGTACCCGCGGAAGATCGTATTCGTCGAATCGTTCCCCCTGACCAGTACCGGGAAGATCAACCGCAAGGAACTCAGGAACCGCGAGCAGGTAGAACCGAATATGACGCCCGACCACCGGGTTTTGGCGTCACCGTAACAATTACAAAAACCCGGAAGGTTAGCGAAAGCAGAGATGGAAACGAGTAAACCGGAGGAACCGATGAAAATGAAAAAGCTCAAATTTTTTCTGACGGCGGCATTACCGGCCGCCTTCGTAATCACCTTGTCAGCGGGGGCCTCGGCAGACGTAACCTTGCGGATGAGCCATCAGTGGACCGAAAATAACGCGGGTTCGCAGATTGATAAATGGTTTGCCAATGAAATCGAGAAGCGCACCGGCGGTGCCGTGAAAATCAAAATATTCTGGGCCGAGGCGCTTGGCAAGGCAAAGGAAAACCTTACCCTGCTGCAACAGGGCGCAGTCGATATGGCGGCCATGTCGCCTGGCTATTTCCCGGCGCAGATGCCGTTCTATGCCGCACCCAATTCGATCCCCATGACCATGGACGAAGTGCCGCACGCGACAGAACTGATGAAACGGCTGATGCTTGAGGTTCCGATCTACCAGGAAGAAACCAAGCGTAACGGCATCAAGGCGCTGTTTTTCCATCACCTCAACCCCTACAAGCTGGTCTGCAAGGAAGCTGTGACTACGGTCGCCGGCATGAAGGGTAAGAAGATGCGGACCTGGGGTAAGGACATGCCGCGGATGGTGCAGGCCGTTGGCGGCACGCCGGTAACACTGTCATTGCCGCAAATCTATGAAGGCCTGAGCCGCGGAACCGTCGATTGCGCTCCTTTCGCCGTTGATCTCGTGGTCAACTACAAAATCTACGAAGTCGCCAAGCACATCTCCAATATTACGTTGTGGCTTGGCCCCTCGACGGGAATTTGGATCTCGCAGAACGCCTGGAACAAGTTGAGCCCAGCGCAGCAGGAGATCGTTGCCAAGACCGGCCTCGAGGCGGCTGAACGTGACCGAGAAGCGGTTATTGAAGCTGGAAAAAAGGCGATCTCAACGCTTAAGGCCAAGGGCGTCAAGTTCCATGACTTCCCGGCCGCAGAGGCGGCAAAGTGGCGGGCCGCAAATCCTGACTTCTTCGCCGATTTCATCAAGGAGATGGAAAAGAAGGGGTGGGGCGACGACGCGCGTAAAACTATCGCCATCTGGAAGGAAGTTACCGGCAGGTAGCTTTTCCCCTAAGCTGTTTTCATCGAATCCCAGCGCGGGTGCGTTCCGCGCTGGGAGGCGGTGGAGCAAATAGAAAAATGGAGCAAATTCGTGTCGGGTGAACGATCGGCCGTTGTCAACTGGCTGATGAAGGTGAATCTCGCTTGCGCCGTCCTGTCCGGCATCGCCCTGCTGTTGATGATGGTTACCGGCGCCGCCGATGTTATCGGTACCAATCTCGATATCGTCGGCATACCCAGCCAACCGGTTCCGGCGGCATTTGAATTCATGGCGACGATGATGGTGGTCAGCGTGTTTCTCGCCGTCTCTCTCGGACAGGCCCGTCGGGTCCATATCCGCGTTGAAATGGCGGTCAACAGGTTGCCGGCGAGCCTTCAGAAGGTGGCGAACCTTATCCGCCACGGACTTAGCGCGGCGTTCTTCATGTCCATTGCCTGGTTTGGCACCCTTAGTGCGGTTCATAGTTTCAACGTCGGAGAATTTGCGCCAGGGATCATCAATTTCCCGATTTGGCCAGCCCGGTTTTTTCTGGCCTTCGGCATGACGCTGATCTCATTCCAATGTATTCTCGATTTCCTCAGCGTTCTTTCGAATCGGTTCGACGTCGAGAGTCACGAGGGGGCGACGACGCCACCCTTGCGCATCGATTGATCGCGGTGCGCTGATATGGACCCCTTGTTGATCGGCTATCTGGGTGGTGGCCTGTTGTTCGTGTTCCTTGCACTGGGAATTCCTGTCGGGGTTTCCATGGGCGTGATTGGAATCGGCGGCATGTTCATTGGCGCCGGCGAACTCCTTACCTATGGACAACTCCGGACCCTGCCCTTCGCCGTTGTCAACAATTACGGTTTTGCCGTGCTGCCCATGTTCGTGTTGATGGGGGTGCTGGCGGAAACGGCGGGTTTGACCAGCCAGGTCTTTTACGCTGCGGACCTCTGGCTGCGCCGGTTTCGGGGTGGCCTATATCAAGCGGTAATCGTCGGTTCGGCTCTGTTTGCGGCAATCTCCGGTTCGACCATCGTCAACGCCATGGTCTTCACCCGCATCGCCTTCCCGCAGATGATGAAATACGGCTACTCGAGAAGCCTGTCCATCGGCTCGATTGCTGGCGCGGGTAGTTTCGCGGCGATGATTCCGCCGTCGATCACCATGGTCATCTATGCAATCATGACCGAGCAGTCCGTTGGCCAGTTATTGGTGGCAGGCGTCATTCCCGGTATTCTGACCGCCGCCATCTATCTTGTTGGCGTCTATGTTTTGGTCCGGTTGCGGCCATCCTTGGCGCCGCCGATCCACGCCAAGATCGATCCCATGGAGCGTTGGCGGGCGCTCGGTAAAATATTTCCCATCTCGATTCTCATGCTGCTGGTCCTGGGCGGCATTTATTCCGGTATGTTCCCGCCGTCGGCGGCGGGCGCAGCGGGCGCCTTTGGCGCTTTTTGCATCGTTATCTTCCGAAAACGAACATTCAAGTCCTGGCTGATACCGTCCTTGCAAGACGCTGCCTCGATCAGTTGCATCATCTTCGTGATTCTGATTGGCGGGCTGCTTCTGTCTCGGATGCTGGTGGTTGTCGGCGTGATCGACGATCTCGTCATCCAGATCACCAGCGTCGCATCGACGCCGGTGTTGTTCATGATCATGGCTTCGGTCCTCTATATCGTGCTCGGCTGTTTCCTCGACACCACATCAATGATGGTGGTGACCTTGCCGTTCCTCTATCCGGTGGTCGTTGACCTCGGCATCGACCCTATCTGGTTTGGTATCGTTCTGGTCAAGTTGATCGAGATTTCGGTGGTTACTCCGCCCGTTGGTATCAACCTGTTCGCGGTGTTGAGCGCTGTTGGTAAGGGAGCCTCTTACGGGGATGTTTCCAGGGGAGTCATTCCGTTTATCCTTTTCGATCTGATCGTGCTGGCGTTGCTGATCATGTTTCCCGAACTGGCGACCTGGTTGCCGCAACAGATGATCGCGAGCTGACGATGGGAATTCAGGACCATGGCTAGACCGCGCGCCGGCCATCAAGGCTTTCCTTTGGTGTTGGGCGGCGGCATAGCTCCTTTCGGCCGGCATCGGGGCGGCGCCCACTGGCGCGACTGGGTGCGCCTAGCCGGCACCGACGCCCTCGCCGACGCCGGCCTGGCGGCCGCCGACATCGACGCCGTGGTGGTCGCCAGCGAAAGCGATTTCTTATCATTGCAAGTCAACCCCGGTCCGGTGGTGCTCGGCGAACTCGGACTCACCGGCCGGCCCGTCGTCAGGGTCGAGGGCGGCGGGGCGTCCGGCGGCCTGGCGCTTCGCGAAGGCATGGCGCAGATCATGGCTGGGTTGGCGCGGCGGATCCTGGTGGTCGGGTTCGAGGCCGCCGCCGGGCACCTGGACCCGAACGGAGTCCAACTGGTCTACGGCCTCTCCTTCGACGCCGAAGTCGATGGCATGGCGGGCGCCACCGCCGCCGCCCTCTACGCGCTCTCCATCGTCGAGCACATGGCCTGCCATGGCACCACAGCCGGACAAATGGCCCACGTCTCGGTCAAGAATCACGGCAACGCCGTCGGTAATCCGTGGGCGCACAAGCCGATGACCATTACCATCGATGATGTGCTTTCCTCACCTATGGTGGCGACTCCCTACCGCCGGCTCGACTGCAGCCTCGCCAGCGACGGCGCCGCCGCCATCGTCCTCGCCCACCCCGACTCCGCGCCCAAGGCCGTACGCGTGCGCAGCCGCATCACCGGCAGCGGCGTCGGCAGCGATTTCGCCCGCCTTGGCGACCGCGCCCAGCGCCACGCCTTCCGTGCCAAGCGCTGTGCCGCCGAGGCCGCCTATGCCATGGCCGGCATCAAGGAAGCGGCCCGCGACATCGACGTCGCCGAGGTCTGCGACCCCTTCACCGGCGCCGAGATCCAAAGCCTGGAGGCGCTTGGCCTGGCGCCGCCGGGTGGGGCCGCCGCCGCCCTCGCCGAGGGCGCCTTCGATGCTGGCGGTAGATTGCCGGTCAATCTCTCGGGCGGCCTCATCGGCCAGGGAGGCGCCCCTGGCGCCACCGGCATCGCCCAGGCGGTGACCATGGACCGGCTGCTTGGCGGCCGTTATCGCGACACCGACGTGGGCAGCGATTTCCGGCGCGGGCTCGTCGATGTGCACGGCGGTGTCGGCACGCTGGCGGCCGTGCATGTACTGGAGCTGGTCGAGCCATGAGAGAGCGCACCATCAGGCTCGACCTCACCCTCGGCTACGACCACGGGACGGGAACATTCGACGGCTACTTCCAGGCCCTCGCCGATGGCCGGGCATTGGCGGGGCGGTGCGGAACCTGTGGGCGGACCTGGTTCCCGCCGCACGCCGGTTGCCCCGAGGATGGCGGGGTGTGCGAACCGGTCGACCTCGATGGACACGGCGTCGTGGTGTCCGAGACCCGCACCCGGACGCGGTTGCCGTTCACGGATGAGGATCGGGAAGTAATCTTCGTCCTCGTCGCCATGGCGGGTGCCGACAACACCGCCTTCGGCCGCCTCGAGAACTTCTCCGGCGCGAATGCCACGGGAGAACGCGTACGGCTGGTGGCGGCCATGAGCCCACTCGGCCATCCGGCGCAGGGCGTCGTTTTCAATCCGGCGGAGGATGGCTGATGGCCTATGATATTGACGACGCCCTGCTGGACTCGTTGAACCTCCGGCGCTCCGATGGTCCAAGCGGCTTCGAAATCGTCATCCCGCCGAAGTCCAACATCGCCCAGAACACGGTCGAGCGTTTCGCTGAAGAGCGCCCGGACCACATGGCGTTGATCTACGAGGACGCGGACTTGTCCCTCCGCACCTGGACCTTCGCCGAACTGAACCGGGATGCGTCACGTCTGGCCCATGGCCTAGCGGCGCTCGGTATCGGCCGTGGTGACCGGGTGGCGCTGCATACCGGCATGCGGCCCGAGACCGGCATTGTCCACATGGCGCTCTACAAATTGGGCGCTATCGCGGTGACGCTGTCGCAACTCTATGGCCCCGATACGCTGGCGCACATCCTCAACCACGCCGAGGCAGTGGCCATCGTGACCCAGGATGAGGCGTGGGACCGCTTCCGTGGCCGCGAGGATGAATTCCCCGCGCTCAAGCACCGCATCGTCGTCGGCGATGCCCTGGGCGGCGAGATACCGTTCAACGGGCTGTTGGCGGACGGTACCGGCGCCAACAGCTTCGCCGCCGTCGATACCGACGCCGATGAGGTCGCGCTCTTGATGTACACGTCCGGCTCAACCGGACTCCCCAAGGGCATCATGCACGGTCACCGTATTCTCGAGGCCTACGTGCCGAGCCTGTCGCTTGTCTACAACCTAGATCGGGAAGATCCCGGATCGGTGTTCTGGTCACCGGCCGACTGGGCCTGGGTCGGAGGGCTTCTGGACATGTTGCTCATTGCCTGGCGTTTCGGTTGTGCCGTGGTGACGTCCGAGCATCGCTTTGATGCCGAATGGGCGTTCGCGTTCATGGCCCGGCGCGGTGTCACCCATTCGTTTATGACCCCGACGGCCCTGAAGCGCATGGCTCAGGTAGTGGAGCCGAAGAAACGTTGGCCGGACCTCAAGCTTCGCGTCGTCTGCACCGGTGGCGAGGCGTTGCCGGGCGCGGTGCTGAACTGGGCCGAGAACGATCTCGGCATCGTCTGCAATGAATTCTATGGCCTCACCGAGGTCAATCACCTGATCGGCAGCTGCAAGGCGCTCTATCCGTCGCTGCCGGGCTCCATGGGCGTTGCCTATCCTGGACACGCCACTGTCATCGTCGATGAGAACGGTAAAGCGTTACCCGACGGCGAGGAGGGCGAGGTCGTCACCACGAGCGACGACGCGACCCGGTTCCTCGGCTATTGGAAGGATCCCGAACGCACGGCGGACCTGCGCCTCGGGTGTTGGCTTCGCACCGGAGATATGGCGGTGCGCGACGCCGACGGTTACTTCTGGTACCGTGGACGCAACGACGACCTGATCAAAAGCTCCGGCTTCCGCATCGGCCCGGCTGAGGTGGAGGACTGCTTGGTGCGCCATGCCGCTGTCGCCGAGGCCGCCGTCGTCGCCAGCCCGGACGCCGACCGGGGCTCTATCGTCAAGGCATTCATCCGCCTCGCCGAGGGACGGTCGGCGTCCGATGGCCTCACTGCCGAACTGCAGGCCCACGTGAAACAGAATCTGGCGGCCTATAAGTATCCACGCGAGATCGAATACGTGGACTCATTTGAACTCACTTCGAGCGGCAAGATCAGCCGCAAGAAGCTGCGCGAGTCGGAGATTGCCCGCAAGGCGGACTCCACCACCTAGGGCGGATCAGAGGTCATTGCCCTTGAGCCGGCTCTCGCGCCACGCCAGCGCGGCCTTGAGCCCTTCCACCTTGGCGATTTCCTTGAACCGCTTGCGGGACGGCGTCTGCATGGCCTCGATCTCGATGGCCAGGTCCAGGTTGGCGCGTAGCGCCTCTTTCAGGCCCATGGTCTCGAAGGTACGGTTGATTGCCTTCTTCGTCAGCCTGATGGCGCCGTCGTCCATCACCGCCATGCGGGCGGCGATCTCGCAGGCTACGGTCATGCCTTCGCCCTTGGGCACAACGCGATTGATCAGGCCGATCTCCAACGCCCGTTCGGCGGAAACGCGGTCGTCGGCGCCCAGCAGCAACTCCTTGGCGATCTTGGGGCCCGTCAGCCACGGCATCATCATCGCCGTAATGACGCTGCCGAACTTGAGTTCAGGCTCGCCAAAATAGGTGCCTGCCTCCGCGATCGTGATGTCACAGCACATGGCCAGCTCGCAAGCCGCGGCGAGGCAAAAGCCATGCACCACTGCGATGGTTGGTTTCGAAAAATCCCAGAATCGCATCAGAAAAGCCAGGTCCTCTTCAAGGACCGTCCGCCACGCAACGGCGCCGGTGATTCTGCTGGTTGCATCATCCTTCAAATCCATGCCGGAACTGAATGCCCGGCCAGCACCCCGTATGATGACAACGGCGATATTGTCGTCGGCTTCGAGTTCGTCCATCACCACTTGGACCTGACGGATGGTCTCACGGCAGATGGCATTTAGCCGCTCCGGCCGATTGAACGTGATGACGGCGACACGGCCGTCCCGTTCCACGATGATAATGTCAGGACTCACTATCCGACCCCCAGATATGAGAGATGAGATATTGTGGCACAACATCTCCTTCCGGCCCAAAGTATTAGTCCGCTTTGAACCATCAGAACGGCTTTGAATTGCGAACATAATTAGTACTCGTGCGCTGGTACGCGGTCATGAAAAGCTATCGGACGCTACTGGGTAGCTCCGCCCCAAGTAGCTGAGAAACAACCGTGGTCCTTCCTTCGAACAGGGTTTTTCCTTGCCATCTTAGCCGTGCTACCATCCCGCCCATGCGCCGCGGAACCTTGGTATCATTGGATAATGCCATTTGAAATGTTTTCCGTGAACCGCCGGATTTGATCAGGAAAACGAATATGGATTTAGCCAGCTTTCCCCGTATCCAACTTGCCCACCTGCCGACACCGCTGGAGCCGCTGGAAGCCCTCAGTCGCCACCTTGGCGGACCCGATATTTACGTCAAGCGCGATGACTGCGCGGGGCTGGCGGGCGGCGGCAACAAAACCCGAAAACTTGAATTCCTTATGGCTGATGCCCTTGAGCAGGGGGCGGATACTATCGTTACCGTAGGCGCCACCCAATCCAACCATGTCCGCCAGACCATAGCGGCGACGGTGAAACTGGGATTACAAGCAGAAGTGTTGCTGGAAACAGCAGTTGTTCGCGATGACGACTACGCGGGGAACGGCAACGTTCTGCTTGATAATCTGATGGGGGCGACAATCCACCACTGTGAACCCGGTGAAAACCTGGATGTTCAGGGCCATGCACTGGCCGATGAACTGGCGAGTGACGGGGCAAATACCTATTTTATCCCGACCGGCGGATCGAACGTGATCGGCGCGTTGGGGTATGTCGATTGCGCCGACGAAATCCTCGGCCAAGCGGGCGAAATGGGACTGGGTGTGGATGCCATTGTCGTTGCCAGCGGCAGTCAGGGAACGCAGGCCGGCTTGCTGGTTGGTCTGGCAAACGCGGGTTCGGAGATTCCGGTTTACGGAATTTGCGTCAGCCGCAGCGGTGCGGAACTGGAAGAATTGGTTTTTGAACTTGCCAAAAAAACGGCTGACTTCGCTGGCGTTACCGCGCCGATCCTTCCCGGGAGCGTTATGTGTGATGGCGGTTATTACGCGCCCGGTTACGGGCAGCCCAATGATGGCATGATCAAGGCCGTGACACTCTGTGCCAGGCGTGTCCGTCCGGTAAATCCGCTCTAGCAGCGATGGAGGGATTTGGCCGAAAGTGTCCACTATCGTTAATGGACACTACGGAGGCATTATGGGGGATCGGAAGCGCCGGCATTGGTCGGCGGAAGAGAAGCGTTCGATCTGC
>JAJRSS010000037.1 GCA_024278615.1 Alphaproteobacteria bacterium
CGAGGCGGATCTGGTGATAACTGTAGAAGGTTCCCTCAACGGCCAGCATTCCAACGGCAGGGCCAGCTGCGAAGTTGTCCGCCGGGCGGATGCCCAAGGGGTGCCGACAATTGTGCTTGTCGGAGAAAAAAACGGCGAAAAGCCCGATGTGCCTTTTGACCAGAACATCGATGCATTTATTTCGATCATCAAGCGGCCATGTACCTTGGAGGAGGCCTTCGAAAAAGGTGAGACCCTCTTTCGCCGCGCGGCGGAGGATGCCATGTGCCTGATTGCCGTGGGCGCACGGCTTCAGAGCCACCGGCCAGAGGCCAGCGTCCTGTCGTCACATCACTGATCTGAGCGACAAAACGATATGCCGGCTTTTATCGGTACAAAAGCGACGTTGCGTCATGGAAAAGGTGGATTTTACCGGGTTCTGCGGTCATGCGCATGGTATCCCCACGCACATCGCGGTGAATGCCCGGCAATTTGGCAATGATCGGCGCCTGATCGGCCTGGGTATTGGGAAAATAAATCTGCGTGACCTCGCCCAGGGCCTCACTGATATTGATCGTGCCTTCAAAGGCGTAATCTTTGCCATCCGTCTGGGTCATGTCTTCAGGCCGAATACCAACATTTACGGACAGACCTTTGTCAGCTTCGGTTGTTGGCACGTTCGCCGTGACCGTTCCGCCACCGTTTTCCGTGCGCACCTTGGTGGTTTTGCCGGTCTGGGTGATTTCTCCGGCCATAAGATTCATCGCCGGCGAGCCGATGAACTGCGCCACGAATTCGTTTCTCGGACGCTCGTAAAGCTCAAGCGGTGTGCCGACCTGGGCAATGCCCTTGTTGGCCAGAACCACGATGCGGCTCGCCAGCGTCATCGCCTCGACCTGATCGTGGGTGACATAGACCATGGTGGAATTGGGCATCGATTCCTTGAGCTGGGCGATCTCGATGCGGGTCGCGACGCGCAAAGCAGCGTCAAGGTTGGAAAGCGGTTCGTCAAACAGGTAGACCTTGGGGTCGCGGACAATCGACCGCCCGATGGCGACGCGCTGTCGCTGGCCGCCGGACAGCGCCTTGGGCAGCCGATCCAGATACTCCGTCAATTGCAGGGTCTGCGCCGCCTTGTTCACCGCCGCATCAATTTCAGCTTTGGATTTTTTAGCCAGCTTCAGCGCGAACGACATGTTGTCGCGCACCGTCATATGGGGGTAGAGCGCGTAGGACTGGAACACCATGGCGATGCCGCGCTGGGCCGGGGGCACGTTGTTCATCAGCTCGCCGTCGATGAAAAATTCGCCGCCACTTATGCTTTCAAGTCCGGCAATCATGCGCAAAAGCGTCGATTTTCCGCAACCTGAAGGTCCGACAAACACAATCAGCTCGCCGGTTTTGATGTCCAGATCGATGTGCTTGAGAACCTCGACCGTGCCGCCATAGGTCTTGGCGACATCAACCAGCTTCAATTCGCTCATGTCTTGCGCTCCCAAATTAACATCGGCCGTCGTGCGCCGTTCGCTATTTGACCGAACCGGCCAGAAGTCCCCGCACCAGGTATTTCTGCATCATGAAAAACACCGCCAGCGGCACCGAAATCGATACAAATGCCGATGTCGCCAGAATTTCCCAATTTCCGCCCCGTGTGCCCAATAGCTCGACAATCTGCTTGGTCATCACCGTGGTTTCACCGGTGGCGTCGATCAGGAACACCAGGGCCACCAGCAGGTCATTCCACGTCCACAGGAACTGGAAGATGGCAAAAGAGGCCAGCGCCGGGAACGACAGGGGAAGAATGATTTTCATGAAGATCTGAAAATCCGTCGCGCCGTCGACCTTGGCATTTTCGATAATATCGCGCGGCAGCCCCACCATGTAATTTCGCAACAGATAGATGGCGAGGGGCAGCCCAAAGCCGGTATGGGCCAGCCAGACGCCAAGATACCCCTTTCCAATGCCGATTTCGTTGTGGACCTTGAGCAATGGAATAAGCGCCAGTTGCAACGGCACCACCAAAAGCCCGACGATTGCCGCGATCAACAGCGCCCGGCCGGGGAAATCCATCCAGGCCAGGGCGTAAGCGGCAAAGGCCGCCACCAGTATCGGGATGATCGTCGCCGGGATGGTCACCGTCAGCGTATTGAAAAACGCCTTGGCCATGCCCTCGCTGTTTTCGGGGTCAAGCAGCACATTGCGGTAGTTGTCGAGGGTAAACTTAGGCGGCGCCTTGGCAGTGACAAAGACCCGCTGGCCGCGTTTGCCGGTGAATTCTTCGGCATTCTGCATGCGGTAATCGCCGTTGGCCTGAACCGTGATCGTGCCGCCCTTGCGCAAACCGGCGGTGTCCCCGGCGTTAAAGGCGTCGATTTCTCTGGACGAGACGCCAAACACGCTGATTTCGACCTCGCCGGTCTCGCCGGCCTCGCCAAACAGATTGCCCTCGATGACATAGATGCCATCTTGGCGTGCCTGGGTGTCGGGTGCGGCGGTTCGCAAGGTCAGATTTTGAACCGACGGGAAGGCCGCTTTCCACCACCCGGAGGTGGCGATCTGGTCCGAGGTTCTGAACGAAGACACCAGAAGGCCGACCGTGGGGAAAAGCCACAGCAAGACCAAAGCCACCACCGAAATATGAACCGCCCAGGTGAGGGAGGATTTTGTACCCATGATATTGCCCATGATCCCGCCCCCTCAGCGCATTTCTTTGCGCGCGTTATAGACGTTCCACACTAAGATTGGTGTCACCAGCAGCATGATGATCATGGCGCTGGCCGAGCCCACCCCCCAGTCATTGGCGCGGAACAGTTTGTCGTACATGTAGTTGGCGAGAACCTGGGTCTCCCACTGGCCATTGGTCATGGCGAAAACAATGTCAAAGACCTTCAGGACAACGATGGTTATGGTGGTCCAGACAACGACAATCGTGCCCATGATCTGTGGCGCCTTGATTTTGAAGAAGACCTGAAAAGGGTTGGCGCCGTCGATGATTGCGGCCTCGATAGTCTCCTCTGGGATACCGCGCAAAGCGGCGGAAAGGATCACCATGGCAAATCCGGTCTGGATCCACACCAGCACCGCCATGAGCAGAAAGTTGTTCCAGAACGGCACCGTCAGCCAGGTCTGTGGCGCATCGCCGCCGAAGAAGAGGTAAAGCGCATTCAGAACGCCGATTTGCTCCTGCTCGATTGGCCGTGTATCATAAACCAGCTTCCAGATCACCGCGGCGCCGACAAAGGAAATCGCCATGGGCATGAAAATCAGCGATTTGGCGATATTGCCCCAGGAGATCCGGTCGGTGAGCTGGGCCGCCAGAAGACCGAAAGCCGTCGACAGCGCCGGCACGACGATAAGCCACAGCATATTGTTGCGTAATGCTTACCAGAATTTCGGCTCGGCGAACATCTGGTTGTAATTGTCCAGACCGACAAAGGCGCTGCCGCCGCCGGGCAGCCGCTCGGTCAGGGAGAGGCGTAAAGTTTCCACCACCGGGTAGGCCAGATAGAGCCCCAAAGCGAGCAGGGCGGGGAATAAAAACAGCCAGGGGCGGACGATATTTGCCAGATTGATGTTACGCCCGGCATTGGGGCCGCGGGCCGGGAACAGCACCTTGTCCAGAAACTGGTTCGACAGGTAATAGTAGCTGATACATCCGCCAACGCCGACAATAATGGTCAGCACACCCTGAATTGCCGGATTCATGCGACCCTCCCCTGAATTGACCCCTTAATTCGGGAAACCCGATTACAAGACCGGGTTTCCCGTTGTCTGGCAGGAATAGTCTATTTCAGCGCATCCCAGGAGGCCTGGATTTCCTTGGCGACGTCGCCAGCAGGCTTGCCGCCGGCATAATCCACCATTCCGGTCCAGAATGAGCCCGCGCCGACACCGCCCGGCATCAGGTCCGATCCATCGAACCGGAACGTCGTGGCGCCAAGCAGGATCTTGCCCATTTCGCGAAGGGAGTCGGTTGCGTAAAGATCCGTGTTGACGCCCTTGTGCGGGGTCAGGAAACCCTGCTGCGCCATCCAGACTTCGTGGGCGATCGGTGATTTAAGGAACTCGATCAGTGCCCGGGCGCCGGGGCTGTCCTTGGTGATGGCGAACAAGGTGCCGGCGCCAAGAACCGGGCTGCCTAAATCCTTGGAGGCATAAGCGGGGAAGTAAAAGAAGTCGGCATCTTCGCCGATACTGGTGCCTTCAGGAAAAAACGCCGGGATGAAAGAGGCCTGCCGGTGCATGTAACACTGAGGCGGCGAGGAAAACAGGCCCTTGGGGCTGTCGCGGAAATCGGTCGATGCCACCGTTCCGGCACCACCGGCAACATATTTGTCGTTGCGGGCAAAAGCGCCAAATTCTTCGATCGCCGCCACGACACGGGGGTCGTCGAACTTGATCTCGTTGGTGACCCATTTGTCATACACATCCGGAGACTGGGTCCGCAGCATCATGTCCTCGACCCAGTCCGTCGCCGGCCAGCCGGTGGCGCCGCCCGACCCAAGGCCAATGCACCATGGTGTTCCGCCATCGGCGACGATCTGGTCGGTCAGCGCTTTGAGCTCTTCCATGGTCTTGGGAATGTCGTAGCCCGCGTCTTCAAAGTTTTCCGGCGAATACCACACCAGGGATTTCACATCGACTTTGAAGAAAAAGCCAAAGAGTTCCTTGTCGCCCTTGGCGTTGGCGTAAGTGCCAAGATCCACCCAGGACTGGCCCGCGGCGTAGTTGGCGCGCACCCAGTCGGCGGTTTGCTCGCCCAGGGGTGACAAAAAGCCGCGTTTGGCCATATCGGCGGCAAGGCCGGGCTGGGGGAACACCGCCACATTGGGGGCGGACCCGGCCTCGGCATCGATGACGATCTGCTGTTCCATGGAGTCCGAGCCGACATAGCGCACATCGGCGCCGGTGGCTTCGCCGAAATAGGCCAGAACATTTTCAACCAGCTTCTGGTCAGGGCCAAGCCAGGGGCCGAATACCGTTACCTGTTCACCGTTTAACTGAGTCGACTTGAGAGCTTCGTAGCTTTCCCAGTTAAAATCTCCGCTGCCCGGAGCAAAAAGCAGATGACTACCCGCTTGGGCCGTACCCGCGGTCAAGGCAACCGCCATGGCACTGGCAAAGAGCATTGATTTCATCGAATATCCTCCCTCAGGTGCGCGTCTTAAACGCGTCA
>JAJRSS010000038.1 GCA_024278615.1 Alphaproteobacteria bacterium
CTGCTCGTTCACCAGTTGGAGCAAATCCGGATCCTCGGCGAACATGCCCGCGAGACGGCGCCTTTCTACGCCGGCCGCCTGGATGCCATCACCGGCCTGAAACCGGGCATGTTGACCCCGGATGCTTTCCGTCGGGTGCCGGTGCTTACCCGTCAGGATATTCAGGCGGCGGGCGACCGGCTTTCCAGCCGCAAGCCGCCACCGCAACACGGCAAGCTGCACGACATCCGCACCTCCGGCTCCACCGGGCGGCCGGTACAGATAAAGACCACCGCTGCGGCGGGGGCGGTGAACGCGGCCATTTCGTTGCGCTATCACCTGTGGCACCGGCGGGACTTCACCGGCAAGAACATCACCATCAAGGCGCTGAAATCCGATGTCGACGTTCAAAAGGGCAAAAGCTGGGTCCTCGGATACCCCAGCGGCCCCGGCATGGTGTTCAACAACGCAATTCCCCACAACGACCTGTTTGACATGGTGATCAGGGAAGATCCCCACTATCTGCAATGTCACCCCTATACGTTGGGGGAACTGATCCGCCGTTCGCGGGAGTTGGGGATCAAGCCGGGGCGGCTGCGGGAGGTGCGAACCTCCAGCGAAGTGCTCGGCGACTAACTTCGCCGCCAGTGCCGGGATGCGTGGGGCGTTCCCGTCTCCGACAATTACAGCTCGGAAGAATTCGGCGTCATGGCCGTTCAGTGTCCGGACCATCCCTGGGGTCATGTCCAATCGGAGAAGATTCTGCTCGAAGTACTGGACGACGAGGGCCAGCCTTGTCCGCCCGGAAAACTGGGCCGGGTGGTGGCAACCGCCCTTCATAACTTCGCCACGCCGCTGATTCGCTACGAGCTTGGCGATTACGGCGAACTGGGGCCTGCCTGTCCCTGCGGCCGGGGGCTGCCGGTGCTCAGGCGCATCGCCGGGCGGGAACGCAACCTGGTGGTCCTGCCGACCGGGGAAAAGATTTTTCCGGTCTTTGATTCCGAACCGGTGGTTTACAACCTGCCCATCCGCCAGTACCAGTTGATCCAGAAAACCCTGGAAATGATCGAAATGAAAATGGTGGTGGAACGGCCCCTGAAGGCGGCGGAGGAACGGCAACTCCGCGAATACTATTGCCGCAATTTCCGCTATCCTTTCCAGTTCCAGTTTGTCTACGTGGACGAGATCGCCCGCGCCGCCGGCGGCAAGTACGAAGCCTTTCGTTCGGAAGTAGGGGGATAATCGCCGTGAACCTTCACGCCATGCTCATCGCCCGCGCCCAATCGGGAGAAGCGGTTCGCATCGGGTTGATCGGTGCCGGAAAGTTCGGCTGCATGTTCCTGGCCCAGGCCCTGCACACTCCCGGCCTGCATCTGGTGGGGGTGGCCGACCTGGACGTGGACCGGGCCCGCCAATCGTTGCTGGCCACGGGCTGGCCGGCGGAACGGTTGGACGCCCCCAATTTCCCCAAAGCCAAGGCCCAGGGCACTACCCGCATCGTCGATGACCCCTTCCAGTTGATCGCCGTCGGCGGCCTTGATTTGGTGATCGAAGCCACCGGCGATCCCATCGCCGGGATCAGGCACGCCATGGCCTGCATCGAGGCCCGCCGCAACGTGGTGATGGTCAACGTGGAAGCCGACGCGCTGGCCGGGCCGCTGCTGGCCCGCCTGGCGGCGGAGGCGGGGGTGATCTATTCCCTCGCCTACGGCGACCAGCCGTCGCTGATTTGCGAACAGGTGGATTGGGCCCGCACCTGCGGCCTCGACGTGATAGCCGCCGGCAAGGGAACCCTCTACCTGCCGGAATACCACGCCTCGACGCCCAAAACCGTGTGGAGCTATTACGGCATCTCGCCCCATCGGGCCAGGAACAGCGGCATGAATCCCAAGATGTTCAATTCCTTCCTGGACGGAACCAAGTCGGCTATCGAGATGGCGGCGGTGGCCAACGCCACCGGCCTGACGCCGGCGCCCGGAGGGTTGTCCTTCCCCCCTTGCGCGCCCAAGAAACTGGCCAGCACCCTGATCCCCAAGGCCGACGGCGGCTGCCTCCATCACAAGGGGCAGGTCGAGGTGATCTCCAGCCGCGACCGCAAGGGGCGCGATCTGGAAGACGACCTGCGCTGGGGCGTGTTCGTCGTTTTCGAGGCGCCTTCCGATTACACCGCCCGCTGCTTCGCCGACTACGGCATGATCACCGACAGGAGCGGACGGTACTCGGCCCTGTGGCGGCCCTTTCATCTGATCGGCCTGGAACTGGGGGTCAGCGTCGCCTCGGTGGCCCTGCGCGGCGAGGCCACCGGCGCCCCCATCGGTTTTACCGCTGACGTGGTGGCGGTGGCGAAAAGAAACCTGGCGCCGGGCGAGGAACTGGACGGCGAAGGGGGATATACGGTTTACGGCAAGGTTGGTCCGGCGGCGGACTCGGTCGCCTTCGGCGGGCTGCCCATCGGCCTGGCGGCGGGTGTGCGCCTCAAGAACGCGATCGGCGCCGGGCATCCCATTCGCTGGGCCGACGTGGAAATCGATCACACCGATTCCGTGGTTCGCCTGCGCCGGCGAATGGAAACCTTGTGTTTACCCGCAAGCATCGCAAGGCCGTCATAGGGGTGGCATATCAATGAGACGGAGCGCTGGATGTGATGTCCGGTAATTTCGACGCGTTCCGGCGGGAAGGAAACCGGGAACTCCATGGGTGAGGGGCCGCGGAGCGAATACCGGGCCCGGCGGAAGTCAGGAGAGCTGGCCTTCGATGCGGCCCAATCATTGGCGGTGGAAAAGCTGCAAAGCCTTCACCACGCCATCCGTGGATATCAACCTGCCTCCGGGCTGGGCAGTTGGAAAGAACGGTTCGGATTATCCCGCCGTACGGAGAATCCGCCTCAGGGCCTTTACATATTCGGCGGCGTGGGCCGGGGAAAATCCATGCTCATGGATCTGTTTTTTAATACGGCGCCGGTTGAAAAGAAGCGCCGGGTTCATTTCCATGCCTTCATGCAGGAAGTTCATTCCCGGCTCAATGTCCAACGCCAAAACGATGAGATCCAACGCCGGAACGGGGAACGGAACGGCGATCCCATCCCGGCCCTCGCCCAAAGCTTCGCCGAGGATGCCTGGCTGCTTTGTTTCGACGAATTCCAGGTGCTGGATATCACCGACGCCATGATCCTGGGGCGGCTTTTCGAAGCCTTGTTCAATGCCGGCGTGGTGATTGTCGTTACTTCCAACCGGCCGCCTTCAGACCTCTACAAGGATGGTTTGCAACGCGGCCTCTTCCTGCCCTTAATCCACTTGATCGAGGAAAAACTGGATTTGCTCGAACTGGACGGGCGAATCGACCACCGCTTGGAAAGCATGCGATTGATGAATGTTTACGTCGATTCCGGCTTGCCCGGTTCATTTGAAGAGTTGCAGAAATGCTTCAGGCGACTGACCAACGGCGGTCATGCAAACCCCGACAAGATTCTCGTTCACGGACGCGAAGTGGACATCCCCGCCGTTGCGGATGGCGTCGCCCTTGCCGCCTTTGCCGACCTATGCGAGCGAAACTTGGGCGCCGCCGATTACCTTGCCATTGCTAAGCGCTACCACACCCTCGTACTCTCGGGAATTCCCAAACTAGGGATTGAAAAACGCAACGAAGCCAAAAGGTTAGTGACACTCATCGACGCTCTGTACGAACATAACGTTAAGCTGATTTGTTCCGCCGAAGCGCCGCCGGAAAAACTTTATGCGGGCGGTGATGGTGCGTTCGAATTCAAACGAACAGCATCGCGTCTTGCCGAAATGCAAACCGAAAAGTACTTATCGGCGGCGCACAAGAATTGATCTCGGGCAATCAATGGGAGTCACGATGCGTAAGACAGCAGCCGCTGTTCGAAAAACGTTTTACACTTGGCTGATTGAAAAGTGTTGGCATAAACATGCTTCTTGGCATTAAATAGGCCAAGCGATTCGTTTACTTTTTATTCATACGGCCGGTGCGACAACTTACCAACCACTTATGATTCTATTGGAGTGATATCCGATGGCTCGAAATAAAATAGCGCTGATCGGCGCAGGCAACATTGGCGGCACCCTTGCTCACTTGGCGGCCCTGAAAGAATTGGGCGATGTTGTGTTGTTTGATGTTGTAGAGGGGATGCCCCAGGGCAAGAGCCTGGACATCGCCCAGTCTACTCCCATCATCGATTCCGACGTGCGTCTCAAGGGCGCCAACAGCTATGCGGACATCAAGGGCGCGGATGTGGTTATCGTCACCGCCGGGGTGGCGAGGAAGCCAGGCATGAGCCGTGACGACCTGCTGGGAATCAACACCGAGGTCATGCAGTCCGTGGGCGCCGGCATCCGTAAACATACGCCCAAGGCTTTTATTATTTGCATCACCAATCCGCTGGACGCCATGGTCTGGGTGCTGCGCGAGGCCTCGGGCCTGCCTCATCATATGGTGGTCGGCATGGCCGGGGTTCTGGATTCGGCTCGCTTCCGGTATTTCCTGGCCGAGGAATTCAATGTCTCGGTGGAAGATGTCACCGCCTTCGTCCTTGGCGGGCATGGTGACACCATGGTTCCCCTGGCCCGGTATTCCACGGTGGCGGGAATTCCCCTGCCGGACCTGGTGAAGATGAAGTGGACCACCCAGAAAAAGCTGGACGGGATTATTCAACGGGTGCGCAATGGCGGCGCCGAAATCGTCGGCCTGCTGAAAACGGGCTCTGCGTTCTATGCTCCCGCTTCCGCCGCCATCGCCATGGCCGAGTCATATCTAAAAGATAAAAAAAGGGTGCTGCCCTGTGCCGCCTATCTTCGCGGCGAGTACGGGGTAAAAAACCTGTATGTAGGCGTTCCATGCGTCATCGGGGAGAAAGGCGTCGAACGAATTGTCGAGATCAAGTTGGACCGCGGTGAAAAGGCCGGATTCAAAAAGTCGGTAACGGCGGTCGGCGAACTGATCTCAGTTATCAGGAGGCTCAATCGTAACTCTGCACAGCGGAAAAAATCCTGATCCGGGAAAATCCGCACCAGGCATTGCCATAGAGGAGACCGACGATGAAGAAACCAGCAGCTAAGAAGAAAACTGCTAAGAAGAAAACGGCGAAAAAGAAAACCGCCAAACGGAAAGTAGCCAAGAAGAAGACCGCCAAGCGGAAGACAGCCAAGAAGAAGACCGCCAAGAAGAAAACCGCCAAGAAGAAGACAGCCAAGAAGAAGACAGCCAAGAAGAAGACAGCCAAGAAGAAGACAGCCAAGCGGAAAACCGCCAAGAAGAAGACCGCCAAAAAGAAAACGGCGAAGAAGAAAACCGCCAAAAAGAAAACGGCGAAGAAGAAAACCGCCAAAAAGAAAACGGCGAAGAAGAAAACCGCCAAGCGGAAAACCGCCAAGCGGAAAACGGCTTCCTCACTTAGAAAGAAGTCTCCTGCCCGGAAGCGCGTAGCCCGGCGCAAGTCTGCTTCCCGCGGTAAGAAACGGTAGAATACCGTAGCCGGCGGCGAATCTGGCGGCCATGAATATTCACGAATACCAGGCCAAGCAGTTGCTGGCGAAGCATGGTGTGGCCGTACCGCGGGGCGGTGTGGCCTACACCGCCGCCGAAGCGGAAAGCATCGCCAAGGAGCTGGGAGGCCCAGTGTGGGTGGTCAAGGCCCAGATTCACGCCGGCGGCCGGGGAAAGGGCGGCGGGGTCAAGGTGGTCAAGTCCATCGAGGACGTTCGTCAGGCCGGCGGCCGGATTCTCGGCATGACCCTGGTAACCCACCAGACCGGCCCCGCCGGCAAGGAAGTCAAACGCGTCTATATCGAAGACGGCAGTGATATTGCGCGCGAACTTTATCTTAGCGCTGTCATCGACCGCGCCAGCGCGCAAATCACGTTCATGGCCTCCACCGAAGGCGGCATGGACATCGAAGAAGTGGCCGAAAAAACTCCCGAGAAGATCATCAAGGTCGCCATTGATCCGGCGACGGGCATTCTGCCTTTTCACGCCCGCAAACTGGCCTTCGGCCTGGGCATGGAAGGGGATCAGATCAGGGCGGCGGTGAAACTCATCATCGGCGTTTATGACGCCTTTACCAAGCTGGACGCCAGCCTGATCGAAATCAACCCGCTGGTCATTACCAAGGCCGGCGATGTGGTGGCCCTCGACGCAAAAATGAATTTTGACGATAATGCATTGTTTAAACATAAGGAATTAGAAGATCTGCGGGACGAGGACGAAGAAGACCCGGTCGAACTGGAGGCCGCTCGTCACGACCTCAACTACATCAAATTGGATGGCTCCATCGGCTGCATGGTCAACGGGGCGGGCCTGGCCATGTCGACCATGGACATCATCAAGCTCTACGGTGGCGAACCGGCGAATTTTCTTGACGTTGGCGGCGGCGCCACCAAGGAACGGGTGACCACGGCCTTCAAGCTGATCCTGTCCGACCCCAACGTGGAAGGCATACTGGTCAACATCTTCGGTGGCATCATGCGCTGTGATGTCATCGCCGAGGGCGTGGTGGCCGCGGCCCGCGAAGTCAGCCTCAATGTTCCCCTGGTGGTCCGCTTGGAAGGCACCAACGTGGAACTGGGCAAGAAAATCCTCGTTGATTCGGGCCTCGCCGTTGTTTCCGCCGATGATCTGGGCGAAGCGGCGGAAAAGATCGTCAAGGCGGTAAAGGAAGCAGCCTGATGGCCGTACTCGTCGGATCGGATACCAAGGTAATCTGTCAGGGATTTACCGGCGCCCAGGGAACTTTTCACTCGGAACAGGCCATCGCCTATGGCACCAACATGGTCGGCGGCGTCACTCCCGGCAAGGGCGGTGCCACCCATTTGGACCTGCCGGTATTCAACACGGTCGCCGAAGCGGTGGAAAAATCCGGCGCCAACGCTTCCGCCATCTACGTGCCGCCGCCTTTCGCCGCCGACGCCATCCTGGAAGCCATCGACGCCTTGGTTCCCCTGGTGGTGTGCATCACCGAGGGCATTCCCGTCCTTGATATGGTGCGGGTAAAGCGGGCCCTTGCGGGCACGGGAACCCGGCTCATCGGTCCCAACTGTCCGGGCATCATCACGCCCGGTGAATGCAAGATCGGCATCATGCCCGGCCATATCCATACCCGGGGCAAGGTTGGGATCGTGTCGCGCTCCGGCACCCTGACTTACGAGGCGGTGGCCCAGACTACCGCCGCCGGCCTGGGCCAGACCACGTGTATCGGCATCGGCGGCGATCCGGTGAACGGCACCAGCTTCGTCGATTGCCTGGAACTGTTCCTGGCCGACGATGAAACCGAAGCCATCGTCATGATCGGCGAGATCGGCGGTACGGCGGAAGAGGAAGCGGCAGAATTCATC
>JAJRSS010000039.1 GCA_024278615.1 Alphaproteobacteria bacterium
GCCGTCATGAGCGCCGTCGGCTACAACCTGCGCCTCATCCTCAAGTGGTTGAGGATACTTTTGCGCAAAATTATCGCCGCCATATGGGTTGCGATGATGCCTCGATCAGTGCTCAAACAGGCTTCTTAACAGCGAACTACTCCGCCGGGCAATACCCTAATCGCTCCTGTTTCGGAGTTTTTCGGTATCCAGCTAAACCAGCCGTTCGGTGTCGAGGGCGTCCGCCTGGGGATCGAAAACCCGGTAGGTGTGGCGACCTTCGTTCTTGGCCCGGTACATGGCCCGGTCTGCTTCGCGCAGCAGTACGTCGCCATCGGGGCGCTTGCCGTCGAAATAGGCGATGCCAATGCTAGCGCTGATGGATGCCTCCTTGCCGTCGCGGATGAAGGGGAGCGACAGGGCCAGGAGAACTTTCTCGGCGACGGTCTCCGCCGAACTGTCGTCGGGCATTTCCTCGACGATCAGGGTGAATTCATCGCCACCCATACGTGAAACCAGATCGCTTTCACGCACACAGGCCTGGATGCGTTTTCCCGATTCGGCCAACAGGCTGTCGCCGAAACCGTGGCCCAGGGTGTCGTTGACTTCCTTGAACCCGTCCAGGTCAACGTACAACAAAGCGCCGATGCCGCCCCGCCGCCGGGTACGGGCAAGGGTACGCCGCAGGTGATCTTGGAACAGGCGCCGGTTGGCCAACCCGGTCAGCATGTCATAATTGGCCAGTTGGGCCAGCTGTTCGCGAATCTGCTTCTGTCCGGTGATGTCATAGGCCCACCACAAAACCGACTGTTCTCCCTCGAAAGTGATCAGTTCCATGGAAAGCTGGAACCAGATGCTGGTCCCGTCCTGGCGTGTGCGTTCTACCTCCTGGTTGAGAAGGTGCCCGTCTCGTGACAGGGCCCTTAGAATTTCCCGGCGTTCCTTGCGGTCGGCCATGAAGCGGATAGTATTAAAGCCCCTCAGTTCTTCCAGTTTGTAGCCGAAAAGTTTCGCCAATTTGGTGTTGGCGAAAACAAGCCGGGCATCGGACAGCCGAGTAATGCCGACCCCGATGGGGCTGATTTGCAGAATTTCCCGAAGCTGCTTTTCGCTGTCCCGCAGTTGTTCCTGGGATCGCACGCGTTCCGAGATGTCGGTGAAGGTACTGACCGTTTGTCCGTCTCCGGTCCGCCGTTCGCTGACCAACAGGCATCGTTGATCGGCCAAGTGAAGTTCATAGGGTTCATCCGGGTTGCGGTGCTGTTCGATTCGTTCCGCCGTCCAGGTTTCCACGTCACCGCCAGCAACTGGAACCAGGCCCTGGCGGATGAACATGCGCAACGAGTCCTCGAACCGGATGCCTGGTTTCATGGTCTTGGCGATATCCGGGAAAAGTTGCTTGAAGCGGCCGTTCATCAGCACCAGCCGATCATCGGAATCCCAGAGGACGAAACCGTCGGCCACGTTCTCCACCGCATCCCGCAGTCTCGCCTCGGCCACCTTGCGGGCGGTAATGTCGCGAATCACCGAATGGTTGGCGGGTTTGCCCTGGTAAACGGTGAGCCCCGCCATGATCTCGATGTCGCGGACGTCGCCATTCATGTTGACAATTTTCATTGCCACGAGCGGCACGCGAGCAGCCCCGTCCATGAGCGCCTGCAACCGGGAGGTAGCGCGTTCACGATAGTCCGGGTGAATAAAGTCCAGCAGCAAGCGGCCGGTCAGGTCTTCCAATGAGTCGGCGGCAAGCAACCCCACCGCCGCCGGGTTGGCGTAGAGGACGCGCCCGTCCTGATGAATCAGTATGGCTTCGGGGGAAAGCTCCACCAGGGCACGGTACCGTTCCTCGCCCAGTTCTTGTTCCCGCTGTTTCCGCCTTTCGGCCATTGCCGAACGAATAAACAGGGTTGTGGGGAGCAAGAGCCCGATGATGGAAAAGCCTACCACGGCGAATACGAACCGCCACCTTTCATTCAGCAATTCAGTGCCATCGCGGGCGATGAAGGAAACGGTAAACGGCTCGGGAAGCCAGAATTTCCAGGCAACGGAGAGGACGAACATGATCGCCACGGTCAAGCCGGTCAGGGCGATTATCTGTCTTATTCCCATGGCTGTTCTATCCTAGGAAGAGCCTAAAACAAACCCCCACCGAATTCAGGCCGGGTCAGGCCGGCTGCCCCGGATCAGGTTGGCGACCAAGGCGCCACAAGCACGGGAATAGTAGCACATTCAACCGCCTGGGTCAGCAGTAGAGGTCTTGGCCGGGACCTATAATTCCGAGTGTCTTCGGGAGTTTCCCCGGCTTTTTTCGACTGGGTATTTAGCTTGGTTTTGATCGATTTTCGCCGCCGCCGCAGGCAGCAGATCAATGCCAGAGTGTTCGCCAATGAGCAGCAGATAGATAAAGACATCGGCCATTTCCTCGGCCAGCCGCCGGCGGAAGTCGGTGTCTTGCAGGGCCTCTTCCATGGCCTGGTCATCCTTCCATTGGGCCAATTCAAGGAGTTCGGCGGCTTCCAGGTTGAGGGCGACGAGCAGGTTTTTGAGGCCGTGGAACTGCCGCCAATCCCGCTCATCACGGAAAGCGATCAGGCGTTCCGTCAGATTGGCGATGGTTGCTTCCATATTTTTCCCCTGCCCGCGACCCATTCACCACGCCCGAAACAGGGAGGCATTAGGCCCGAAACCGGGGGGTATCGCAACCCCGCGGTGGGTTGGATTCCCGCCATCAATCGCGGATAAGGATCAATGCCGGCCCATAGGGAATTGTAATCTCCTTTTGTAATCAGGCGAGTACCCCAAGCCAGCCCGGATAGGAAGGGAGCCGGGTTCAAGGTGTTTGACAGTTTCGCGGCGCAGCTATATTAATATTGTGTAATATTAGAGATCGCGAGGGACAGGGAGCTTTCAGGCAGCCTCGGACATAAGGGTGGACATGCGGTTTGTGGATAGCGTGCATGGTGTCTGGAGCATCTCCTGTTCAACATTCGAAATAATAAGCGTCAACACCAGGGGAATTGCTCTATGCCCACTTTCGTTCACACGGAAAAATGCGACGGTTGCAAGGGTGGTGAAGTAACCGCTTGCATGTACATCTGCCCCAACAACCTGATGAAGCTCGATACGGAACGCATGAAGGCGTACAACCAGGAACCGGAACAGTGCTGGGAATGCCAGTGCTGCGTCAAGGTCTGCCCGCAGCAGGCCATCGAGGTCCGCGCCTACGCCGACGTGGTTCCCATGGGTGGCGCCTGTATCCCGCTGCGCACCGATAGCGCCATCATGTGGACCATCAAGTTCCGCGATGGTGAGGTCAAGCGTTTCAAATTCCCGGTTCGCACGACCCCGGTGGGGAGCATCGACCCCTATGGCAACAAGCCGGAACCGGGCGACCTGAACGACAACCTGCTGTTTACTGAGACAGGGCAAACCCTGCGGACGATCAGTTCCTGAGGATTCCAAAGGCCGGATCATCCGGCCTTTGGCGTGTTTGTGTGTAAGGCGGCAGACCCGTCCGGGTGACGGGGGACCGCTAAATGTGGAGGATACCCTATGAGCGAGGGAACTTTCGGTAACCCCGAAATCATCGAAATCGAAACCGATATTCTGATTGTCGGCGGCGGCATGGCCGCCTGCGGCGCCGCCTATGAAGCCCAGCGTTGGGCCGGGGATGACATCAAGATCACCCTGGTGGACAAGGCCGCCCTGGACCGCTCCGGCGCCGTCGCCATGGGGCTGAGCGCCATCAACACCTATCTGGGGGATAACTCCCCGGAAGATTACTGCCGCATGGTTTCCGCCGACCTCATGGGCATCACTCGCGACGACCTGGTCTTCGACGTGGGCCGCCATGTGGATGATTCCGTGCACCTCTTCGAGGAATGGGGCCTGCCCATCTGGAAGGACAAGGAAACCGAAGGCGTGCCGCTGAAGGACGGCGGCAAGCCGGTCCGTTCCGGCAAATGGCAGATCATGATTAACGGCGAAGGCTATAAGCCCATCGTCGCCGAAGCGGCCAAGAAAGCCATTGGCATCGAAAATATCATGGAACGCGTTTTCATCGTCAAATTCCTGCTCGACGAGAACGAGGAAAACCGTATCGCCGGCGCCGTGGGGTTCAGCGTCCGCGAGCACAAACTCTATGTGTTCAAGGCCAACACCATCCTCAACGTGGCCGGCGGCGCGGTGAATATCTTCCGCCCTCGCTCCATTGGCGAGGCCATGGGCCGTACCTGGTATCCGGTGTGGAATGCCGGCTCCACCTACGCCATGTCGGCCGAGGTTGGCTGCGAGATGACGATGATGGAAAACCGTTTCGTTCCGGCCCGCTTCAAGGACGGCTATGGTCCCGTCGGCGCCTGGTTCCTGCTGTTCAAGTCCAAGGCGACCAACGGCATGGGCGAGGACTACACGGTCAAGAACGCCGATATGCTGAAGGACTTCGCGCCCTACGACACGGCGGCCGTCATCCCCACCTGCCTTCGCAACCATACCATGCTCAAGGAAATGAAAGACGGCAACGGCCCCATCTTCATGGATACTCCAACGGCTATGGCCAAGCTGTCTGAGACCATGACGCCCAAGGAGGTCAAGCATCTCGAAGCCGAGGCCTGGGAAGACTTCCTGGATATGTGCATCGGTCAGGCCGGTCACTGGGCGGGCATGAACATCCGGCCCGAAGAGACCAAGTCCGAACTGATGCCGACCGAACCGTATCTCTTGGGCTCCCACTCCGGTTGCTGCGGTATCTGGGTTTCCGGCCCCGACGATCTCGGCGCTCCCGCCGAATGGCACTGGGGTTACAACCGTATGACCACGGTTACCGGCCTGTTCACGGCCGGCGACGGCGTCGGCGCGTCAGGTCATAAATTCTCGTCCGGTTCGCACGCCGAAGGCCGTATCGCCGGCAAGGAAATGGTCCGCTTTTGCAAGAACCACGCCGACTTCAAGCCGGTCCTGCACGCTGACATGAAAGAAGTCGCCGAGGAAATCTACCTTCCGGTGCGTAACTACTTCGAGCACAAAGACAAGACCACCGCCGAGGACATCAATCCCTTCTACATCACGCCGAAAATGTTCCAGATGCGTCTGCAGAAATACATGGACGAATACGTTGCCGGTTGTTCCACCTTTTATCAGACCAACGCCGTGATGTTGGATATCGGTCTGCATCACATTGAGTTACTGAAGGAGGATTCCAAGAACCTTCGGGCCAAGGACCTGCACGAATTGATGCGGGCGTGGGAAAACTACCACCGCATGTGGGCGGCGGAAGCGCACCTGCGCCACATCCAGTTCCGCGAGGAAACCCGTTATCCGGGATTCTTCTATCGCACCGACTTCCCGGACCTGGACGACGAAAACTGGAAGTGCTTCGTCAACTCCCGCCACAATCCGGAGACGGGCGAATGGGAGATTAAGAAGGTCCCGCACAAGGATTTGGTCGAAAAATTTTACGGCGGCCAGGGCCACTAGGAAAACCCCTGGGCAAACCCCAGGGAACGGAAAAAGGGGGCGCCGAATTCGTGGCGCCCCCTTTGCCTTTCGGGGGCTCCGCATTTGGAGCCTGATACTGAAAGCGATATTGTAGAGACACGGATGAAAACCCTCGTTGGGGGAGGACGCATGAGCAATCAGGGTATACCCGAGAATCCCGACCTGAAGCGTCTCGACAAGGATGTCGAAGTCGAGATCTTCGATGCTATTCGCGGCCCCGGCGAAGGCAACCCGGTATTGCCGGCGCGGCTTCGGCCCGAAGACAGTTTTTGTTTCTCATGCCATAAGGACATTCCGTGCTGGAACGCCTGCTGCCACGGTGCCGACGTGACGCTGACGCCCATGGATATCCTTGGCCTCAGCCGCCATCTGGGAATCCGCCTGCGGGAGTTCCTCACCGAATACACGCTGCCCGCCATATGGGACAAGGCCAACCTGCCGGTGGCCAAGTTGAAGATGAGCGGCGCCGACGGTAAAGGGCCGTGCATGTTTATGGTGGAAGAGGGATGTTCAGTCTATGACGCCAGGCCGGTAACCTGCCGCTACTATCCGCTGGGGCTGGCGAGCGTCAAGCCGAAGGGCGCTGACCACAAGGAGGACTTCTATTTCCTGGTCAAGGAAAGCCACTGCGAAGGCCACGACGAGGACAATCGGCAAACGGTTTCGGATTTTCGCCAAGAACAGGGAATTGACGTTTACGACCGCGTCAATCGCGGCTGGATGGACATCGTGATGAAGATGGCGTCGTGGCGGTCCCTGGGCGGTCCCTACGGCAAGGATCTGTCAACCCAGGTCAAGAAAATGTTTTTCATGGTGTCCACGGACGTGGACGCGCTTCGCACCTTTATCCTGGAGACAAAGTTCCTGGAATCTTATGAGGTGGACGCGGAAGCCGTGGAAGCGATCAAGACCGACGACGAGGTCCTGCTTAGCCTCGGTTTCGACTGGATGAAAAACGTGATGTTCAACGAACCGACGGTCTCCCTCAAGGAACCGGTCCTCAGGGAGGCCATTTCAAAGGCCCGGGAGAACATGGGCGCCACTTAACGGGCGGCGAACGATCCGGCGCCTATTGGGAATTGCTGGAAGGCGCGTCGCGGAAGTGGCTCCACCTATCCATGCCGTCCCGGTTTTCCAGGAAATTGATCAGGGCGGAAACCGGCTTGCGGTCAAACCGGGTGCCGGACTGTTCCAACAGCAGGTTGGAGACCTTTTCGAAGGTCAAGGCGTTCCGGTAGGCCCGGGGACTGATCATGCCGACGAAGGCGTTGGCGACCGCCAGGGTTCGGGCGGTGGCCAGAATTTCCCCGCCCTTTAGCCCCAGCCTGCCGCTGCCGTCCCAGTTCTCGCCGATCTGACGGATGGTCTCGACCACCGGGCCTTCGAAGACCACGTCCTCCAGAAGATCGACGCTGACGTCATAGCTGCCGGCGAGCCGGGCGCGTTCCTCGTCGCTCAGGGCGTCGGTTTTGGTCAGCAACTCGGTGGGGACAAAGATTTTGCCCAGGTTCATGAGGCTGCCGGCGATATCGACGGTCCTGGCCTCCAGTTCTGTGGCGCCCATTTCGTTGCAAATGTTGCGGGCCACTTCGGCGACCCGGGTGGAATGGTGGGCCGAGTAGGGGTCCCGGCGGTCAACGACGCTGACCAGGGTATTGACCAGGTTGCGCAGGATTTCCTCAGCCCTTTCCTTTTCCCGGGTCAGGGCCGTGAGATCGTCCAGAACCAGCAACACGCTTTCCGAGTGGTCCATGTTTTCTTCAAGCGGGACGTGGACCGAGCGTACTACCCTGTGCTCATCTTCGTCCTCGAAATGATGGAGGTGGGTTTGGCTTTCGTGGTCTTCCAGAACTTCACGGTTGATCCTGGCGAATACCTTTGCCTTCACCGGACCGATGACGCTGGCCATGGTCTTGTCCAGCATATCATCGGGCGTCAGGTTCACCTGCCTGGCGGCCTGTTGATTGGCGAAAGTATACCGGGTCTCGCCGTCGACAGTGACAATCTCCGTCGGTTGGCTATCGGTAACCACCTTCAGGAACCGCGACATATTTTCAAAACGTTCAGCGGCGATACGGTATTTCTCCGCCGCCGCCGCCGCCCGCAGGGAGGTGCCGTGGCGCCATACGGCGACAACAGTGACGCCGACACCGATGATGATCAGAATGAAGACAATGAAAACCGTGCGGAATCGGGCGTTGGTGGCCGAAAGGGCCTCTGCCTGGGAAATATTGCGCACCAGTACCCATGGCAGGCCGGCAAGGGGGCGGGAAACGGTCAGCACGTCGGTGCCGGCATAATCCCGGCCAATGGAGAAGCTGCCCGGGTTTTTCAGTGCGATGGCCGCCGCCAGGCCGGGCGTATCCCTGGCCAGGGCTCGTTTCAGGGGCCGGGTGCCGTCGGCGAGGGGCGAAAGGTATTCGACGTTGGACCCGGCCGCCCGGACCAGGAACGTCTCCGCTGTCTTGCTGGTTTCGCCAGGTTGTTGAAGGCGGTCGAACAGGTCATTCCCGACCACGCGGATGCCGATTACGGCGCCGATGCCTTCGGTCCGGCGGCTGTCATCCTGTATGGCGAATATGGGTAGAACGAAACCGATGGTGGGCAAGTTGCTGGCCCCCATGTAAATGTCGATCAGCGCCGGCTCGCCAGTCAACGCCTTGGCGACGGCGACCCGAACCCGGTTGGACAAGGGCGGCATCCCCGGCGTGCTGATGATGGCCTGGCCCTGGGCATTCACCAGGCCAATTCCGGCAACGCCTACTTGTTCGACATTGGCCGGGACTTCACCCACGGGGACAGGAGGGGTGAACCCGGCGCGTTCCGCCGTCGTCACCAGAAGGTTGCGCAGGTACCCGCCTTCTACTTGTTCCGTCCCTTCTTGCGGGTTCGCTAGGGAAAGTTCGGTCAGGTAAAGTTGAAGTGAAGCATTTTCAGCCAGATCGCCCAGGCTGGCAAAATTGCGGTCGGCCCATTCGCTTACCGCTTGGGTGCGGCTGTCGGCGACGATGCCCAACCGGATTTGCCAAGCCTGTTGGTTGCGCTCCTGCTCTCCGGCGATGAACTTGACGGCCAGAATGACGGCGCCGATGGCGGCCAGAAAAAGGGCGATGGCGGTGACGCCAACCGCCGGATTGACCTTGCCTCGAATCTCGTCCGCGGGTTTGTCAGCCAAGACGCTTTACCTTTCCGCCGAATGCCTGAGTAAGCCTTCAAAGCCATCCGGGATGTCAAAGGGAAAGAGAATTCTTAGTATTTTTCCAATGAATATTTGGTAAATGCCACTGGAACTTAGGGGAGGGCCGCTTGATTATTCCGGTGCGAGCAGTTTCCGTACCAGCTTTTTTACCGTTAATCCCTGGATAATGATGGAAAAAATGAC
>JAJRSS010000040.1 GCA_024278615.1 Alphaproteobacteria bacterium
AAGGGCGCTCCTGCCGGACGCCTGTCTCTTTTTGAAAATGGTCCGGGGGCCGACCACCGCTATTCCAGGCTGCGGGTGGCGACCAGGGTCCAGTTGGGGTCGGGAGACCGGGTGTCCCTGGCGAAGGTCCAGAAATCGGTCACTTCGGCGATGGCGCTGGGATCGCCGTCTATCACGTCGCCGTTTTCGTCGCGGAATACGTTGATCTGTTCGCTGACGAACTTAACCGTAACCAGCGCCGTGTGGCCCTCCATGTAGGCTTCGGCGATTTCCGCTTTCTTGATGCCGATCAGGGTATCGTCCATGGTCTCGCCGGCCTGTTCCCGGCTGCGGATGGCCTGGGAGAAGTTGCCGAACACTTCGTCGCTGAGCAGAGGCCTCAGGGTTCGCGTTTCGCCGGCCGCGTAGGCGCCCAGAATCAAATCAAAAGCCATGCGGGAGCCGGAAAGGAAATCATCGCTGTCAAAGGCAGGGTCGGCGGCCTTGATCTGGGCCAGGCCCGAGGCCAAGACGTCGGCGGGGGAGGCGTCGGCTTTTCCCTTCGGCTGACCCTTTGCCGTATCTTCCGCGGCTTGAAGCAGGGCCTCTTCTTCACCGGATGATACGGTTTGGTCCGGCAGTTGAACCACGTTATCTTCAAGGTTATTTTCTGGTTTTTCCAGTTCGGAGCGGGCGCTGAAGGGATCCTTGTAACCGCCTTCGTGGCCCCCCTTGCGGCCCAGGACGTTGCGCAGGCGCAGGATCAGGAATACTGCGATCAGAGCAAACAGAATGATATCGAGAAATTGTAAGCCGTTGCCCATTGTCCTACTTTCCACCGACTGAACCCGCCCGGGGCCTTCCTTACACGTTAACGGCTCGCCGAACCCAGGTCCAGCCGACTATACGCCGGGCCCAGGGTATTTCGGCCCAGGGTGTTTCGGCCTTGGCGGTGCGAGACTATGTTAAGGCGTGCCCTTTAAATAGGCGGCCCGCGGGCCGGGAGCAAGGATGGTTATTTTTATCCTTTTCATGATGATCGCCGTACCGATCCTGGAGATCGCCGTTTTCATCCAGGTCGGTGGCGCCCTGGGCGTCGCCACGACCCTGGCCATCGTCCTGCTGACCGCCATCGCGGGCACCGCGCTGCTAAGGCACCAGGGCCTGGCCACGTTGGCCCGGGTACGGAAAAGCCTGGAGCAGGGCCGCCTGCCCGTGGCCGAAGTGTTCGATGGCCTGTGCCTGCTGGTCGCCGGCGCCTTGTTGCTGACGCCTGGCTTCGTTACCGACCTTGCCGGTCTTTTGTTGTTTTTTCCGCCTTTTCGTGGCGTTCTCCGCAACGCCCTGGGGCGTTATCTGGTGGCTTCGGGCCACATCGATATTTCCGTTTCCGGTTCGGCAATGGGAGCCGGCGGGAAACCGGAGGACTCCTCGATCATCGATGGCGAATTCCGGGACGTCACCCCGGAAGACCGGCCAGATGCCAGGTCCGACGGCAAGGACGGTCCTGGCCTGCCGCCGCCCGGTGCTGCCTCGGGCCGATAATCCCAAACAGGCCGGCCCAGCACCGGTTTTTCGCGCCACGAGCGCGAAACGCAAATGCAGGCGCCAGGGCATTTCAAGACCCCATCCTTTCCACCTTCGTCGCCGGCTCCCGGGCCAGGTCCGGAGGTGGCGAAAGACAAGGGTGATTCCGCTAACCGCTGAAATGCGTTAGGGAGGTTGTTCCCAGGGCCAAACCGTGATAGCCACGGTGCCATTGTTCCCGTGGGAGGTTTCCGATGGCTTCAGGAAAGAATGATAAGGGCGACAACGGCGGCGCGCCGGCGATACCCAGCGCCGGCGATTCTTCCGGTGATGGTCCCCAGGAAGCGCCGCCGCTTCAGGTTGTGGCGCAATACACCAAGGACCTGTCCTTCGAGGCCCCTGTAACACCCAGCATTTTCGAAAAAATGCAGGAGAACAACCCTGAAATCACCATCAACATCGATGTCAACGTACAGCCCATCGAGGAAAAAAAGATCTTCGAAGTGATCCTGAACTGCCGGGCGGAATGCAAGGTGGGCGGTACCATCGCCTTCATTCTGGAGCTGTCTTATGGCGGCGTGTTCAATATCAACGTTCCAGACGAGCACCTGGAACCGGTGTTGCTGGTGGAATGTCCGCGCCTGCTGTTCCCCTTCGCCCGCAACATCATGTCCGACACCACCCGGGACGGGGGCTTTCCGCCGCTCATGCTGGGGCCGGTGGATTTTGTCTCCATGTACCAAAGCCAATTGGCCCAGCGTCAGTCGGCAGAGGAAGAGTCCGGCAAGGCGCCACCCTCCATCAACTAGTCCTGCTGTTATTCAGGGCGAACTTCCCGGCTAAATTCGTTTTCGGCCGAGCCGCCGGAAGCAAACTTCACGCGCTCCACAAGGGCTCGGTCAGGTCCTTGAGGAACTCCTTGTGGGCCGCTTCTTCTTCCGCCGTCGGCGCGTGGGGCCGGGGTGGCCGTTGAAGGGCTGGGGATTGGGCGTTGTCTTCGGTGGCGTCGGGGGCGTCCGCCGCCAGGCTGAGATCCCGCTGCCTGCCCCCTTTCAATTCCAGGTAAACCGCAGCCAGAAGCCGGGCGTCCTTCAGGGCCCCGTGCATCGTCCGGTCGGTGATGTCGATCTGGAATCGCTTGCAAAGGGCGTCCAGGTTGGCCGGCGCGCCGGGAAATTTGCGCCGGGCCAGCCTGACCGTATCCGTCGCCCGTTCCATGGAAAGGGGCGGCCGCTCCATGCGGGTCAGTTCCGCATTGATAAAGCCCATGTCGAATTCCGCATTGTGGATGATCAGTCGCGAATCGCCCAGAAATTCCAGGAAGTCGTCAACCACCGCCGAAAAGACCGGATGGCCCTGCAAAAATTCCTGGGAAAGGCCGTGAACGGCCAAGGCTTCGGACGGCATGTCCCGTTCCGGATTAATGTAACATTGGTAAGTCTGGCCCGACGGCACGTGGTTGATCAGTTCGACGCAGCCGATTTCGACGATGCGGTGCCCGGCGCCCGGGCTGAGGCCGGTGGTTTCGGTATCCAGCGCGATTTCACGCAAGGTCAGAGGCTCCTTTTGGATGGCGTCGCGGCGTCTTCAGACCATACCGTTCGCGGATCACTGTGACGATATTTTCTATGGCCCGCAAGTTTTCGTCCAGGTCCTTGCTGGTATCGACGACAAAATCGGCCCTGGCTCGTTTTTCGTCATCGGGCATCTGCCGGGCGAGGATCGCCTGAAACCGCCCGGCCGTCATGTCCGGCCGCCTGAATGCCCGGCGGCGCTGAATTTCCGGCGGCGCCGAGACAACCACGATCACGTCGCAGCGGTCCTGTCCTCCGGTTTCAAAAAGCAAGGGGATGTCCAGCACCACCAGGTCGTGTCCGGCTTTTTCGGCTTCGCCGATGAACTTGTCCTCGTGCTGGCGAACCAGGGGATGAAGCAGGGCTTCCAGGCGCTCCAACGCATCCGCATCCTCGAAAACCCGCTCCCCCAGGGCCCGGCGGTCAATGGCGCCATGCTTCGCCACTCCGGGAAAGGCGTCCTCCACCGCCGCCACCGCCGCCCCGTTCGGGCCCAAAAGTTCATGCACCGCCTTGTCCGCGTCGTGCACCGGAACGCCCAGACGCCCAAATACCGCCCCGGCGGTGGTCTTGCCCATGGCGATGGAGCCGGTCAGGCCAATGACAACCATCGCCATCAGCCTTTCAGCTTTGCCAAAAGCGCCCGGATCAGGCCGGGGGTAATTTCGGCCTTGCCGCCGAACCATTCTTCGAAACAGGGCCTGGCCTGGTGGATCAACATGCCCAGTCCGCCGGCGACCGGGTTTCCGCGAAGCCGCGCCACCTTCAACAAATCCGTTTCCAGGGGCCGGTAAACGATGTCGTTGACCACCGCCTCGAACGGCAGGCCGTCAAGATCCAGGACCAGGGACGGGTTGCCCACCATGCCCAGGCTGGTGGTGTTGACCAGCAGGGCGGCATCCCTGAGGGCGTCTTGCCGCCGGTCCCAGGCGACGACGTCGATCTTGCCGCCACCCGGGCCGGACGGGGCCACGGTGAGTTCGCGGACAAGTTGGCTGGCCCGGGCCGCGGTCCGGTTGGCCAGGCGGATTTCCGGCGCGCCGCCGCCGATGAGCGCCGCCACCACCGCCCGCGCCGCGCCGCCGGCGCCCAAAACCACTGCGGGTCCCGCATCGGCGCGCCATCCGGATACCTCTGATTTCAGGTTTTCGATAAATCCAATGCCGTCCGTATTGCGGGCGAACAGGCTGCCGTCGGGGCGGACGGTGATAGCGTTGACGGCGCCGATCCGCCGGGCGGTTTCTTCCACCTGGTTTGCCGGCCGCCGCAGGATGGCGGCGAGGGCGGCTTCTTTATGGGGGATGGTGACGTTGACCCCGGCGAAGCCCTTTTCCGCCAGCGCCGTAATTTCCGCCGCCAGATTGTCCGGGCTTACTTCCAACAGCCGATAGTCACCTTTCGTTGCGTTTTCCCTGAGCCAGTATTTGTACAGGACAGGGGACAGGGAGTGCCCTACGGGCCAGCCCATCACCCCCGCCAGCCTTCCCTTTACGCCGGCCAGGAGAGCTCTTCCTTGCGGCGGTTGCAATGGTTGATGATGGTCGCGGCGATTTCCTCGATTGATTTTCGTGTCACGTCGATGACGATCCAACCATGCCTGGAAAAAAGCCGGCGGGCGGCCTTGACCTCGTTGACCACCGTTTCCAAATCGACGTAGTCGGTTTCTTCAACCTCGTTGAGCAACCGCAGGCGGTTACGGCGGATTTGCACCAGTTGCTTGGCGTCGACGGTCAGGCCGACCAGCAAGGGCCGTCTGGCTTCCAACACTTCCGCCTGCAGGCTGAAGCCGGGAACAATAGGAACATTGGCCGCCTTGATCCCCCGGTTGGCCAAATAGATGCAGGTCGGTGTTTTCGACGTCCTGGAGACGCCCAAGAGAATTACGTCGGCTTCATCCAAATCCCAGGTGGAGTGACCGTCGTCATGATTGAGAACAAAATGCATGGCGTCGATGCGTTGGTAGTATTCGGCGTCCAGAACATGCTGGCCGCCCGGCCGGGCTTGGGTTTCGGCACCCAGGTGTATGCCCAGGGCGGCGACGATGGGTTTGAGGACGGAAACGCAAGGCACGCCCAGTTCGCGGCAGCCGGCTTCCAGTTCGTCACGAATTTTTGAATTTACAAGGGTATAAAGAACGAACCCCGGATTTGCCTTGATGCCTTGCAGGACATTTTTGACCTGGCTCTTGTTGCGGACCATGGTCCACAGGTGTTCGGTGGTGTGCGTTTTTTCGAATTGAACCAGACTGGCGCGGGCGACCACGCCAACCGTTTCCCCGGTGGAATCGGAAACCAGGTGAATGTGAAAATCCTTCATATCCCCAAAACCTATATGGTTTCCCGAACCTATGTACAGATTGGGGATAACCGGTGCCTCCCTCGAATTGGGCGATTCCACTTGCCTAACGGGCCAGTCCTTACACCCGGTTTTACCGCAGGTAAAACATTATACACCCCTGGGACAAATCAGTCTTTTGTCACACTGAATGGGTTTTTTCCCACCTATCCCCGTTGTTAATTCCACTCCCGGAAGACCGGAAATTCGCCTTGAAAAAGTTTCTATACGTTATTTTTCCACGGCTGGTCCTGTTTCAATCGTCCTATTAAGGAATCAGGCCAAAAGCTGTGGGTTAAATTCAATCCTCATGATTCACCGCACAACAACCACTACAACACTTATTTTAAGTATATATTTTAAGATAATAGGAAAATCGGATTGAGACTGCTCCCGGGATTATCCCAAATACCCTTTCGTTGGGTACGGTGCTTCCAGAAAAGGACCAAACGACAAGTGTCAAAACCTTTACTTCGTGCCTTGAAAGGCGAAACCCTGTCCACGCCGCCGTTCTGGTTCATGCGGCAGGCAGGGCGGTATCTGCCCGAATACCGGAAGATCCGGAAACAATCGAAAAACTTTCTCGATTTTTGTTATACCCCGGACTTGGCCGTGGAAGTAACGCTTCAACCGCTTCGCCGGTACGGCATGGACGGCGCCATCCTTTTTTCCGACATCCTGGTAGTGCCCGACGCCCTGGGCCAAAAGGTGGAATTCATTGAAGGTCGGGGGCCGGTGCTGGAAGCCCTGGACGGTATGGAAAGTTTAAGCAAGCTTTCCCGGGATGGGCTGCACGATCATCTGGCGCCGGTTTATGAAACCGTGCGTACGCTGGCTAGGGAAATACCCGATACAACCACCTTGATCGGTTTTGCCGGCGCGCCGTGGACGGTGGCGGTCTACATGGTGCAAGGCCAGGGCGGCACCGATTGCGAAAAAATAAAATCCTGGGCAACGAATGCACCGGACGAATTCGAACGACTGATCGAGCTGCTGGTCGATGCCACGGCGGATTACCTTTTGGAACAGGTAAAAAACGGCGCCCAGGTGTTGCAGTTGTTCGACAGCTGGGCCGGCTTGCTGGAAGGCGACCAATTCAGGCGCTGGATTATCGAACCCAACAGAGCGATTGTCGAAAAGGTGCGTGAATCCGCGCCGGACATTCCGGTTATCGGATTTCCCCGCAAGGTAGGTGACCGGTACGAAGAATTCGTAACCGAAACGGGCGTGCGGGGGATCAGTCTTGATTCCGATGTTTCCGTGGATTGGGCGGCCGGAACCTTGCAGAAAAAATGCACGGTCCAGGGAAACCTGGATAATCAGTTGCTGATCGAGGGCGGCCCGGCTCTGGATGAGGGAGTGAATAAAATTCTGACCGCGCTGAGTGGCGGACCGTTCATTTTCAACCTGGGTCACGGCATCCTGCCCCAGACACCGCCCGGCAATGTCGGCCGGGTCGCGGATATCATTAAAGCCTGGGGCCGGTAATAGGGCCACGACGAGCCACGACGGGCCACGACGAGTAAGGATGATGACGAAGCTGGCGGTGGTCTTATTCAACCTGGGCGGGCCGGACCGGCCGGAAGCCATCGCACCGTTTCTGTTTAACCTGTTTAATGATCCGGCGGTGATCAGCGTCCCCCAACCCCTGCGGTGGCTGTTGGCAAAAACTATTTCCAGACGGCGGGTGCCGGTAGCGAAGGAGATCTACGCCAAGATAGGCGACAAGTCGCCCCTGCTGGAGCTGACCCAAGTCCAGGCCCGTGAACTCGAACAACGCCTGACGGGGGAGGAGGAAGCCAGGGTATTCGTCGCCATGCGGTACTGGCATCCCATGAGCGATGAGACGGCGACCGAAGTAAGCGCCTTCGCTCCCGATGAAATCGTGTTGCTGCCCCTCTATCCCCAATACTCGACGGCGACCACCGCGTCTTCATTGAAAGACTGGTACCGCGCCGCCGCCAAGGCCGGCATTGCCGCGCCCACCCGCGCCATATGTTGCTATCCGGCGGAAAGCGGCCTGATCAAGGGATATGCGAAATTGATCCGGGCGCACCTGGATGGCAATCCGCCCGAGGGTCCGGCAAGGATTTTGTTTTCAGCCCACGGCCTGCCGGTCAAGACCATCCGGCGGGGCGACCCCTACCAGTGGCAGGTGGAGCGGACGGCGCAAGGTATCGCCCACGAACTGGGCCTGAAAGGGCGGCCGGCCGAGGGCCCAACCACCAACGATCTTGATTGGACGGTATGTTATCAAAGCCGGGTCGGACCCCTGGAATGGATCGGGCCCAGCCTGGATGATGAGTTGAAGCGCGCCGCCGGGGACCGAGTGGCGGTTGTCGTCGTCCCCATCGCCTTTGTATCCGAGCACTCGGAAACACTGGTCGAGCTGGACATGGAATACAGGCACATGGCCGAAACCCTGGGTGTACCCGCCTACGGCCGGGTGCCGGCCCTGGGCGCCACGGGCGAATTCATCGATGGGCTGGCGTTGTTGGTGAGGCGGGCGCGGCAATCGAATGCCGGCTTGTGTTCCGGGGATGGCGGGCGCCAGTGCCCACCGGAATTCACCTGTTGTCCATTGGACCGGTGAAGACCGTAACCGGTAAAGGGCCTAAAAAAGAATATTCGGGCTTTCCGCTGGTGGCTGTTTATGGGTCAGGGCGCCGCAGATCATCAGCGTGATTTCAAAACCGAAGTATTGACGAAACGTTATTGCGCCTATACAGCTAACGGTAATTCTTTGTTTGACACGTTGCGGACGTTTGGTTAAAGGTAGCCTCTCCAATAAAAAACGGCGGGCGTTTCAGCCTCGTCTCGTTCACCCCTACCTACATGAAAAGCCGGGCCGACAGCCTGAGTGAACCTATTGCCCGGTGTTGACGGAACGGCGTTCGCCGAACTTCAATCCCCGAGCTTTTCAGCCGCAGGCAGGCTGCATTTCCCACCCCAACAAATCGAAGTTTCCAAATGAACCTCAAGGAATTAAAAGCCAAGACCCCCGCCAACCTGCTGGCCTACGCGGAAGAACTGAAAATCGAAACCGCCAGTTCGCTGCGCAAGCAGGACATGATGTTCGCCATCCTGAAGCGGCTGGCGGAAAACGACGTTGCCATTTTCGGCGATGGCGTGGTGGAAGTCCTGCAAGACGGGTTCGGCTTTTTGCGTTCGCCGGAAGCCAATTACCTTCCCGGACCCGATGACATTTATGTTTCGCCCAGCCAGGTGCGGCGTTTCGCTTTGCGGACCGGCGACACGGTGGAAGGCCAGATTCGTTCACCCAAGGATGGCGAGCGGTATTTCGCCCTTCTGAAGGTGAACCACATCAATTTCGAAGAACCGGACAAAGTCCGCCACCGCATCAATTTCGACAATCTGACGGCGCTCTATCCGGATGAGCGCATGACCATGGAAGTCGACGAAGAGAAACCGAAGGACCTCACCGGTCGGGTGCTTGACCTGGTGACGCCCATCGGCAAAGGCCAGCGCGCCCTGATCGTGGCGCCGCCGCGCACCGGCAAGACCGTGATGCTGCAGAACTTCGCTCACTCCATCGCCATCAACCATCCGGAATGCTATCTGATCGTTCTGCTGATCGACGAACGGCCAGAAGAAGTCACCGACATGGCGCGGTCGGTCAGGGGCGAGGTGATAAGCTCGACCTTCGACGAGCCCGCCGTCCGGCACGTGCAGGTGGCGGAAATGGTCATCGCCAAGGCCAAGCGCTTGGTCGAACACAAGCGAGACGTGGTGATCCTGCTGGATTCAATTACCCGCCTGGCGCGGGCCTATAACACGGTGGTGCCATCGTCGGGCAAGGTGCTGACCGGCGGCGTGGACGCCAACGCCCTGCAACGGCCCAAGCGGTTTTTCGGCGCCGCCCGGAATGTCGAGGAAGGGGGGTCGCTGACCATCATTTCGACGGCGCTGATCGATACCGGGTCGCGCATGGACGAGGTCATCTTCGAAGAGTTCAAGGGGACCGGCAACTCGGAAATCATCCTCGACCGCAAGCTCACCGACAAGCGCACCTGGCCTTCCATCGACATCACCAAATCGGGCACCCGCAAGGAAGAACTGCTGGTGAATAAAAAGATCCTGTCCAAGATGTGGGTGCT
>JAJRSS010000041.1 GCA_024278615.1 Alphaproteobacteria bacterium
CGTCTTCAAATCATACGACGAGATCGTCGCCATCTCAGCCGAAGCCTGGAACAAGCTAATCGATCAGCCGTGGAGAATAATGTCAATCGGCCTCAGAGAATGGGCTCATGGGTTCTGATCAATGCAAACTGGTATTAGGGCGGGTTCAGGCGGCTTCCTCCAGGGAGCGGGCGGCTTGCTCCAGCACCGCGACCACCTTGACCCCCAGCCTCAGGCCGGAAAGATCGGACGTTCCCTGTTCGATCGCCCCTTGTCCAATCGCTCTGGCGAAGGTCCCGATCACCCGGTCGAGGGGCGGGGTTTCGTCGACGGCGATGGCCTCCACCGTCCCCGATGAAGGGCCGTGCCGGGTCAGCTTGTCTGCCGCCGTGTCGTCGTAGGTGAGGATTCCCGAATCCAGGCGAACCTCAAGGCTCCGCCGGCGGCTTTCGAAAAGATTGCCGAGGGTGATCGCCGCCTCGAGGCCTGCGGCGAAGCCCAGGGTCAGGGCGATGGTTTCGCCTTCAAGTCTTTCGGCGTGGTCTTTTTCAGATGAGCCGCCTTCCCCCTGCCGGTGTTCCAACCGCCGGGCGGCGATCCTTTCGGGGAACTGGCCCGTCAGGTCCAGGCACAGGGCGACGTCGTGACTCCCCCAGTCCCACAAGACGGGCGTGTGGGGGCTGATGGGGCCCCGGTTGCCGCCTTCCGCCGTTATCGCCCGGACGCCTCCCATTTCCCCGGCCAGTTCCTTCAGCCGGCGGTAGGCGGGGTGGTAAAGGTGGATGTGGTCGACCATCACCAGGCCCTTCGCCGCCACCGCCTCGTCCAGCAGGGTTTGCGCTTCGGCCAGGTCCAGGGTCAGGGGTTTTTCCACCAGCACCGGGCGGCCACGCTCCACCGCCGCCCGGGCCATGGACGCGTGCAGGGCGGGGGGAGTGGCGATGATGATTCCGTCAACGTCATCGGCGTCAACGGTGGCCCGCCAATCGTCATCGATGGCGCAGGCTTCATCCACCAGGCGGGCGCTTTCGCGATTGCGGCTGGCCAGCCGGGCGAGGCGCACGCCGTCCAGCCGGGCGATGGCGTCAATATACCGGCGGCCCCAGTGGCCGGCGCCGATCAGTCCCAGCCGGATAGGGTCTGTACGGCCTGTACGGTCTGGGCGATCTGGGGGATCTGGGGGCACGGCCCTATTGTTCGCCCGTATACACTGTGTCGGACCAGGCGAAAAAGCGCCCCAGCCCGTCGTCCAGGTCCACTATCGGCGCGTAGTCCAGTTGCAGCCGCGCCTTCTTGATGTCGGGGCAGCGCCGGTTGGGCTCGTCCGCCGGATAGCTGTCCGGATATTCGATGATGTTGTACGTGACATCGCCGCCCTGCACCTTCTGGATTCGCTGGACCAGATCAACCATCGAGATTTCCGGTTTCGGGTTGCCGATGTTGTAGGCCTCGCCGGGCACGCCCTTGAGCAACACCAGCAGGAATCCGTACACGGCGTCGGTGATGTAGCAGAAGGTCCGGGTCTGGTCGCCCGAGCCATAGACGCTGAGCGCCAGGCCGGCCTTGATGCGGTTGGCGAAATTGGGCAGCACCCGGTAATCGGTTTCCTGCATGCCGGGGCCGAAGACGTTGAACGGCCGCACCACATTGGTCTCGGTGCCGTGCAGTTCGTGATAGATATAGCACAGGGTTTCGCCCACCCGCTTGCTTTCGTCATAACAGGCCCTGGGTCCCTGGCAGGCGACGTTGCCGCGGTAACTTTCCGGCGTCGGCACGTGTTTCTGGTCCGGGTCGCCATAAATTTCGCTGGAGCTGAAAAACAGAATGCGGGCGCCCTTCTGGTGAGCCAGTTCCAGCATGTGACGGGTGCCCCGGGTCGCCACCTCCAGGGTTTCCAGGGGATAGGCCCGGTAATAATAGGGACTGGCTATCCCCGCCAGGTGCAGGATGTAATCCACCGGTCCGTCGCATTGGAAGGGATTGATGACGTCGTGATGGATGAACTCGCCCGAGGGCAGGTCGGGAATGACCGACCCTTCCTTGCCGGCGGTGATCAGGTTGTCCAGCACCAGCAACCGGCAGGGCTTGTCCAGAACCTTTTCGTTGAGCCGCTCGAACACGGCGGTGAAATAGCGGCCGAGGAAGCCGCGGCCGCCGGTGATGAGGATCGTCTTGCCGGCGAAATTCGCGGCCACGCCGCGCAACCGCTCGGTGATTTCATCAATGTCGGAATCGAGAAGAAAATCGGCCATGGTTCAGTGTATCTCCAAAGTCGGCAGGGGAACGATAAAATGTCCGCCCGATTGTCGGAAGGACGCATGTTTTTCCATGATGGACGGGGCGAAATTCCACGCCAGGATGATCAGGTAATCGGGCTTGTTGTCCTCGATCGCCGTCGAGGGCACGACCGGAATATGCATGCCGGGGGAATAGAGGCCCTGTTTCAGGGGGCTGTCATCGACGATGAAGTCCAACAGGCCGGGGCCGATGGCGAAGTGATACATCAAGGTGGTGGCCTTGGCCGGGGCGCCGAACCCGGCGATGGATTTTCCCTCGGCCTTCAACCGGCGCAGAAGGGAGGAAAGCTCCTCTTTCAGCCGATCGACGCGGGCGGCGAAATCCTTCAGCGCCTGGACCCGGTGGAGGCCCAGGCTTTCCTCCAGCGCCACCAGGCGCGCCACCGACGCATCGACCGGGTGGGGTCCGCCCCGGTGCTGGACCACGCAGCGCAGGCTGCCGCCGTGACTGTCCACCCGCGCGGCATCGGTGATTTCCATGCCGTTGGCGGCGAAAAACCGCATCAGGGGGCCGACCGAGTGATAGGCCAGGTGTTCGTGGTAGATGGTGTCGAACAGGGTCTTTTCCAATACGTCGACCAGGTAGGAAACCTCGAAGACGAACACGCCGCCGGGGGCCAGCAGGCGGCGGACGCCTTCGACGATACCGGCCAGGTCGTCGGCATGGGCGAAGACGTTGTTGGCGGCGATCACCGCCGCCGGGCCCTTTTGCCGACAGATGCGGTCGGCCAGTTCCGGGGTAAAGAAACCGGCGATGGTATCGATGCCGTCTTTCGTCGCCCGGGCGGCGATGTCCTTCGCCGGGTCAACCCCCTGAACCTTCAGGCCCGCGTCCTTGAAGAAACGCAGCAAGGTGCCGTCGTTGGAGCCGATATCGACGGCAAGGCTTCCCCCGGGCGGCGAATACCGGGCCAGGATTTGGCCGGCGTAACCCTCGAAGTGCCTGACGAATACCGGCGACGTGCCGGAAACGTAGACATAGTTTTCGAACAGGATCCGGGGATCAACCACGTCCAGAAGCTGGACGTGGGCGCAGTCCTCGCAGAAAAATACGTCCAGGGGAAAGGTTTCCTGCGGCTCGTCCAGTCGCTCGGCGGCGACGAAGGCGTTGGCCGGCGGCGTCGGCGTCAGGGAAAGGGCGAGGGCCGGATTTTCCCCGCCGCAAAGCCGGCAGGTGGTGCGGCGGTGGCAGGCTTCGCTCATGGACGGATCACTTGGTTTCGGGTGGTTTCGGGCCGGGCTTTTCAAGGCCGGCTGTTTTTGTATCAGCTTTCCGGTTTCCAGGTGGTTAAACCTTCCGTCGGCAGCAGGTCGATGCGAACCACGTCCGCCTCATAGGATTCCTGGTCGCGGGGATTGCGCGACAGGGTCAGGAACACCGTATCTTCGGGGAATTTCATGCCGTGATCGACCATCGGCGGGGTGAACGCCATCTGGCCGGCCTTGACCAGCACGCATTCGGGCTCGGCATCGCTGCCCGTGGGGCGGTGGTAATATTCGATGCATCCTTCCAGCACGTAACAATAGTGCCAGTCGGTCTTGTGGAAATGATTGGCCCGAAGGGCGCCTTTCTTGGACGCGATCAGCACGGCGCTTTCCATCATCAGGTCGACCAGGGGCTGGATTTCGCCCCGGGCGTCGACAAAGGGCTCCTCCAGGGAAACGATGACCGTCGTGGGCCAGGTTTTCTTTTCTTCATCGGTGACGGGCCGTAGGGGCATGCCGTGCTTCTCCTTTTACCAGGGGATAAACCTGCTGGCGTTCCAGTATGAAATCCCTGAAATCGATCCCCGGGATGATGGTCCGGTGGTTGCGCCCGGAAAGGATCATGAAGGCCATGAAGATCGCCGCGAAAAAAGTCTGGATCACGGCGACGCCGAGGACGATGACCACCAGTGACGTCCAGCCCAGAACGAAAAAATCAAACAGGAACCGTTTGGCGATCACCATCACCAACCCCGCGAGGATGACGCCGCCGACGGCGAAAATGGCGATGATGATCCTGACGCCGACGACATCCGCGTGAACGGCGAAGCCGCTTAGCCCGTGAACCACCAAGGACACCAGGTTCATCTTGCTTTCCCCCTTCAGGCGCCGGCCGCGGACCGTGGGGATGGCGCGGAAGGGCACCCGGGCGCGCATGATCCCGGCGGGAAAGTGGCTCCATATCTCGGAGATGTTGGCGATGCGCCTGACCAGCCGGCCAGGGATGGCGCTGAAGTTGCCGATCGAAATGGGCATCCCGGTCAGCACCTTGTAAAGATACTTGTAGGCTTGGTAGAGGACCCTGAAGGTGGCGCCCTCCGAACGGCGGGTGCGGTCGGCGAAGACGATTTCGTTGCCGCTTTCGTTGGCCTTGGCGATCAATTCCGGCACATATTCCGGCGGGTCCTCAAGGTCGGAATCCATCAGCACCAGGGTTCCGCATTGCCGGTTCGCGGCGACATACCCGATGCCGATGGCCTGGGCCCGCTGGTTGCCCATGTTGCGGGCCAGGGTGAGGACTTCCACGTCCTGGATGGCGGAAAAACTCAGGCCGTCGAAATCTTCGGCGCTGGAGATCACCGGCGTGCCGTCGTCGACGATCACCACCGATGCCTCGAGGTTGTTTTTGGCCAGCACCTCATCCAGTTGCCGCAGCAGGATGAACGCCGATTCCCAGTCGTTGTAGACGGGAGTCAGGATGATGATGTCGCCGTTGTTCTTCATGGTTTCACAATTTAGCCCAAACCCGGCCCGGCGTCATTGAGCGCCGGAACGGCCGTAGATCTTGAAATCGCCGCAGGGTTCTCCCCGCCGCCGGTAGAGTCGCAGGTCGGAGCCGTCAACGCTGTCCCCGGACAAAACGATGGTGGCGAAATAGCCCTTGTCGATCAAGCCGCCGATGCCGCCGCCTTCCATTTCGACGCCCCGCGCCCGGTCCCAGCGGTAATTCGTCTGAACCACGAAATGGGCCTTGGCCGGGACCATCCACGGCAGGGACAGGTAGGGATGGCCAATGAATACGGGTTGCGCAAGGTTTTTCTCCGCCAGGCAGGCCCGGGCGGCGGACAGGCTGGTGTGCATGTAGCGGGTGGAGAGGACACCGGTCACCCCGAAAAAGACCAGGCCGATGGCCGCCCCGTGCAGGATCCACCCGGCCGTCAAGGGCGCCGAAACCAGGGCCGGCCACCCGCCGGCCTTTTCCATGCGGGCGGCCAGGGTAAGGAGCAGCAGGGCGAGGAAAAAGGAGAGCAGGTAATAGTAGTTCTCCGCCGCGCCCAGCTTGGCGCTTGCCGGTATGGCCAGCCCGCCGGTCACCACGCATCCCAGAACCGCGACCGCCAGGGGGATGTTTTCCCCCGGCCGGACAAGGCCGCGGGCGATCTGGCCGATCAGCGGACGGGCCCTTGAAGTCCAAATGACGGCGGCCAGAATACCGGCCAGCCCAAGCAGCAGGGGAAGGGTTTTAACCGCGAAATTGCCCAGGTTTCGCGAAAGCTGCGGCCAGGCCAGGGAAACCGTCGATCCGCCAAACGACAATATGGTCTTGCCGTACTGGGCCGTGCCCAGGGCGAGGGTGACGCCCCAGGCCAGCCAGGAAACGACGGCCAGCAGGGCGAGCATTTTCCAGTCCCTCCTGAACAGCAGGAACAACCCTACGGTTCCCGTGGAGAAAACAAAAATCTGCTTGAAGCCCCAGGCCAGGTAGGCGAAGAGCCAGAACAGGATAATGCCGGCGGCCGGCCGGGTGTCATAAAAGCGGAGGAAAAAATAGATGGCCGTCACGTCGAAGGCGAAACCCCAGACGTCCGGCGCCGTGGCGATGCCGAAAAAACCCATCAGGGGACCGAAAAAGATCAACAGCGCCAGGGCCAGGCCAAGGCGGCTCAGGTGAGGATTCCCGACGCCGGGAAGCCGCCGGAACAACAGGGCCGATATCCAGGCGCCATAGGTCGCGCCGGCGGCGGTAATCAGCCGCGTTACCGTCGGCAGCCACTCATCCCCCAGGGAAAGGGCGCTCAGGACCCCGCCGCTGATGCCGCCGTAAAAGTAATAATAGATCCAGTTGTAAAACGTGCCGGCGAAGGGAATGCGGGTGTGATCGGCGTAAAGGGTCAGTCCCTGAACGTATTTCCAGATCACGTAGAGGGATTCGTACTCCGCGCCGCTGGTGATGAGCTGCATGGGCTCGGAAAAGGAAATGGCGAAATACCCGCGGGCGGCCATCAGCGCCACGCCCAGCAAGGCGCCGGCAAGCGCCACGTACGAGACCGCCCTCGGTGATAAAATACCCATGGTGTGATTGCCGTTATTCGTGAGCCGGGGAGATTTCAAACAGAGGGAGGGAATTGACGGTTATTCGGCGTCCAACCCTTGCCGGCGGGGAAATAACCCCATGCTGATTGGGGCCAATCCGCCCATCGCAAGAACGTTGAAGCGTCGCGGAAATGATTGTAGAAGATAACAAATCCATCATTCAGGAAATACCGGGAGCAATCCCGGTTTCGGCATCGAGGGGACAGTCTTGGCGGAGATCGTTCTTATACAGCCTTACACGGGAACCTGGGATGAAATGTCCATCCGGTATCCGGAATCCCTGCTTGCCGTGGCGGCGGTTCCCGTCGACAAGGGTTATGACGTTCGGTTGATCGACCAGCGGGTAACCAAGTCCTTCGACAAGGACCTGGATGAATGCGTCGGGCCGGAAACCGCCATCTTCGGCATCACCGCCATTACCGGCCAGCAAATCAAATACGCCCTCGCGGTTACCGAAATCCTGAAGGAGAGGTATCCGCACGTTCCCGTTTGCTGGGGCGGCGTGCATGCGACGCTGGTGCCCGAACAGACGGCGACCCATCCCCTGATCGATTATGTCGTCGTCGGCGACGGCGACCTGGTTTTATGCGAGCTGTTCGAGCGCCTGCGGGACGGGCGGCCGGTTGATGATTTAAGGGGCCTCGTTTTCAAAACCGGCGCCGGCGACGTTCAGTCCAACGCCGGCCAGGTCGAACTCAAGCCGCTCAAGAACAACGACAATTATGTCGTCCTCCGAAAGAACGGCACGGCCGATATCATCCGTGACCTGGATTCCCTGCCCGAGCTTCCCTACCACTTGCTGGAAGTCGACAAGTATCGCGTTTTCGATACCCAAGACGGCCGCAAGTCCGCCACCCTCAACACCTCCAGGGGCTGCCCCTTCCGCTGCAAGTTCTGTTCCGACCCGGTCATCAACGAGGGACGCTGGCGTGGGTTTTCCGCCGAACGGGTGCTTGAAAAAGTGGATCATCTGTACCGGGAACACGGCATCCAGATGATCTATTTCCAGGACGATTATTTTCCCGGGTCCAAAAAGCGCTTCCTGGAAATACTGGAGGGGATGAAAAAATATGACCGGCGGGTTGAATGGTGCACCCTGGGGATTCGCGCCGATACCTTGAGCAAGCTCACCGATGAGCAGTGGGACCTGCTCTATGAATCGGGATGCCATTCCCTTGAAATCGGCATCGAATCCGGTAACGCCCGGGTTGTCAGCCTCATCAACAAGGCCGAAACCCTGGAAGAAATGCGCTTTTCCAACCGCAAGCTGGCCCAATACCCCATCAAGGTAAAGTACACCATGATCGTCGGCTTCCCCGGGGAAACCGAAGAAGAAATCATGGATACGGTGAACTTCGCCCTCGAGCTGGAGCGGGAAAACCCAAACGCCTATTCGTTGATTTTCCCTTTCCTTCCCATCATCGGAACGCCTTTCTATTTCGACGCCCTGGGCATGGGTTTCAAGGCGCCGGAAACGCTGGTGGACTGGAAGGACATGGAATTCGACGCCTGGACCAAGAAGTACAGCACCTGGGCCTCGCCAAGGTTAACCCGCAAAATTGAAGCGATCAATTTCACGTCTTATTTCCACAGCCGGAACATCGCTTACAAATTTGGCGGCTCCGCCCTGTTGAGGGTGTGCTTCAGGCTGTATCATCCGGTCGCGAAGTGGCGGTTTGAAACCAACAATTTCGGGTTCTTTGTCGAGGACCACCTGAAGGACGGCCTGCTTTATTTCAAGTACGCCCTGCGCCGGCTCATGAACCGGAAATACCTGTCTTTCGACTATTACCAAAAATCCCTGAACGCCTCCGAGTGCTGAACCGGCCGTAACTCTTTCCTAGCGGAATACCCGCCGCTGAAAAATGGTCAGGATCACGGCGATGGCGTGATGGGCCCTGATCTTCTTGCCTTCATCGATGGTGCGGCCGTGATAGCTGACCGGCACCTCATAGATCATCCTGGCGCCCTTCATGGCCCGGGAAAGGATTTCCGCCTGCTGCTCCCAGCCGTCGGAAACAAGCTCGTCCGGATTGACCAGGTCGCGGCGGTACAGCAGGTAGCAACTGTATATGTCGGTAAACGTGGTGTTGTTCAGGATGTTGAAGATGAAGGTGATCAGCCGGTTGCCCACCTTGTTCCAGAAATTATGCACGCGGGTGAACCGGGGGGCGATCAGGCGGCTGCCCATGACCAGGTCGGCATTGTAACGGACCACGGGTTTCAGCAGCCAGGGGTAGTCATTGGGGTCGTATTCAAGGTCGGCGTCCTGAAACAGGATATAATCGCCGGCCGCCTCTTTCAGGCCGGCCCGCACCGCCGCGCCCTTGCCGCCGTTGACCGGCATTTTGATCAGCTTTGAATACAGCTCCGGGTGTCCTTCCAGCAACTCCACGGTGCGGTCGGTGGACCCGTCATCGACGACAATGACGTCAAATTCGACGCCTTCCACCGTCTGATCGGCGACCCTGTTCAGTATTTCCAGGATGGTCGCCGCTTCGTTATAGGTCGGTATGAGTACGTTGACCGTGGTCATCCGGTTCAATCCCCTGGCCGCCGGGCGACCATGATAATGTTCTTGCCGAAGGGAGGCTCGATCAGGGTATCCAGGGCATTGGAAAGGGGAAACATGTAGGAATCGTAAATCCTGACCATGCCGGGTGTCAATTTAACCTTGCCGCCCCAGGTGTTGATCAACAGCCACGGTAAAACGCCGAGGATGTCGAAATACCGCGAAGCGGTGATTTCGAAACCGGCGGCCTTCACCTGACGACGCAAATCCGCCAGCCGGTACCGGCGGTAATGCCCGATGGCCGCGTCCAGCTTGCTGAACAGGAATGGAAGCGCGGGCACGAAAAGCAGAAGATGCCCGCCGGGCCGCAGCACCCGGAAAATCTCCGCCAGGGTCAGGTCGTCGTCTTCGATGTGCTCCAGCACATTGATCAGGACGATGGTATCCCGGCAGCCCTGGGGGAATTTCGCCGCCTGTTCCTCGAACGTATGGGGGATGATGGAGACATGGGGCTTGTTTTTGAACCGCTGCTTCAGGGTCGAGGCAAGGTTGGCCGCCGGCTCCACCAGTTCCAGCCGGTCCAGGGCGGACTGGATCCGCTCCGAAACCTCGCCCCTTCCGGCGCCGATCTCTATTCCCTCGCCCCTCAGGTAGGGGCGGAAATAACCCATCATGGCCCCGTAGTAATTGGGCAGGTCCTCCATCGCCTCGAGATCGAGGCTGGGATCATAATGAGTGTTGTCGGGCATGGAATTCATGGGTGCGGGTCAAGGCGCGGGTCCGCCGCCAACCGGCGGTTCGCCGCTTTACCTGAACAGGTTGTAGCGAAGAATGCAGTAGATGGCCCGAAGCCCGTCTTTCCAGTCGATCTTCTTGCCTTCCTGATAGGTGCGGCCCGAATACCCGATGCCCACCTCGTAGATGCGCGGCATGGGGTCGAGGTGGCTGACCTTGGCGGTGATTTCCGGCTCGAAACCGAAGCGGTTTTCCTGGATGGTGATCTGTTTGATGATTTCCCGGCGAAACACTTTGTAGCAGGTTTCCATGTCCGTCAGGTTGAGGTCGGTGAACATGTTGGAAAGCAGGGTAAGGAACCGGTTTCCCATGCTGTGCCAGAAAAACAGGATACGGACGCTGTCGGCGGTGCGGAAGCGTGAACCGTAAACCACGTCCGCTTTTTCATCCAGGATGGGCGCCAGCAGCCTGGGGTATTCCCTGGGGTCGTACTCCAGGTCGGCGTCCTGGATGAGGATGATGTCCCCCCGGGCCATGGAAATCCCGGTGCGCAGCGAGGCGCCCTTGCCCTGGTTGCGGTCGTGGCGGGCGGCGCGAACGCGGCTGTCTTTTTGCGCCAGGGACCGCGCGATCTCGTGGGAGCGGTCGTTGGAGGCGTCATCGACGATGATCACGTACAGCGTCAATCCGCGACTGTCCGCGCCCAGCACCCGGCCAACCAGGGTTTCCAGGGTCGCTTCTTCGTCGTAACAGGGGATGACGATGGAAAGGGTTTCAAAGGGCATGGCGGGACAAGGGTCGAGCGGGCGAAAGGTTATGGGGCCAAGGTGAATTTCGAGGGCGAATTTCGAGATTGAATTTCGGCAGGCCGAAGGCGGCAGGACAGTAAACAATTCGGTGCAGCCGTGCAATCGGCGGCGATTCACTCCAGGCAGGATGGCGCCTTCAGGCGCAGGATGCGTGCCTTGACCCTGGAACCGGACAAGGTGGAAAGGGTTCTTGAAGCGAAAACCGGCAGCTCGAACTCCTTCATCACCTCAAGACACCCGGCCCTGTCCAGCAGGCCATAAGGGGCGGAATAAACCCCGCCCCCGGCTTCCTCGCGAACAGGGAGAAACAGATGGGTAATGCCCTGGTCCGCCAATTGCCGGTACAGGCGCCGCGGATCATCCACGGCGGCGGAAACGTCCACCAGCGCCTGGGCGAAGGGCGAGGCGAAGAAATAGGGGACATCCAGGTAATAGAACAGTTGGCGTTCGTTCACCACGATGCGGTCGGTTTTGGCCAGGTTGGCGTTGATCCAAGCCGCCGCCTCGTATTTGAGGACGTTTCGGCGAAGATAGGATTGGCGGTCTTCGCCGGTCAGCACGAATTCGAGGTTGTTGGCGGAAAACAGCCCTTGTCCCGAAATCTGCAGGCCGATGGTGAGCAACGCCGCCGCGATCAGCGGGCGCCCCATCGGCGTGCCCGCCGTAAACCGCTGGGCGGCGGCGGTGATGCAGATCAGAAACAGGGGCAGGACCGGAACGAGGTGACGGACTCTCTGTGACGGGCCGGTGAAAAACAGCGCCGTGTAATAAAGGGCGGCGATCGCCGCGACGACGAGCAGCGGGCTCCGGCGCAGGCGGGCGCGGAATTTCCAGGCGCCGAGAAGGGCGAAGGGCAATAACAAAAGGCCATAGGGTCCAAGGCCCACCCGGCCCGAGTCGAAAACCAAAAGGGGGTCCAGGGTCGCCTTGAACGGGTAAAGGAAAAACCACAAAAGGTTTCGCGGCACGCCCCGTTCCTGGCGGAAGAAGATTTCGGTGTAGATGAGGTCGTGGGCCTTGGTCCACTCCGCCAGGCCGTCGCGGCCAATCCACTGGTAGAACTTGGGAAACAGGGGGTCGCCCGTGTGAAGCCAGTTCCAGGCGTACCACTGGAATCCGGCCGCCAACAGGGCCAGGCCGAAGGCTATCGACAGGGCGGGCCACCGGCGATGCCAAAGGACCATGAGACCGGCGGCGGCGGCGAACAGCAGGCCCATGTACTTGGCCCCGACGTAAAATCCGGCGCCCAGCCCGGCGGCGACGGCATAGGCGGTCCGCCCCGTTTCCACCGCCCGCACCACCGCCCAGGTGGACGCCAGGACAAAAAGGGCCATCTTGACCTCCACCTGCCCGGTGCCGCCGCCATAGACCACCGCCGGCGTGGTCAGAAAGACCAACGCCAGGGTCAGGGACCAGTTGAGGCTCAGGTACCGGCGCGCCAGGACAAAGAGAAGGAAGGCGGGCGCCCAGCCGCTGACCATGGCCCACAGGGTCAGGGCCCGTTCGCCGCCAAGGGCCAGGGCGGGAATGTAGGTCATCTGAATCAGCAGCGGCACGGCCCCGTCCAGGGGCCTGGGGATGAACCTGACCCGGCCCTGGGCGATGAACTGCTTCGGGATATTGAACTGATAGGCGAGGGAATCCGCGTCTGCCGGCGGCGAAAGGCCTTCCATCAGGTCGAAGGCCATCGACACGGCGAGCACCACGACCAGGCCCCAGCCGACGGCGTCAAGGCGGCCCAAGGGCTGGATAGGACGGCGCGGGAAGAGCAGGAGGCCAAGGGCGCCCGCCGCCAACAGCCCCCACAGCCAGCCGTCTGCCAGTCCCGCCCATACGCCTATGGGAAAGACGAGCCATCCCAAAATCCCGAAACCGCAGGCGAAAGCCAGGCCCAGGTGCTCGGCCGTGGCCAGGTCCCCATCCACCTTCAAGGCGCGCAACAACAGGGTTCCCAGCCCCAGGCAGGCGAGAATTTGCATCACCAGCACGACAACCGCCATCAGGCCAGCCCCAGCTTGGTGAAGATACTGCCGGCGATACCGGCGAACTGGTACAGGTATGCGGCCAGGCCGGCGCAGACCCAGATCCACAGAACGGCGGTCAGTATTCGTTCTTTGCCTGTTGTCTTATTCATGCGGCGTCATGTTCACGGCGGTTCCGGTTGGCTTGGCGAAGGCGGGTGGCGGGGACGGGGGGGGCATGAAGATGTCTCGGTAGCGGATTTCGGAAGGAAGCAAAAGGACTTAAGACTGGAAAACAAGACCAAAACGGCGCCCGCCCCCATTCCCGACCCCATCGGTCAAAACCGTTGACGGTCCCGGCGGCGCGGGGTTAAGAGACATCCGGATGGGGCCCCCTTTTCCACCTCGTGGCCCTCCATCGCGGATCCCCATTGAATGCGAGACACCATGATTTCTTTCCACAAAGGGCATGTGCTCGGGACGGCGGCTTTCCTGGCCCTGCCCATGGCGGTGTTGGCGCCCCGGGGCGGATCGGTGATTCTGGTCCTGGCGGCGGTCGCCGTCCTGGCGCTGTCCCCGGCCAATGCGCTGCGCATCGGCGCCCTTCCCCGGTCGCTCACCCTGGCCATTGGCGCCCTGGTGCTGTGGGCCGTCGTCAGCCTTGCCTGGACGGTGGATTTCGCCGTCACCCTGAGGAAGGTCCTGCCCTTCGCGGCCACCGTATTCGCCGGCCTGGTTCTCGTCGCCGCCGCCCGCGACATGAAGGAAGCCGAACGGCGTTTCTTTGTTGCCGCCCTGGTTGCCGGATTCGTGCTGGGCCTGGCCGTGCTGGCGGAGGAAATCATTTCAAAAGGCGCGCTGATCCGTTTGGGCACCTTCGGCGAACTGACCGAAGCCAACCGGCTGGGCTCCAACGTCTATCCCCTGGGCTTTCTCAACCGGGGCGTCACCGTCGTTCCCATGCTGCTGTGGCCGGCGGCGCTGGCGCTTTGGGCGACAGGCAAAAAGCCGGCGGCGGTTGTTCTCTGGCTGCTGGCGTTGGCCACGATCCTGTTTACCGATGCGGACGCGGCAGTCCTGGGCATCGTGTTCGGACTGGCGGTGTTCCTGGTGGTCCTTCCGGCGGCCAGGAAAACCATTGCCGGCGTCGCCGTGGCGGTGGTCCTTTCCACGTTGGCCGCCCCGCTAATTACCCGTCTGCTTCCCGAACCCGCGTCGGCGGCGGCCGAATATCCCTTTCTTTCCAGCTCCGCCGTTATCCGCCTGCAGATCTGGAATTTCGCCGCCGACAAGATCGAAAAAAGGCCCCTGACCGGCTGGGGTTTCGAAATGGCGAGAAGTTTCTCCAGCCGGGCCGACGAAAAATGGACGGTTCCCTTGCGGGCGCCCGATGGATCGGTGTTCCGGGGCTTTACGGAACCCATGCCCCTGCATCCCCACAACGCGGTGCTTCAATGGTGGCTGGAACTGGGCTTGGTGGGCGCGGCGCTGGCGGCGGCGATCCTGTTCCTGATCCTTATGGAAATCCGCCGGGGCCCCACCCCGGCGGTCGCCAAGGCCGCCGCCGCCGCCCTGGTGATCGGCGCCTTGGGCACGGCGGCGGTCACCTACGGCGCCTGGCAAAACTGGTGGGTCAGCTACCATTTTCTGGTGGCGGCGGTGATGACCGGCGTATTGACGGCAACCGGGGAACGCCCCGAACCGCCGCGATAGCCTGCGTTCGCTCCATTCACCTTCGCCGTTCGCTTGCCGCCGGCAGGTAGGTTCCTCTTTCCCGCCCAGCCTGACGGGCGCCGGTGACGGCGACCAGGGTCAGGCGAGCCAGGGCCAGGGGCAGGGCGGCCGCCGTGCGGATCGCGGCCCGGGTCTCTCCCCCGCGCCGGTAGCTTCGCGCCGCCTCTCCATGCACGGCGATAATCCTGTACCACAGGGAAACCAGGGCGCCGCCAGGGAGGTATCGAGGGCGGTGTCGAGAGCGGTTTCGAAGGGCGGGGAAGTAGCGCTCGGCGATATCCAGGCAGCATTTCAGCCGCCGCCCGGTGTGGCTCATGATGCTGCCGGGGGTGACGTGATAACGGGACAGGGCCTCGCCGAAAACCAGGAAGGACGTTCCCGGTTCTCTCAGCAGGGCCAGCCACATGTCGAAGTCCTGGGCATTGGGCAGGGTTTCATCGAAGCCGCCGGCGGCGATCACCGCGTCCCGGCGGGCGACTACCGTGCAGGTATCCAGGTATCCCTTGCGGTAAAGGGTGACGAAGGGGTCCGCCCCTTGCGCGAACCGCAGGGCGCAATCGTTCAGGGTTTCCTCGCCGTTGTCGACGATGAGGCCGTTGTGGGCGACCAGCACATGATCCGCCGCCGCCAGGTGGGCCATGCTCCGTTCCAGCTTCGCCGGCAGCCACTCGTCGTCGGCGTCCAGAAAAGCGACGAAGGGCTGGTCCGCTTCCGTCACCGCCCGGTTGCGGGCGGCGCTGGCGCCCCGGTGGTCCTGGCTCAAAACCTTGAACTCAATGCCGCCCAGGTCCGCCTCGCAGGCGCGGGCCGCCTCAAGGGTGCCGTCGCCGGAACCGTCGTCCACCACCACCACCTGGCGGGGCCTCAGGGTCTGGGCGGCGACGCTTTTCAGCGCCCGGACGATGGTGCCCGCCGCCCGGTAGGCGGGGATGATGACGCTGACCTCGGCCATGGCGGCTTGTTCAGGCGGCATGGGTGAAGGCCTCCAGCCCGTCGGCGGGCGGCTCCGTGGTGAAAGGGCCTTCCACGTGCAGGCGCACGGCGAGTTCCAGCATCATCAGGGTATAGACCCGGAACCCGTGGCGGTCCGGCCGCGCCAGCAGCCGGTCGATGCCGTCCGCCGTCCACCAGCCCCGTTCCAGGCTTTCCTTGCGGGTCAGAAGATCGCGGGCCAAGGGCGCCAGCCCCGCCTCGAGCCATGCCGGCACCGGCGAGGCAAAGCCCTGCTTGGGGGCGTCCAAAACCGGCTGGGGCAGGAAGCGGGCGGCCATGGCCCGTTCCAGGCCCTTCCGCCGGCCGCCGGGGGTGCGCAGCTTTTCCGGCACCGCCAGGGCCGCTTCCACCAGCCGGTAATCCAGGAAAGGCACCCGCCCCTCGACGCTGACCGCCATGGTGGTGCGGTCCAGCAGGGTCAGCAGGTCTTCGGGCAGGTAGGTATTGATGTCGGCGTACAGGGCCCCAGCCTGGGCGCCGCCCGGAAAATCGCTAAAGAATCCGGCCTGCGCGGCGGCGGGGAGGGCCTGGGTGTTGCCGATCAGGGCGCGCAGGGGCGGCGGGAAGTGGGTGCTGTGATCGTGCAGGTATTCGCCCCGGTTGCCGCCGAACTTGGCCGCCCGGCCCAGTTGCCAGGCGGTCATGGGGGAAAAGGCGCCGACGGCGGGCTCGGCCAGGCGGCGGATGAACCGGGGCAGGGCGGTGTACAGGGTTTCCACGGGCAGGCGGAAATAACGGCCGTAACCGGCGAACAACTCGTCGCCGCCGGTGCCGTTCAGGGCCACGGTCACGTGGCGCGCCAATTTCTCCTCGATGAGGAAATTGGGCAGCAGGGCGGCGTCGTTCAGGGGCTCTTCCGCGTACCAGGCCAGCCTGGGCAGGTAATGGGCCGCTTCGCCCGCCGGCAGGGTAAGGCGGGTGTGGCGGGTGCCGTAGCGTTCGGCGACGGCCGCCGCCAGGGGGGCCTCGTCGACGGAAGCGCCTTCGAAGCTGACGGTGAAGGTATTGAGCGGCCGGTCAAGCTGTTCCGCCGCCAGGGCGCACATGAGGCCGGAATCGAGCCCCCCCGACAGCAACGCGCCGACGGGGACGTCGCTCCTCAGGCGCAGGCGCACGGAGTCCCTGAGCAGGTCGATCAGGTGTTCCTCCACGTCGGCCGGGCGGGCGGGAAGGTCGTCCGCCGGCCGGGCCCGCCAATAGGGCTCGACCGTCACTTTTCCTTCGCCGCCGGCCTTCAGGGTGTGGCCTTGGGGCAGCTTGTTGACGCCGGTAAACAGGGTTTGCGGCGCCGGCACGTAACCGTGGCTTAAATAGGAGGATACGGCGTCCTCGTCGACCGCCGGCGCGACCAGGCCGGATGCGAACAACGCCTTGATTTCCGAGGCGAACAGAATTCCGCCGCCGGAAAGCCGCGTCCAATACAAGGGCTTGATCCCCAGCCGGTCGCGGACCAGCAGCAGCCGGTGATCCTTCTTTTCGTATAGGGCCAGGGCGTACATGCCGTTCAGCCTGTCGACGAAGCCATCGCCATGCCTTGCCGCCAGGGGCAGGACCACCTCCATGTCGCCCATGGACCGATAGGGATAGGCGGCCTCTTCCCGCCGAAGCTCCAGGTAATTGTAGATCTCGCCGTTGCCCATCAGCACCCGGTCGCCGTCGCCTTCGATGATCGGCTGGCCGCCGGCGACCAGGTCGATGATGGCCAGGCGCCGGAAGGCCGCCTGATAATGCCCGTCGGCGGAAACGAAACTGCCGGTGCCGTCCGGGCCCCGGTGGCGCATGACCGAAAGCATGGCCCCCAGGTTGGCCTGCCGCGGCCGGGCGTCGCGGGGCAGGAACAATCCGGCGATGCCGCACATGCTAGATCGCCTCCAGGGTCATGCTGCCCGTCCACGGCAGGCGCACCCGCCGGGTAATGCGGATCACCGTGCCGGGGCGGTTTCGGCCATAGGCGAACCACAATTTCCCTGGACTTAGGCCGATAGGCCCACCGGCGCGCAGCCGGTAGGTTCGTTCCCGGCCCTTGAGATCACCGCCATGTTCGCCGGGCTCGGCGGCGAGGGGGGTGTGAAATACCTGTTGGATGGTACGCTCTTTCTTGCTGTTCATCCTATCGGCGACGGAATCGACGAGGGTCATGGCGCGGCCCGAAATAATCCATTGCCGTTCAAGTTCGCCCACACCTTTCAACCGGGAGAACCCGTGATGGCGGACCCGCACCCCATCGGGCGTTGGCGCCAGTTCCGGCGCCGGCCCGCCGATGGCGTTGCGAAAGCCTTGTCCGTAATAGGGCTTGTTGGGGGGATAGGGGTCGTGGCCGTCGATCAATACGGTGTTATGGGCGCCGCCCGAAACATAAAACCCGGCCTCGCCGCCGTCGCCGTAAGCGCCCCGTCCGGGATCGACGAAAATGGCCTCGTCGTCGAAATGCAGCTCGAAACTCCCCCAATCCTGATGGCCGTGGCCGGGCATGGCCGACCAGCCGCCGGGCGCCCCGTGCCACAGCCCGGCCCAGGGGCCGGCGTCCATCCTCAGCCAGCCGTCCCTGGCCATGGTTTCGGCCAGATTTTCAGCCAGGTTTTCGGCCTCGACCGCCGGGGTTTGGCGGTGCAGGGCGGCGACAAGCTGCCGCTCCCCGTCGTTCAGCATGGCGGGCCAGCCGCCGTCGCCGCCGGCCAGGGGCGACAGGGTGTCGGGCGCGCAGTCGGGGGAGATATCGCCGATCAGCGGAAAGCCGCCCGGCAGCGCCAGGCGCCGCGCCACGGCCAGGGCCTTGCCGGCGATTTGCCCAAGCTCGCTTTCCTCCGGCCTGGCGAAGCGCCGGGCGGCGAGCCAGGCGTCCACGTAATTTCGCGTAACCAGCAGGTGATAGTGGCTGGACCCTTCCCGCAAAACCCCCGACGGCAGGAAGATGCGGGCCGCTTCCTCGA
>JAJRSS010000042.1 GCA_024278615.1 Alphaproteobacteria bacterium
AAATGGCGCAGCGAGCATGAGAAACAGCAGTTCAATGAAGCGGAAGATACCCTGCGCCAAGCCATCGAAAACGTGCCCCAACTAAAGCAGCTTTCATCCAGCCTGCTGATCAACACCATGGAGGAAGGCCTGCGTATCCAGATCGTCGATCAGGAAGGGCTGGCCATGTTCCCCCGGGGCAGCGCCAAAATGTATGCCCATACCCGCAAGGTGATTGAACTGGTCGCCAAGGTGATTTCGGAAATGCCGCAAAACCTTGCCATTTCCGGTTTCACTGACGCCACCAAATATACCGGCAGGAGCGATTACAGTAACTGGGAGCTGTCTGCCGACCGGGCAAACGCTACCCGGCGCGTCCTTCTGGAAGAAGGCTTCCCCCCGGGCAGAATTATCCGGGTGGTCGGCAGGGCGGAAACCGATCCACTGCTGCCGGAGGATCCGAACAACGCGAAAAACCGGCGCATATCCCTGGTTCTGTTGCGGGGAACGGGTAAACAGGAATCCCCTCCACTTCCCATTTTAAAGCAGGAAGCGCCGGTGGATGAAAAAGACCCATTGCTAAAATTAGGCGATGAGGAAACCCCAGGTGAAAGCGTAATACCGGAATCGCCGCCCCGGGAAAACCAGAATAAAGAATAGAAAGAAGAACAGAACGAAGGAAAAACCTGCCCTTCGTAGCTTGATGGGCAAAAAAAGGGAATTCAGCGTTTCCCGCCTAAATCCCTCCATTGCCGCCCGCCAGGGAATCTCCCATAATCGAGCTTCTCGCACCGACGAAGAGCATGCCGGTCATAGGGAGCCCGGTCCCAGGCCATGAAACACAATTCCGTTCACAGCACCCGGTTTTTTTTCGCCACGGCCCCCCTGCCCTGCCCCTATCTCCCCGACCGGGTGGAGCGCCGGGTGGTGACGGAACTGGTGGGCCGGGACGCCAGTGCCCAGCACAACACCCTTTCCCTGGCCGGATACCGGCGCAGCCACGACATCGCTTACGCCCCCACTTGTCCCGATTGTTCGGCCTGTGTCGCGGTCCGAATCAATGCCTCTGAATTCACGCCGACCCGTTCCCAGCGGCGGGTATTGGCGGCCAACATTGATCTTCGTACGGCGGACAAGACAACGGTGGCGACGCGGGAGCAGTTTGAATTGTTTTCCGCCTACCAGGATTCCCGGCATGCCGATGGCGAGATGGCGAAGATGGATTTCAACGACTACCGGGCCCTGGTTGAAGACACGCCGGTGGATACGGTGCTGACCGAATTTCGTCACCCCGACATGGGCTTGGTCGCCGCCTGTCTTCTGGATCGGCTGGATGACGGGTTATCGGCGGTGTACAGCTTCTTCGACCCTGTGGTCGAACGGCGCAGTCTGGGGACTTACATGATCCTGTGGTTGACCGAACACACCCGGATACTGGGCCTGACCTATACCTATCTGGGCTTCTGGATCGCCGGTTGTTCGAAAATGTCCTACAAGCGGCGTTTCCAGCCCCTTGAGGCCTATACGCCAGATGGATGGACGCCGCTGGTGCGGCAAGAGGCGGACAACGACATTTAGCCCCTTCAGCCCCGTTGATTGGGGCATCATCAGAATCGATTGGCGCGCGGCTGCTTTCCGCCCCTGCGTTCAGTTTGGTCGGCGGGTCAGTTTCCAGGCGGCGGGCAGTACCGCGGCGGCAAGCGCCAGTTTGGCCAAATCACCCAACACGAAGGGAATCAGTCCCCATTCCAGAATGGGCTTGTCCCATCCGAACAGCGTTCCCAGCCACCATAGCCCCAATACGTAGATGATCGCGTTGCCGACCAGCATGGCCAGCGCGGTGGTCATCCAGTTGCGGTCCCATCCCTTGCCGGCCAGGAACCCGCAGGCGGCGGCGGCGGCAACAAAACCGATCAGATAGCCGCCGGTGCCGCCCATCATGTAGGCGAGCCCAAGGCCCTTTTCCGGCGTTCCCTCAAACACCGGCAGTCCCATGGCCCCCTGGGCTAGATAGAGGAGCACCGTGGAGGCACCGAGAACGGGTCCGTAGGCCATGCCAATGACCAGCACGGCGAAGGTCTGCATGGTCATCGGCACCGGATAGAAGGGTACGCTGATCTTGGCCGAAAGGGTCAGCAGCAGGCTGCCGGCCACGGCCAGGACCGCCAGGCGAAGAAAGCCCCCTTCCCTGCGGGTCGGCCACAAGGTGGAAATCAGGGTCGGGTGGATGGCGTTTGCAGCTATCGTCACGATGCTATTCCTTTTCTGGCCTCTTGCCGGCGGACAATCATTTCTATCCGCCCAGGTTTATCCGCAAGAGGCGGTCAAGTAAATCGGTTTGCCTTGGGGAACCCCTTGGGCGGCACATGACCGGCCTGAGCCCGCTTGCCGATCCAGAAATCCAGATCCGTTTCCCGGCTTTCGCCGCGCCCGGTCCGCCAGGTGAGTCCCTCGGCCAGGACGAAGGTCTTGATATCGGCCAGTCCCCCCTGACGGTAGCGTTGCAGGATCACCCCCCGGCCCCGGGTCATGACCGGAAGTTCCGCCAAGGGGAAGATCAGCAGGCGGCGGTTTTCGCCCAGCACGGCTAGGCTGTCGGCGCCCTCAACCACAGCCGTGCAGACGGCGGCTTCCTCATCGGCGCCCAGGTTCAACACCTGCTTGCCGTTGCGGGTCTGGGCGACGGCCTCGTTCTCCTCGATCACGAACCCGCGGCCCGTGTCCGACGCGACGGCCAGACGGCGGCCCGGCTGGTGAACCCTGATGTCGACCACATCATGGCCCTCGGCCAGGTCGAACATCATGCGCAGGGGTTCCCCGTGCCCACGGCCGCTGGGCAGCTTGTCGCAACCCACCGTGTAGAACCGGCCATTGGTGGCGAACACCAGCAACTTACCGGTGGTGTAGGTATGCAGAACGAAGCGGCCCTTGTCCCCTTCCTTGTATTTTAACTCTGAAACATCGGCCAGATGGCCCCTGGCGGCCCGTATCCATCCCTTTTCCGAGCAGATCACGGTGATCGGTTCACGCTCGATCATCGCTTCCAGGGGCACGCTCACCGCCGACGGTGGCTTGCCGATGGTGGTGCGGCGGCGGCCCAGTTCGGTATCGGGCCCGAATTGCTTTTTGATATCGGCGATTTCACCGGCGATCGCCCGCCACTTTTTCTTCTTGTCCTTGAGCAGACGTTTGATCCCGGCCTGCTCTTCACTCAGCGCCTTGTGTTCGGCCTTGATTTCCGTTTCCTCCAGCTTGCGCAACTGGCGAAGACGCATGTTGAGGATCGCCTCCGCCTGCCCATCGGTCAACTTGAAGGCCTTCATCAGCTTGGGCTTGGGGTGATCGTTGTCGCGAATAATGCGGATGATCCTGTCTAGGTTGCGGTAGGCGATGAGAAACCCTTCCAGGATTTCCAGCCGGGCCTCGATCTTTTTCAGCCGGAATCGGGTAGTCCGTTCCAGCACCTCATAGCGGTGGTCCAAAAATGCGGTCAGCACCTGGCGCAAGTCCATCACCGATGGCGTGTTGTTGGCATCCAGCACGTTCATGTTGAGGCTGACGCGGACCTCGAAATCGGTCTGCCTGAACAACTGCTGCATGAGGATTTCGGCGTCGACGGTGCGGCTTTTGGGTTCCAGCACGATGCGCACTTCCTCCGCCGACTCGTCGTGGATGTCGTTTAATTGGGGAAGCTTCTTCGCCGCCAGAAGCTCGGCCACCTTTTCGATCAGCCGGGATTTCTGCACCTGATAGGGAATTTCGGTGACCACCACCTGGTACTGGCCGTGGCCCAGGTTTTCCTTCTTCCACCGGGAGCGCAGGCGGAACCCGCCCCGGCCGGTGCGGTAGGCCTCGATCACCGCGCTTGGGGCCTCCACCAGCTCGCCGCCGGTGGGAAAGTCGGGGCCGGGGATCATCTCCGCCAGCTTCTTGAAGGTAACCTTGGGATGTTTGATCAGGTGCAGCAGTCCGTCGCAGATTTCACCCACATTGTGGGGCGGGATGCTGGTCGCCATGCCGACGGCGATGCCCGACGCGCCGTTGGCCAGCAGATTGGGAAAGCGGGACGGCAGGACCACCGGCTCCTCTTCCTCGCCGTCATAGGTTTCCCGGAAATCGACGGCGTCTGATTCAAGTCCCTCCAGCAAGGCCTGGGCGACGGCGGTCATGCGGGCCTCAGTGTAGCGCATGGCGGCGGCGTTATCGCCGTCGATGTTGCCGAAGTTGCCCTGCCCGTCCACCAGCGGATACCGAACGGCGAATTCCTGGGCCAGGCGCACCAGGGTGTCGTACACCGCCACGTCCCCGTGGGGATGGTATTTGCCGATCACATCACCGACCACCCGGGCGCATTTCTTGAACCCGGTATCCGGGTTGAGCTTGAGTTCACGCATGGCGTACAGCAGCCTGCGGTGCACCGGCTTGAGGCCGTCGCGCACGTCGGGAAGAGAGCGGGAAACGATGGTCGAAAGGGCATAGGCCAAATAGCGCTCACCCAGGGCGTCGCTTAGCCGGGTATCGCGGATGGTCTCGGTCGTGGAAGGTTTGCTCATGGGACTCAATACGTTCTGTCTTCGCGGGTATTTTGATTCCTGCGCCTGTCGCCGACGAACCACCGGAAACCACCCCCGCTCCACCCATCAAGGAGGAGGGCCGGGGTGGGGGTAAGACAATGGGACGCCATTGGGCGCCATGCATCAGGGTTGACGCCCTAGATATAGTACCCGCTTCCGTGGGTGGTCAATAAACCTTGGGATACGGCCTCGGTTGAGGCCAAGGTTAGGGCCAAGGTTAAGGAATGTCGAGAATCACCACCGGCACGATTGCCGCGTTTGGATTGACCACCATGCCCCGGTAACCGGGCACCGCCCGGACCGTGCCGGTGGCTGGCGCCCTCAGGGTGGCCCGCTCCAGCCTCCAGGCAGCGGAATCGGCCCTTGCCTGGGCCTTCGCGTGACTTGCCCGGACCTTGGCTTCCGCCACCACCGCCGCCTCCAGGGTTTCACGAGAGGTGGACAAATCATCATAGAGTTCCTGCTCTTGTTGGCGTTTCTTCTCGAAAATCCGCAATTCGGTCGCCGCCGACTTCAGGATGACCGTGGATGCTTTCCGATGGGACTGGAAGGGCCGCGGGTCAAGGCGCGCCAAGGGCGCTCCGGCTTCCACTTTCTGACCCACCCTGACCAACACCTGTTCGACCACCCCGCCGACGGCGAAGGCCAGCTTGCGCTCCGCCGCCCAGGCCGGGTTCATCATTCCCGTGACCAGAATCGAAATGAGCACCAAAGCCGCCCCCATGGCCGTTACCCTAATTAACTTCATTTTGATCATCCTGGCCAAAGCCGCTGCCCCCTTTTGGTTCGTATTGTTCCAGTGACCCGCCGCCGGTTATCCCGGCCAGGAAACCGGGATCCAGTCCCCGCGCCGGGTTCCCGCCCAGCAGAACCGCCAGGCTGGCGTTATCCAAATAATAGGCGCCGACGGCCCGGATTAGCTCGGATTCGCTTCCCGTCGCCTCGATCATCGCCCGGCCCAGGCCCGTCACCCGATCCTGTTGGTAAAGCTGCTGACGCTGGAGCAGGCGCTTGCGGGTGAAGTTTTCCCTGGCCCGGGCGGTGATAATCCGTTGCCAAGAATCCCCGCGGCTCATCCACAGAGTCCTAGCGCGGTACTGCATTTCCCCGACCAGCGCGTTCAGTTCCCCATCGAGGCGGCCCAGTTCGGCGGCCAGTTCGGCCCGTTCCGGCCCTGAGCTTGTACCGTCGCGGAGGACCGAGAGCGCCTCCTTCCGCCGGGTCAGGTCCTGGATTCGAGGATCGCCCGCCTTCACCGCCTTGATCAGGGCTTCTACATCGATTTCCGGCGGCGCCGTTTCCGGTACCGCCGGCGGGTCGATGAGCTCCTCGTTGAACGTCAATCCGGTCAGTTCCCCAAGCCTGAAACGCAATAGTTGGTTACGGCTGCGTTCCCGGTAATAGGCAAGGCGGGTCCGCTCCACCCGGTACAGCCATTCCGCTACCTTCACCGGGTCTTTTCGCCCTATGGCCAACTGTCTCTTGGCCCGGTTCCAGCGTACATAGGCGGAAGAATGATCCTCATTGAGCGAACGGAGCAGCAGTTCCGACGCATGCAGGCCGAAAAACACCGCCAAGCCTTCCAGCAGCACCGTATTGCGGGCCTGGCGCAGTTTTTCCCCGCCGGCCCCTGAGCGGGCCGCCTTGAAGCGCCCGTGCCCCTGGCTGAAATTGTACCGGCTGGCTTCCATATTGAAGGTCGGGCGCGGGAACAGGTGCGCCCTTGCCGCCTGGAGTCTCGCCTTGGCCGCTCGCATGTTCGCCGCCGCCGTGGCGTAGGCGAAATCGCCATTGGTTTCGATCAATTCCAGGACTTCGCGGGCATCGGGCTGTTTGGCCGGCGGCTGGGCGGTGGCCGCACCGGCGGAAAGAAGGCCAAGGCTGATCCACACGGTCCACGCAAGCGGCCTGATCGCCTTGACCATTGTGGATGCCATACAGCGCCTAGTACTGATCCTTGACATATCGAAAGAAGGATTTTTTGGTTTTGTAGACCTCATCCACCACATACTTTCCGGCCAGGTAAAACTGGTCAACATTGAGGAAACCAGTGGTTCGGAGGACGTTGTTGCCCTCCTTGTCGAAGAAAACGAATACCGGCGTCGCCCTTACCCGCACCTTGCGGGCGAGATCCCGCTCCGTCCCCGTGGTGCCGTCGGGCATGACCACATCCAGGTTTCCCCTGATATTGCTTTCGATCATGACGAAGTTTTCGGAAAAATAATTGAACACCTTGGGTGCCGGGTGAACGCGGGCGCGCATCTTGTCGCAGTAGGGACAGCCGATTTGATGGAAGAAAATGACAAGCTGCTTCCCCTCTTCCGCCGCCGCTTCGATTTCAGCCGGAATGTCATTGTCCAAGCTTTCCACACGGAATTCCGCCCGGGCCACGGTGGTTGGCATGACCGAAGCCACGGCGATCATGGCGGCGGTAAAAGTCGTCAACAACAGGCGGGCGGCTTCTTTCACCGTACGTATACTCCCACTATCGGTGCGGCGGTTTGATTGCCAGCCGATGCGGCAATTCTAGCCAATGGACCGGGATGGGGCCATAGGTATTTACCCATAATATTGTGTAGTACTCCCGTGCAGTATTCTCTGGTCTCCGTAGTGGAAACCGGCTCATAGTGCCATATTCCACCCATTGGGAACTGCCATCAAATGTCGGACGGCAGAAGGGGAAAGTGGGCATGGGGCCTGAAGCGCACCGGCGAAAATTAGCGGCGGTCTTGGCTGCCGATGTGGTGGCCTATACCCGCATGATGGGGGACGATGAGGATTCCACCATGGATTCATGGTGGTCCCACCGCAAGGAAGTCATCGACCCGGAAATCAGCCGAAACCGGGTCCGGATTAATGTCCAGTTGATCGACGCGAACACAGGCCGTCACTTATGGGCGGAACGGTTCGACCGGGATCTGGTCGACGTCTTCGCCCTGCAGGATGAAGTGACCCAACGCATCGTCAGCGCCCTGGCGGTGAAACTGACCAAAACCGAAGAACAGCAGTTGAGCGGCGTGGCTGAAGCCAATCCTGAAGCTTACGACATGCTCTTGCGGGGACTCGAACAACTGCGCCGGTTCACCCGTGAAACCAACGCCGAAGCGCGGAAATATTTTGAAAAGGCCGTCGCCCTGGATCCCGGCTACGTCAGGGCCCTGGCCGATGTTGCCCTGACCCTCAGCCTGGATGTGGAGTTTGGCTGGACCGATGACGCCCAGGGAGACTTGGCCAGGGGCCTGGAAATCCTGAAAAAGGCGGAGGCGTTGGATGACCGGCTCCGCCAGGTTTATTTTTCCAAGTCGGCGCTTTATCGGTACATGAAGCGGTACGAGGATTCCGTCGCCGCCGCCAAGCGCAGCCTGGAGATCGATCCCAACTACGCCGATGGCTATGCCCAACTGGCCAATACCCTGGTCAGCGCCGGCCGGCACGAGGAAAGCATCAGGGCCATTCGCCAGGCCATGCTTTCTTCTACATTTGGATTCTGGGGCACGCCTATTTCCATTTGGAACGCTACGAAGAAGCGGTGGTGGAATTTAAAAAGGTATTGCAGAAGAACTCGGAATTCGAACTTGCCCGCCACGCCCTCGCCGCCGCCTACGGCCATCTGGGGAGGGAAGACGACGCCGCCTGGGAAAGGGAAGAAGTCCTGGTCGTGGAGCCCGGCTTTACCCTCACCCGGGCCCGCCAGATTTCGTTCTACAA
>JAJRSS010000043.1 GCA_024278615.1 Alphaproteobacteria bacterium
CCGCCACATATTCCTGAATGATCCCGACAATCTGATCTTCCTTAAACCGTGAATTACGCATCGTCTGCTCTCCTTGTTCAATCAAATGGTAATCGAACAGACTCTCGTTTCAAATGGTCCGGTTTTCGGGGGGCAGGTCACTGACGATACCTATAACCCGCCCGCGTTCATTGATTACTGGACCGCCGCTTTCCCCTTCCTTGATATCTATATCGACGGAGTAAAGGGATATACCAAAAGCATTCTTGAGTTGAGTGATCTTTCCAATTTTCCGAGAGAGCATATCCCCTTCTGTATAATGGGGGTAACCCAATGCAATAACGGTATCACCAGGCTGAGTTGGCCATACCATTTCAGCACGCATTTCCTTGTAAAAAGAGAGGAAAATCTTACTTCCATCGAGTATTGCAATGTCCTGTTTTCGATCGCAGAAAACGGCATCATCAATCTTAAAATCAAACTTGGTATTAGTCGCCGAAAACACACTTACGTTATGAAGGAGCGTATGGAAGCTCGTCACCAAACCAACCCCCTCAAGAAAAAAACATGTCCCGCTCTTGAAGAGTACAGCTTCATCGGCTTCGCCAAATTCTGGATCGCCATAAATTTTATGCATCGCTTTGCATATAAGCACATGCTTCTCATCAATAGCGTTCGACTTTTTTGATGTTACTTTTCGTAGCCTAATTTTCGCTGTACCGACGAAGATAGAGTTGAACTGCTCGGCCAAATTGATAAAAACTGTATCAGAGCTGCCTTTGGCTGCCCGCACGTATTCGATCTTGCTTTGAATTACAGCGTCGATCCGGGTGGTCCTGTTGCGGCCTATCCAAGCATGGTAGGCGCTCAGAGCTTCGTTCTGAGACTTTCTAGAAAGATGAAGCAGGGTACGTATCTGTCGAATGTATTTTCGATCTACGTTTACCTTCTTGTTGCAAACGGCCCCAACGACCATTTGCTTATTTTGCCTAAATGAGACCCTTGTTTTAGATTGGTTTAACCTGAAATGGTTACCATCAATGATACTCCGAACCGGCTCCGCAACAACGTAGGTGAAAGTCTTCTCGTCCCGTTCAACAAGCACAGAAAGCCTGCGCCGTGTTTTCCCGGAAAAAACTAAGTCATCGCTGTACCGGGAGTACCTAAACCCATGTTCCTTGGCGAATCGTATCAACTCACCGTCCATCCTCCTTGCTATCAAATTTGAGATGGAGGGTGAGGTCGGGGCTCCCTGGGGCAACACTCCATCGCATGTACAAAGTTGAGCAATAACAACTGCCCATTTGTAGGGGACTTTGAGTGGGAATGCTTGCAACGCTCCAAGGACTCTTGGAAACGTTATCGATCCGAAAAAATTTTCTATATCAATTCGGACAACAAAGTCGCGGGAGACATGGCGCGCAGCCATATCCAATGCCCCACGATCTGGCGTATAGGAAAAAACGCAATAGCGGTTTTTTAAATTGTCTGGAGTCAGAATCTTATCGAGAATTGCCCGCTGAATAATGTACAGGCCGCGAGCGGGAGAACAAATTGTTCGTGTTCCCCCTCCTTTTTTAGGTAAAGAAAATTTGCGGTAAGCGCGCGCTCGGCCCTTTCTGCTATAGGCAAAAAATTTGATAGCTTTCGGATTAACCCCTAAAAAATCCGCAAACTGTTGGTAGTTGTAAATGCCATCGAGCATTTTTCCCTCCGGCCGCTTTAAGCTCTGCTAAGCAGGCAGACCATAGCAAACATTGGATAGCCACAGCCTCGATGAGGGTACATTGCAAGGACATTGCAATTAACGCAATGCGGGTAGCAAGCGTGCCGGAGGGTTGTTCGTACTCTACTAAATCAGGTTAGGGATAGCAATGGCATCAAGGCAGGCGGTAGTGGTGCATCGTGTAAATAGGCCTACCCCGCCTTCGCCATTACAAAGAAGGTTGCGGGCGGCCGGGCGGCTGGCCGCCGCCGGACAAGGGCTGCCGTCGCTGATGCTTGATGCCCAATCCCGCTTCGGCCCGGCGGAATAGCCTCGCCCCGAACCACCGCCCGCTAGCCAAGCCGGTATTTGGGGCATGGAGGTTATGGGCGCCGCGTTCGATAAGGTGGATTAACCTCAGGTGGGGTTTATAGCCCCCCCGGGGATTCGCCGGAGGTGTGGCGATGTCATTTTACGGTTGCGTTTGGCCAAGGTGTTCGAATTTGCGATAAAAGTGCCCGGACATGGCCCCAAGGACCAGGAACATGATTCCGGTGAGAACCATCGAGGTGGTGGCGAATTCGCCCGCCAGCTCCGCCGGCACCCGTCCCGCTTCTACTTCGACGCCGGGTGCGCCGAGAATGTGCGGTATCGCCAGCAATAATACGCCGGTGATCTTCCACAATGCCCCCCGGACCAGGAACAGAAGGGCCAACGCCGCCGCGGCCGAAACCGCGGTTCCCAGCCACCATATTTGGCGTTCGGCCAAATTGGCGGCGACAAGACCCGGCGGTTCCGGCGCCAGCCCCAGCCCGGGCCAGGCAAAAAAAGCGCCGAACGCGCAAAGCCCCCAGAGGAGGCCTTTTTTCCAGTCGACTTCACGCCCGCTCAGGGCGATCGCTCCGACCAGCAGAAACGCGAAACCGATGGTGGTCACCAGCCCCGCCAGGAAGGTGTAGGCATTGCGCTCGAAACCGTCTTCAGGCGCCCAGGCTTCGTCTTCCGAGGCCTTCGCGCCTGGAGATTCGGTATGCTCAAACACTTCGGCATGCAAAATGATCGGTGTGATCTTCCACATGTTGGCGCCGAAAGAGACGACGCCGGCCACCAGGCCGGCCAGAAGGGCCGACACCACTATCCGTGTCAACATTGGCTGAGTCCCCCCTGAAATCAGTGGCAGGGGAAGGCGAAGGCGTGGCGAACGTCGTGGGAGGCGTTATGAACGGCGTCGATATGGGTGAAGCCGACACCCATCAAAATGAACAGGCCGAAGGTCATCGCAAGAATGGCCGGAAGCTTTTTCGCCGTCGCTTGGCTGGCTTTTTGTTGGGTGGAAAGGATTGTTTCGGTTGTCATGAAATTATCTCCGTTGCGGAAGGTTGCTGATTTTTAGGCACCGCTACGGTCGATCCGCCCTGAAAGATTCCCCGTCTTCCCGGTTCACGGTGTAATCGGCGGCAGGTCTCCTGGCTGGTGAATCTTTGCTTCGTCCGGCCTTCCCGGTTGCCCAGTGACCCTTGGTGGACGAAACTCACCACATACAGTTGCGGGGACAGCCACGGTTGAGAATCCCCTCAAGGGTCGATCCTTCCGTGTTCCCTTTTAATGCCCGGGCCTTTGGCCACTTGGGCAACCACCATTTCCCTTATAGGGCAAACGGCAATCGGTTCGCAATGGCGGTGCGCTTCGGGAGAGGCCAGCCGGGATACCGGCGGCCGGTCAGGCCATCGCTCCGGTGCCCTTGTAGGCATTCCTGAACGGCTCACCCTCATCGAAGCGGGCCGGCCGATAGGGATCGAACGGCAGGATCCGGCTGTCGCCGAAAACCACCTTCTCGGCGACCATGATGCCAATGCAGGGCGCCAGTTTGAATCCCCCTCCGGAAAGGCCGCAAACCGCGAGCAGACCCTCCTTGCCGGGTACGCCGCCGATGATCGGGTTGCTGTCCGGCGAGACGTCGTAGCGCCCGGCCCAATGAGAGGTAATGCGCGCTCCCTCCAGACCCCGGAAACCGTTTTCGAAATTCCGCAAAAAATGACCGGCGCCATCCCTGGGCAGGCTTTCGTCGACAACCTCTGGGCCGGAAACCGGATCGCCGAGGTTGCTGTCGCCCAACAGCATGCCGCCGTCCTGCGGGCGGGAATAGCAGACGCCGGGCAGGTCGCGGACCACCGGAAAGCGATCGCTCGCGTACTCCTGGTCAAAGCGGAAATGGACGACCTTGTGGTTGGTAATCTCAAACGGGTAACGGACACCGACCGTCGCGGTGACCGCGTTGGTCCACACGCCGGCCGCCACGATCACCGTATCGGTGGAAATCACTCCGTCATCCGTCTCCACGCCATCGACCCGGTCGGCACGGGATTCGGTCAGGCGCCGCACCGAAACCCCCTGGCGGAACTCGACTCCCAGTCGGCGGGCCGCTTCGGCATACCCCATGGTCGTCAGATGCGGGTCGGCGTAACCCGACAAGGGCTCGAACCCGGCCTTGGCGATCCGGCCGGGATTGAGCCGGGGGTGAATTTCCACGGCCTGCCGGGGATCGATCAATTCAACCTCGGCGCCGGCATCCTGTTGCAGGCGGATATTGTCTTCGAAGTCGTCCAGCTTGTCGGGGCCGGAAAAGATCAGGTATCCACACCGCACGAACCCCGACGCGCCGCCCACCCGGGCGGTGAAATCGGCCAGGACATCGCGCCCGACGGTGGCCATGCGGCAGGTCAGGGGGTTGGAATAATGGGTGCGGACAATGGCGCAGCTTTTCGCCGTATCACCCGAGCAAATGGCGTCTTTTTCCAGCAACAGAACATCGCGCACACCCAGTTTGGCAAGGTTGTAGGCGATGGCGCAGCCGATCACGCCGCCGCCGATGATAATTATCTGATACTGCTTGCCCATCAATAGTCCCGCAAATACCGCCCGGTGTTCGAGTCCGTTCTTTGCCCCCCATCCCGCCTCGCCCAATGGCGCCTGGCTTGACAGGCCAAAGCCTCAAGACGTAGTGTCGGCCAGGGATTCATCTGGACTATACCAGATAAAATGAATTGGTCTATACCAAGTAACGAGCGAAGCGCCTGGGACCGCCGGGTTCCCTACTACCTGCGGATCAGGGATCACTTTGCCTCGTTAATCGAAAAAGGGGCGCTGGTTCCGGCAACCAAACTGCCGTCCGAACGGCAACTAAGTCACCGCTTCGAGATTACCCGGGTGACGGCGCGCCAGGCCCTGATGCAGCTTGAAGCCGAGGGGCTCATCTATCGGGAGGACCGCCGCGGCTGGTTCGTCTCGCCGCCCAGGATCCAATATGATCCGGCCGCCAACGTCAGCTTCTCCGAAAGCGTCATGGCGCAGGGCCGAACGCCGGGCACCACCGTCCTGTCGACGGAACGAATAGCGGCCTCGGCACGGGAGAGCCAGAACCTGGGAGTCAAAGTCGGCGATCCTATATTTCTTATTCGGCGCCTCCGCTTGATCGATGGCCGGGCGGTGCTGCTTGAAGACATTCACGTGGACGCCAAACGCTGCCCGGGACTCCTGGACCTGCCACTCGACCGTTCGCTGACCGAGTTGATGTCCGAACATTATGGAATCAGCGAATACCGCCCGCATATCATCATGCGCCCCACCGCCTTGGGGGAATCGCAGGCCAAGGCGCTGGGGGTCGCCCCCGGCGCGCCCAGCCTCTATCTGTCGCGGATCATTTATGACCAGTTCGACAACATTATCGAATTCGACCAGGAATTCTGGCGCCACGATGCCCTGGAGATCTGCGTCGACGCCGGACACCGTAACGTCTCACCGATGCAGGGCGACGAAGCCGGGCACCCAGTCGTTGACAACAGGAGATTATGATATGACTGGCGATGCGCCGATTGTCGTGGTCAAGGATATCAGCAAGACCTTCGAAATACCGGGGCGCCCGCCCATCCATGCGCTGCGGCACGTCACCAACCACGTTGACAAGGGCGAGGTCCTGGTTGTCATCGGGCCGAGCGGTTC
>JAJRSS010000044.1 GCA_024278615.1 Alphaproteobacteria bacterium
ATCAGATTATTTATTAAAAATCAAGGCATTAACCTATTGCCTAAATTTTGTGCAAGGTTAAGAAAAGCCTAATCTGGTAAGGGTCAAGCCCTGGGAAGGGGCTTTTCCCACAACCTTATCCACATGAATGGTGGATAGTTCACGGAACCGTCACCGGGGGAAGTGGGGAAACGTCGCGGCTGACATTGACGGGGTTCAATTGATTGGGTCAAGTATTCCCATGGGCGGCACAGATAAACCCAAAGGCCAGCCAGAAGGCCCGCCGGACCGCGTTACCGCTGCTGCCAGTGACCAGGGCGCCGGGCCAGAAACCATGGTCGAATCCATGCAAAGTCCTGAAAAGCGGAGCCCAGAAAGGGGTGCTTCCAAAAGGGGCGCCGGCGTCATCGCCGCGTATCTCAGGACCCTGCCCGGATCGCCCGGCGTTTACCGGATGATCAACGGCCAGGGCGACGCCCTCTATGTGGGCAAGGCCAAGAACCTGAAAAAAAGGGTCTCCGCCTACACCAAGCCCGAGCGCCAATCCATCCGCATCCGCCGCATGATCGCCGAGACGGCGGCCATGGAATTCGTCACTACCCATACGGAAGCGGAAGCCCTGCTGCTGGAAGCCAACCTGATCAAGCGGCTCAAGCCCCGCTTTAACATCCTGCTTCGGGATGACAAATCCTTTCCCTCCATCCTGGTTACCACCGGCCACCCCTTTCCCCAGGTGCTCAAGCATCGGGGGGGGCGCAAATCCAAGGGGGAATACTTCGGCCCCTTCGCCTCCGCCGGGGCGGTAAACCACACCCTGGGCGTGTTGCAGCGGGCCTTCTACCTTCGCACCTGCACCGACGCGGTGTTTTCCGCCCGCACCCGTCCCTGCCTGCTCTACCAGATCAAGCGTTGCGCCGCTCCTTGCGTCGGCCTCATCGGCGAAGACGGATACGGCGCCCTGGTGGATCAGGCGCGGGCCTTTTTGCGTGGCGACAGCCGCCGGATACAGCAACGGCTGGCGATGCGCATGCAGCAAGCCAGCGAATCCCAGGAATACGAAAAGGCGGCCCAATACCGGGACCGGATCCAGGCCCTGACCCGAATCCAGGCCCACCAGGACATCAACCTGCAAGGCATCGGTGACGCCGACGTGATCGGCGCCCATCAGGCCGGAGGCCACACTTGCGTCCAGGTATTTTTTTTCCGCGGCGGGGCCAATTTCGGCAACCGGGCCTACTTTCCCAGCCACGCCCGCGAGGACGAGGTTGCCGCCATCCTGGAAGCCTTCGTCGGCCAGTTTTACGCCAGCCGTACGCCCCCGCACCAATTGCTGGTCAGCCAGCCGCTGCCCGACCAGCAATTGGTGGAAGATGCGCTCAATGTTCATCGCAAAGCCCACGGTAAACGCCGGGTGCGGCTGTTGGCGCCCCAGCGGGGGGAAAAGCGGAAGCTCGTCAATCACGCCGTGGCCAACGCCGCCGAAGCGTTAAGCCGCCGGCTGGCGGAAAGCGCCTCCCAGCGGCGGTTGCTGGAAGGGCTGGGACGGGTGCTTGACCTGGATGGCGCCCCCGATCGAATCGAGGTCTACGACAACAGCCACGTTTCCGGCGATCACGCCGTGGGCGCCATGATCGTCGCCGGACCCGACGGCATGACCAAGAACGCATACCGCAAATTCACCATTCGCGGCGCCTCCCTGGGTGACGACTACGCCATGATGCGCGAGGTGCTGACCCGCCGCTTCTCCCGCGCCCTCAAGGAAGACCCGGACCGCACCGGCGGCCAATGGCCGGACCTGATCCTGGTCGACGGCGGCGCCGGTCAGTTGGGGGTGGCGGTCGAAGTGTTCGCCGAACTGGGCATCGACGGGGTGGCGGTGGCCGGCATCGCCAAGGGGCCGGAACGCAACGCCGGGCGGGAGCGCATTTTTCTTCCCGGCGGCGACCCGATAGTCCTGGGCGCCCGGGACCCGGTACTCTATTTTCTCCAGCGCCTGAGGGACGAGGCCCACCGTTTCGCCATTGGCGCTCACCGGGCCAAGCGCTCCAAGGCGGTGACCAAATCCCCCCTGGACGCCATTTCCGGCATCGGCGCCAAGCGCAAGAAGGCGTTGCTGCACCACTTCGGTTCCGCCCGCGCCGTCGGCCAGTCCGGTCTGGCCGACCTGGAGGCGGTGGAAGGAATCAGCCGTTCCATGGCCAATAAAATCTATGACTGGTTTCACCCCGAAGGGTAGAATGGGGCTCGCCTCGGGCCGGCCACTCCCGGGGCCCGCCGCCCGGAACCCAACATGCTCACAAACCTGCCCAACCTCCTGACCTATTCGCGGATCATCGCCATTCCGGTGATTGTCTGCCTGTTGCTGTTCGTCGATGATCCGGCCGGCAGTTGGCTGGCTTTCTCCGTCTATACCTACGCCTGCCTTACGGACTTTTTCGATGGTTATCTGGCGCGCATTTGGGAACAACAATCCAGCCTGGGCCGTTTTCTCGATCCCATCGCCGACAAGCTTCTGGTGGCGTCGGTACTGTTGGTGCTGGTCGGCGTAGACCGCTTCGGCGGCCTCACCATCCTGCCGGCGGCGGTGATCCTGTGCCGGGAAATCCTGGTTTCCGGCCTGCGTGAATTCCTCGCCGAGGTACGGGTGGGCCTGCCGGTCAGCCGCCTGGCCAAATGGAAGACCACCCTCCAGATGCTGGCCCTGGGCTTTCTTCTGGTGGGGCCGGCGGGACCCGATTTCGGCCCCCTCGGCACCCTCGACATCGGCCTGATCGGCCTTTGGGCGGCGGCGGCTTTGACCCTGGTCACTGGCTATGATTATCTTTGGGCGGGCCTGAAGCATGTGAACGCGCCGGATGACCCGGCGGGGAATGATGCGGACGGCGCCGGCGGCGCCAAACCGGAATCCGATACCACCGGAGTGGCCCCGGACCAGGGCTCCCATTGAACCGATCCGTTTACGGGACCTTCCATCCATCGTGGGGTATTGATCGCCAATGAAAACCTTCGGCCTGATGGGATGGAGCGGCAGCGGCAAGACCACCCTGGTGGTCAAGCTGTTGCCCGAACTGATCGGCCGCGGGCTCAGGGTTTCTACCATGAAGCATACCCATCACAACTTCGACATGGACAAGCCGGGCAAGGATTCATACCAGCACCGGCTGGCCGGGGCCGAGGAAGTACTGGTCACTTCATCCAAACGCTGGGCGTTGCTGCACGAACTTCGCGGCGACAAGGAACCTGAAATCGACAACCTGATCGCCATCATGACGCCGGTCGACCTGCTGCTCATCGAAGGCTTCAAAAGCTACCCGCACAAGAAGATGGAGGTCTTCCGGCCCTCGGTCGGCAAGCCGTTGTTGTGCGTCGACGACCCTTCGGTCGTGGCGGTGGCCAGCGATGGGCCGCTGCCCCAGGCGGCGGCGGCCGGGGTGCCGGTATTCGACCTGGAAGACGTCGCCGGCGTCGCCGACTTCATTGTCGATTTTTGCCGGTTGGAACAGGGAGTAGGGAAAGTGGGCCATGGCGCAGCTTAAGGACGACTGCTTTGCCACCGGCGGGGAACTGACGCCCCTGGACGCGGCGTTGGATGACCTGGCCCGGCGGCTCGAACCGGTCACCGGCGTGGAGACCGTATCCCTGCGCCGGGCGCCGGGCCGTATCCTGGCCCAGGACCTGACCGCGCCCCGGGACGTGCCGCCCCATGACAACTCGGCGGTTGACGGCTATGCGGTCTATTTCGATGACCTGAACCCGGATGGGGAAACCCGGCTGCCGGTGACCGGCCGCATCGCCGCCGGCCATCCCCTGGACCGCCCGGCCCGGCGGGGGGAGGCCGTGCAGATTTTCACCGGCGCCGTCATGCCCGGTGGGGAGCCAAACGAGGAAAACGGTGGCGGCCCGGACACCATCTTCATGCTCGAGGACTGTGAAATCGACGGCGGCGGCGTGATCCTGCCCGCCGGCCTCAAGCGGGGCGCCAACCGCCGCTTCCGGGGCGAAGACGTGAAGGAAGGCGGGGTTGTGCTGCGTGCGGGCCATCGCCTTCGAGCCCAGGATATCGGGCTGGCGGCTTCGGTGGGTAAATCGGAACTGCCGGTCCGCGCCCGGTTGCGCGCGGCGGTCTTTTCCACCGGCGACGAGGTCCGCGATCCGGGCAGGGATGCCCCCGAGGGCTGTATTTTCGACGCCAACCGTTATGCCGTCATGGCCCTGCTGGAAGGCCTGGGCTGTCGGGTGACCGACCTGGGCATCCTGGCCGACGAGACGGCGGCCATCGGCGACGCCCTGGACC
>JAJRSS010000045.1 GCA_024278615.1 Alphaproteobacteria bacterium
AGGCGGCCGAAGATCAGCGGCACGGCGACCATGTACCGGAGGCAATGGTCGCGGTCGGCGGGGTTGGTCAGCGGGCCTTTCTTGTCGATGATGCGCATGGCCGATTCCTGGGTGCGGATGACGATCTTTTCGATATCCTGGATGCGGTCCTTGACCCGACCGTGCAGGGCCATGGCGCATTCCACCGCCGTCTGGGCGTGAAACTCCGCCGGGTAACTGATCTTGAAAAGGATATTCTCCATCACGTAGGAACCATAGGGCCGTTGGATCTCGAACGGTTGGTGGTTGAAAAGCACGTCGTAAAATCCCCAGTCCTTGGCCGTCAGCACGGTGGGTATGCCCATTTCCCCCTTGACCGAAATCAGCGCCAGACGCACGGCCCGGCTGGTGGCGTCCCCCGCCGCCCAGCTTTTGCGCGACCCGGTGTTGGGGAAATGACGGTAGGTCCTCAGGCTTTGGCCGTCCACCCAGGCCTGGGTAACGGCGTTGATCACCTGTTCCCGGGTGCCGCCCATCATGGCGGCGCACACCGCCGCCGTCGCCACCTTGACCAGCACCACGTGGTCCAGGCCGACCCGGTTGAAGCTGTTGCCCAGCGCCAGGACGCCCTGAATCTCATGCGCCTTGACCATGGCGCTCAGCACGTCGGCCATGGTCAGGGGCGGGCGTCCCGCGGCCACGGCGGTGCGCGAAAGCCAGTCCGCCACCGCCAGGATACCGCCCAGATTGTCCGATGGATGCCCCCATTCGGCGGCCAGCCAGGTGTCGTTGAAGTCCAGCCAGCGGATCATGGCGCCGATGTTGAACGCCGCCTGTATGGGGTCCAGCACGAAATCCGTTCCTGGAATACGGGCGCCGTTGGGAACCACCGTTCCGGCGACCACCGGCCCCAGCAGTTTGGTGCAGGCTGGATATTCCAGCGCTTCCAGCCCGCAACCCAGTGTGTCGGCAAGGCAGTAGGCGGCGGTTTCCAGCGCTTCTTCCGAGTCGACTTGGTATTCAAGCGCGTACTCGGCGATGTCCACCGGAACCTGGTCCGGCGTTTGGCTGTCGTGGGCCGGCATGGGGTTCACGGCGTTTTTCATCGGCCTCATTCGCCCAAATACTTTGCATCCAGCCGGTCGAAGAACGGCTTGTCGACCAACCGCTGGCGCTCGTCGAAGGTGACGACGAGTTCCGGGTCTTCGGTCATGGCGCCGTTTTCCCTGAGCGCGCCCAGCGCCCTTTGCATGCCCAGAATGGCGCCTTGCAAAGCGGCGTTGGCGTAAAGGGTCAGGCCGTATCCCTGGCGGGCCAATTCTTCACGGCCGACCATCGGCGTCCTGCCGCCGACCACCATGTTGACGATCTGGGGAACGGACAGCAGGGCCGGGATTTTTTCGATTTCCTCCAGGCTTTCCGGCGCCTCGACGAAGGTGATGTCGGCGCCGGCTTCGATATAGCGGGCGGCCCGTTCGATGGCACCGTCGAAGCCTTCCACGGCGCGGGCGTCGGTGCGGGCGATGACCAGGAAATCCTCGTCCCGGCGGCCGTCCACGGCGGCCTTGACCTTGCCCGCCATCTCGGCGGCGGGGATCACCTCCTTGCCGGCGAAATGCCCGCACCTTTTCGGCATCACCTGGTCTTCGATCTGGATGGCGTTGGCCCCGGCCCGCTCCAGCCGGCGCACCGTCTGATACACGTTCAGGGCGTTGCCGAACCCGGTATCGCCATCGACAACGATGGGCAGTTCCGTCGCCTCGCGGATGGCGCTGACGTGCCCGGCCAGTTCGGAAACGCCGATGAAGGCCAAGTCTGGAACGCCCAGATAAGTGTTGGTGACACCGGCGCCGGATACATAAACGGCGTCGAACCCGCATTGTTCGACCACCCGGGCCGCCAGCGCGTTGGCCACCCCGGGCAGCAACAGGGCATCCCGGCGGTCTGCCAATTCCCTCAATCTGGCGCCCAACGTCATCCCTGCGGCCCCCGGACCTTCCTGTCCATTCTTATTCACCTCTTGCCCCTTGATGATCGGGATTGTATAGATTGTCAACAATAATTCCATTTTTGCGACTTAATTAGTGATAATCGGGTAAATATGAGTGATATTGCTTACAATACTTCGGTCTACGGATCGGCCCAAACGGACATTCGGGAAAGCTCACAGGTCATCGCCGATGAACTGGGCGGCGCCATCGTCGAAGGGGCCTTGAAGCCCGGGGAAAAGCTGAGCGAGGCGGCGCTGGCGTCCCGGTTCAAGGTCAGCCGGGGACCGGTGCGCGAAGCCCTCAGGCGTCTGGCGGAACGAAACCTGGTGGTTTTTTCCCCCAACGCGGGGGCGCGGGTTGTGCAACACACGCTGGCCGACATGGTCCATCTTCAGGAGGTCCGGGAATCCCTGGAAGCCGAGGCGGCCAAGTTGTCGGCTGGGCGAATGCCGGATGGACAGAAGTCAGAACTGCGGGCGCTGCTGGAAACGCATGCGGTTGCGATCGCCGAAAATCCCAGGGGATCCTATCTGCAGTCGCCGGAAAACCGTGATTTTCATTTTCTCATCGCCAAAGGATCGGCGAATCCGGTGCTGATCAAAATTCTGTGCCAGGACCTCTATCCGCAATTGAGGATTTGCCGCCGCCAGCATCAGAAAATTCCCGGCCGGGGGGAAAGGGCGCTGGAAGAACACCGGCGAATCCTGACCGCTATCGAGGAAGGGGACGGGGAAATGGCCGGCCTGTTGATGTCCAGGCATGTCGCCGCCTCGCGGAAAAATCTCGCGGTTTCACGCTAAACCCCGAAACAGCGACAACAAAGAGCGTTACTTCCCACGCAGACAACTTAGTGGTTGAACTTTCAGTCCTATTCCGGGGATAAACGGTCTCGCGGGGGGCCATTTGAACAAGGTCGGGTAATCCATGAAAACCTATGACGCCATCGTCATCGGCGCCGGCCACAACGGCCTGACCACCGCCGCCTACCTGGCCAGGGCCGGGCTCGACGTGGTGGTGGTCGAGCGCCAGCCCTATATCGGCGGCGCCACGGCCAGCCGGGAACTGTACCCCGGCTTCACTTATTCCAACTGCTCCTACGTTTGCAGCCTGATGCGCCCGGAAATCATGCGCGACCTGGAACTGCCCCGCCACGGCCTGCAGGTGATTCCCTACGACGGCGGCGTTACCATGACCCGCGACGGCGGCTACATCGCCGGCTACCGCAATCATGACCAGAACCGCCGCGAAATCGCCCGCCATTCGGTTCGTGACGCCGAAGCCTATGATTATTTCGGCGCCGAGGTCATGCGCTATTGCCGCTTCATCAAGACGATGCTGCTGACCACGCCACCCGATCCGGCGTCATTCAAGCCCCGCGACCTGTTCGGCCTGCTGGATGTCGCCCGCCGCTTTCACCGCCTGGGCGAGGAATGGATGTACGACACCATCCGCTTCTGGACCATGAGTTGCGCCGATTTTCTCGACCAGTTTTTCGAATCCGATCTGGTCAAGGGGCACAAGGCGGGCAGCTCCATCATCGGCACCGCCCTTGGCCCCTATTCGCCGGGCAGCGCCTATGTGCTGCTGCACCACTACATGGGCGAAGTGGATGGTTCCATCGGTTCCTGGGGGTTTCCCCGGGGCGGCATGGGGGCCATTCCCGGCGCCCTGGCCAAGTCCTTCCAGGCCCATGGCGGCGAAATCCGCACCGGCTCCACGGTCGAACAGATCATCGTCAAGGGCGGCCGGGCGGTGGGCGTGGCGCTGACCGGCGGGGTCGAGGTGATGGGCAAGACCGTGGTTTCCAACCTGGACGCCAAGCGCACCTTCATCGAGTCCATGGCGGCATCGGACCTGCCGGCCGAATTCGTCCACCGGGTAAAGAATTTCAAGATCCGCGGCTCTTCGGGCAAGGTCAACATCGCCCTCGACGGGCTTCCCGATTTTCCCGCCATCCCCGCCGGCTGTCCGGGGCGGGCCGGCGACATGCACGTCAGCGACAGCATGGAATACCTGGAGCGCGGTTACGACGACTGGAAGGCGGGCATGTGGTCCAGGCAGCCCTACCTGGACATCACCTTGCCCAGCATGACCGACCCGACCATGGTGCCGCCGGGCAAGCATTTCATGTCGGTGTTCGTCCAGTACGTACCGCCCCACCTGGCCGACGGCGAGTGGGACGATGCCAAGCGCGCCGCCTTCGGCAAGACGGTGATCGACAAGATCGCCGAGTTCAGCCCCAACTTCAAAGACCTGATCCTGCACGCCGAAATCCGTACGCCGTGGGACCTGGAAAACGAGGTCGGGCTGACCGAAGGCAATATCTTTCAAGGCGAGCTGACCATGGACCAGTTGATGTTCAACCGGCCGGTGCCCGGTTACGCCCAATACCGTTCGCCGGTGCCGGGCCTCTATATGTGCGGCTCCAGCACCCACCCGGGCGGCGGCGTCATGGGCGCGCCGGGGGCCAACGCGGCCCGGGAAATTCTCCGTGACATGAGGATCAAGACGTGACCCCGGCCGGCGGCGCCTATGACGCCGTTATCATCGGTGGCGGCCACAACGGCCTGGTCTGCGCCGCCATGCTGGGCCGGTCCGGCAAGCGTGTTGTGATCGTCGAGGCGGCCTCCAAGCTGGGCGGTGCCGCGACAAGCGGCGAGTTCGCGCCGGGGTTCACGGTTTCCTCCTGCGCCCATATTCTTAACCAGCTCCACCCCAAGGTTTCCCGCGCCCTTGACCTGTCCCGCCATGGGCTCAAACTTTCCACTGCCCGCATGGGGACCATCGCCCTGGCCCCCGGCGGCCGGCACCTGACCTTCGAAGGCGCCCTGATGGTGAATGAGGCGGTCAATGGGGCGGGCGAAGTTCTTTCCCAGCGTGATCTTTCCAGCCTTTCCCGCCTGCGCCGCCGGCTGTTGCGCTTCGCCGGGCTGTTGCATGATTTTCAGGCCACGGTGCCGCCGCGCCTGGACGCCACATCGTGGAGAGACGGCCTGGGCCTGGCCCGGTTGGGCTGGGCGGTCCGCCGCCTGGGCCGGGACGACATGCGCGAACTGCTGCGCATCGCCGGCAGCAATATCGCCGACGTGCTCAACGACGAACTGGATTCGGACCTGCTGAAAGGCGCCATCGGCCTGGACGCCGTGTTGGGCACGGGGCTGGGCCCGCGCTCGCCCAACAGCGTGTTCACCCTGCTTTACCGCCTGTCCGGCCGGGTTGGCGGCGTCCCCGGGGCGCTGGCCCTGCCCGAGGGCGGCATGGGGGCGGTCACCGACGCCATGGCCGCCGCCGCCAAGGCCAACCGGGTCGATATCCGCACCGCCTGCCCGGTTAAAAGCATTGTCGTGGAAGAGGACCGGGCGGTCGGCGTGGAACTGGAATCCGGCGAGGTCATCCGCGCCCATGCGGTGGTTTCCAACGCCGACGCCAAGACGACCTGCCTCGACCTGCTGGGGGCCCGGCACCTGGACACCGGTTTCGTCCGCCGGGTGAAGGGTATCCGCGCCCGGGGAACGGCGGCCAAGCTGCACCTGGCCCTGGATGGCCTGCCCCGGTTCAGCGGGCTGGAGGCGCGGGACCTGGGCCGCCGGCTGTTAATCGCGCCCAGCCTGGATTATGTGGAGCTTGCCTTCAATCCCTGCAAGTACGGGGAATATTCCCCCGCCCCGGCCATGGAAATCACCATCCCCTCGATCCACGATACCTCCCTGGCGCCGCCAGGCAAGCACGTCTTGTCGGCGGTGGTTCAATACGCGCCCTACGACTTGAAAGGCGGCTGGCAGGCTGCCAAGGACGGCTTCATGGACCGCATCATGGACATCCTTTCGGCCTACGCCCCGGATCTGGCGGACCGGGTGGTGGCCCGGGAACTGCTTACGCCCGAGGACCTGGAACAGCGCCACCGGCTGCCCGGCGGCCACTGGCACCATGGGGAACTGGCGCTGGATCAGTTGTACATGATGCGTCCCGTTGCCGGCGCCGCCCAGTACGCGGCGCCCGTGCCCGGCCTTTATCTGTGCGGCGCCGGTTCCCACCCGGGCGGCGGCGTCATGGGGGCGGCGGGCATGAACGCCGCGGCGCAGGTCATCAAAGGCGGAAAGCAATCATGATCCAGCCCCAACCCTATGAAGTCCAGGTCCTCGAAACCCCGTTCCATTCCAGGACGGCGGAACTGTGCAAAACCAACGAATGGTCCACCTGGTCCGGCTACACCACGCCCGACGTCTATACTAACATGGAACTGGAATATTTCGCCGCCCGCAATACGGCGACCCTGTTCGATATTTCGCCGATGACCAAGTACGCCATCACCGGACCCGATGCCGGCCGCTACCTGGACCGGCTGCTGACCCGCGACATGGCCAAGGTGAACCCGGGCCGCGTGGCCTATGGGTTGTGGTGCAACGATGCCGGCATGGTCATCGACGACGGCACCGTTTTCTGCCTGGGCGAAAACGATTACCGGCTTTGCTCCCAGGAACGGCACCTGCCCTGGCTGCTGGATTCCGCCATCGGTTACGAGGTGGCGATCGAGGACATCACCGCCGGCATCGCCGCCGTCTCGTTGCAGGGCCCCACGTCGTGCGCCGTGCTCAAGGCCATGGGATTTGTCGGTATCGAAGAGCTCAAGCCCTACGCCCACGCGGAATTCCAACTGGGCGGACACCCGTTGATGATATCGCGCACCGGGTTCACCGGCGACCTGGGGTACGAGCTTTGGATCGAACCGGCGGGGGCGGGGGAACTGTGGGACCGGCTGATGGAAGGCGGCCGCCTGCACGGCATCCGGCCCCTGGGTTCCAAGGCCCTGGACATGACCCGCATCGAAGCCGGCTTCATCCAGGCGGGGGTGGAATTCTTCCCCGGCGACCTCTCCACCCGTCCGGACCGGCTGCGTTCGCCCTTCGAGATCGGCATGGGCTGGCTGGTGGATTTCGAAAAAGGCCACTTCATCGGCCGCCGGGCGCTGCTGCGGGAAAAGCAGACGGGGTCGCGCCATGCCCTGGTCGGCCTGGACATCGCCGGCAACAAACCGGCCCACCATTCCTTCATCTTCCAGGGCCGGAACAAGGAAGTGGGCATCGTCACCTCGGCCCTATGGTCGCCCACCTGCAAGCGCAATATCGCCCTCGCCTCCCTGCGCACTCCTTACGACAAGGCCCACGGGCTGTGGGCCGACGTCTATGTGCACCGGGAACAGAAATGGGAGCGGATCAAGGCGCCGTGCCGCGTGGTGGACAAGCAATTCTTCAACCCGCCGCGCCGCTGGGCGACGCCGGCCGGGGATCGTTAGGGTCATTCCATTTTAATTGGAAACATTGCCCGGAACTTCGAAGTGGCATGCCCGGTCCTGTGGCGGGAGGTGAACGGGAGCCTGTCCGGTTCTCCACCACGTTGCCTCGGTGATTCTTTCTGCGGCTTTTCGGATGGCTTTATGGATTGCCGGATTTTTTTGTGTGCAGCCCAGGTTATCCATGGCGATTGAATGACACGGAATAGTAACAACCACCCTATCCACAGAAAGCGGCATAGCGCGCTGGGAACGGTCGAGTTGATCGCCATCGCGCTCGGCGGAATGATCAGCGGCGGGATTTTCACGATCCTGGGAATTTCGGTTTCCATGATCGGCGTTTATACGCCGCTGGCGATCATGCTTGGCGGATTGATCGCCATGTTGGCGGCTTATTCCTACGTACAGCTCGGGGTCTACTACAAGGATGAAGGCGCCACCTACTCGTTTTTCAAGAAGACGTTTCCCAACTCGCCTTTTGCGGCGTCCCTGATCGGCTGGGGGGTCATATTCGGCTATATAAGTACACTCGCCCTGTATGCTTACACCTTTTCCTCCTATGCCATCAGCGGCTTCACCTTCGCGGACAACGAGTGGGTCCGCAAAGCGGTAGCGGGCATGGTCTTGGGTGTTTTCGCGCTCATCAATTTGTGGAGCGTCAAGGGTATGGGAAAAATCGAAGACCTTATGGTCTATACAAAGCTCATCATCCTGGCGGTGATCTCCTTCGTCTTGGTGAACAACAGCCAAACGACCATTCCGGTGTTGTGGCATCAAAACGCTCCCGTTTCGACATTGAGCATCCTGATCGTTGCATCCATAACCTTCGTGTCCTACGAAGGATTCCAGCTTGTCATCAACGCCGTCAAGGAAATGAACAATCCGGAAAAGAACATACCGAAGGCCATTTATACCGCAATCGGTCTCGCCATCGCCATCTATGCGATCATCGCATTGGGGGCGATTTTGGCCATACCGTTTGCCGACATTATTGAAAACGAGGAATACGCCCTGGCCTCGGGGGCCGGCGCCGTTCTCGGGCAATGGGGAAGCAATCTTGTGATTTTGGGGGCGCTTCTGGCGACAAGCAGCGCCATCAGCGGCACGGTTTTCGGCGCTTCCCGCCAGATGGCCGTTATTGCAAGGGATGGCTATTTTCCGGCCCTTTTGATGAAGCGGTCGAACCGTATTCCGGTTCCCGCCATTCTTACCATGTCGGGCTTCGCCTTTGGCTTGATTCTGGTGGGTAACCTTCAGGTCATTCTTGAGTTTGGCAGCGTTACCTTTCTTCTCGTGTCTTTATTGATGGCATATGCGAACCATAAGATACGCCGGTCGACCAACTCCTCCGCGGTGTTGACGATTGCATCTCTGATCGGCCTGTCCATGGGAACAGTGCTCATCATCTATTACGAGGCCACCACCCAGATCGAACAATTGTTTTTCATTGTCGGCCTGTATGCCTTCCTGACCTTGGGTTCTTGGCTGTATTCGAAAGGCAAAGCAAAACAAATGACGAAATAGCCGCCCCGGAATTGGGGTCAGGTCTTGAATTGTGAATGTTGTTGCTTGCTGGAGCGCCATTCACAATTCAAGACCTGACCCCTTTACTTCCGCTTTAATCCTTGAACCACAAAGGCGTTTATCCTTTCAGATTCCGGTAGGCGTCCGCATCGAAACAATCCACCTGGATCACTTCGTCGCGGATGGCTTCGGCGTCTTCCAGCAGCGTTCGTTCCCCGGCGTTGATGGCGCCGGCGTCCCGCGCCCTGCCGATCAGGCCTGCTTTCGGTTCCGCCGCCACCTGGCCCGAGCGCACCGCCGCCTTCAGCTTGTCCCGGGCCGGCCTGGCGCGGACGATCACGTCGAGCGCCGCTTCCAGCCGGCCCAGTCCCGGCTCGTCATGGGGTGGCGCATAGATATCCGCGGTCAGGCGCCGGCGAAGTTCCCCGCCGTCCAACAGCCCGGCGGCGATCCTGCCGCCCAATTCGTCATCCGGCGGCGCCATGCGGGCGCCCAGGGGAAAGACCAGCCGGCGCAACAGCCAGGCCACGGGCCGGTTGGGGAAATTCCGCAAGACCCCCATCAGGGCGCCTTCGATGCGGTTCAGCGCCAAGCGGCAGGACCAGTGAACCAGGTCCAGGTCGCGGGCCGGCTGTCCCTGGTCATGGAAGCGCTTGAGGGCGGCGCAGGCCAGATACATCCAGGCCAGGGCGTCGGCCAGCCGGCCGCTGATTTTTTCCCGCCGCTTCAGTGACCCCCCCAGGACTGCCAGCGCGGCGTCGGAAATCAGGGCGAAGGCGGCGCTGAATCGGGTCAGGTGGCGGTAATGGGCGGCAACCGGCCCGTCGACGGGGGGGTTGGCGATCAAACCATGGGTCAGGCCGAGGGCCAGGGCGCGAACGGCATTGCTGGCGGCGAATCCCATATGGCCGAAAAGGGCGCGGTCGAAACGGGCCAGGTCGCGCTCGCCAATCGCCGCCATTTCGTCCTGAACGAAGGGGTGACTGCGGATGGCGCCCTGGCCATAAATAATCAGCGAACGGGTGAGGATGTTGGCGCCTTCGACGGTGATGGCGATGGGCACGCCGATGAAGCCGCGGCCGAGGATATTCCTCGGTCCCCGGCAGATGGCTGCGCCGGCGCGGATGTCGAAGGCGTCGTTGAAGACGCCGCGCATGCCTTCGGTCAGGTAGGCCTTGACGATGGCCGACAGCACCGCCGGCTTCTCGCCCGCGTCCACGGCGCCGCAGGTCAGCGTCCGGGCCGCGTTCATTAAATAGGTATAGCCGCCGATGCGGGCCAAAGGCTCCTCGATGCCTTCGAAGCGGCCGATGGGCATGTTGAACTGTTCGCGCACGCTGCCATAGGCGCCGGTTACCCTGGTCGCCAGTTGGGCGGCGCCGGCGGAAAGGGAAGGCAGGGATACGGAACGCCCGGCGGCGAGGGATTCCATCAACATGCGCCAACCCTGGCCGATGCCGTCCCGCCCGCCGATGATGAAATCCAGGGGCGCGAACACGTCGCGGCCGAAGATCGGCCCGTTCTGGAACGGAACGCCCATGGGGTCGTGATGGCCGCCAATTTCAATGCCGTCCAGGTGGGGCGGGATCAGGGCGCAGGTGATGCCCAAGTCCTTTTCCCCGCCCAGCAGCCCTTCCGGGTCATGGAGCTTGAAGGCGAGGCCGATCACCGTCGCCACCGGCGCCAGGGTGATGTAGCGCTTGCGCCAGTTGAGCCGCATGCCCAGCACTTCACGGCCCTCGTAAGCGCCCCGGCAGACCACGCCGGTGCTTTGGGTCGAGGCGGCGTCGCTGCCCGCTTCCGGTTCGGTGAGGGCGAAACAGGGGATTTCCTCGCCGGTGGCCAGGCGCGGCAGGTAGTGGTTTTTCTGATCGTCGGTGCCGTAATGAAGCAGCAGTTCCGCCGGGCCCAGGGAATTGGGCACCATGACGGTGACGGCGGCGGTGATGCTGCGGCTGGACAACTTGGTGACCACCGCCGAATGGCCGATGGCGGAAAAGCCCCGGCCGCCGTATTCCTCGGGGATGATCATGCCGAAGAAGCGTTCCTTCTTCATGAACTCCCAGACCTGGGGCGAAAGGTCCCGGTCCTGGGCCACCCGCCAGTCATCGATCATGGCGCACAGGTCTTCCACCGGGCCGTCGAGGAAGGCCCGTTCGGCTTCGCTCAACGCCTTGGGCTTGAAATCAAGCAGTTTCCGCCAGTCCGGGTTGCCGGAAAACAAATCGCCGTCCCACCACACGGTTCCCGCTTCAAGGGCGATGCGTTCCGTATCCCCCATGGCCGGCAGGGCCTTGGCCGCGATGCCCATCAGCGGCGCCGAAAGGAGGCGCGAGCGCAGCGCCGGCAGGCCGAAAAGGGCCATGGCGATGACGAAAACGGCAACGGTGAAATAAAATGCAATGGGCGATTGGATGCCGGCGATGACCCACCCCCCTAGCCCGGCGGCGATCAACGCCACCCAGGCCCAATAAGCCTTCCCCCGGTACAGAAGGACCAGGAAAAGAACCGCGCCGGCTTAAAGATAAAGGGGATTTTCCATGGGTCTAGTTCCTAAGCGGTTTGCCGGTTTTCAGCATGTGCCTGACCCGGGCCAGGGTGGCCGAAGTGCCGATCAGCTTCCTGAAGCTTCGCCGTTCCA
>JAJRSS010000046.1 GCA_024278615.1 Alphaproteobacteria bacterium
AACGTCCACCACTTCCAGCTTGTAGATTTCGGAAAATTCGCCGGCCTCGGTCATCGCCGTGCCGGTCATGCCGGCCAGCTTGGGGTAGAGGCGGAAATAGTTCTGGAAGGTGATCGACGCCAGGGTCTGGTTTTCGTTCTGAATTTTAACCCCTTCCTTGGCTTCCAACGCCTGGTGCAGGCCCTCCGAATAGCGCCGCCCCTCCATCATCCGGCCGGTGAATTCGTCGATGATGATCACCTTGTCGTCCTTGACGATATAATCCGTGTCCAACTGGAAAAGCACATGGGCGCGCAAGGCCTGGTTGGCGTGGTGAACCAGGGCGACGTTGGAGATATCGTAAAGGTTGCCTTCGGTCAGCATGCCCGCTTCCCGAAGCAGGGTTTCCAGTTTTTCCGTGCCAGTTTCGGTGTAGGTGGCGGCACGGGCCTTTTCGTCTTTTTCGTAGTCCCCTGCGTCCAGCTTGGGGATGATCTTGTTCATCGCCTTGTAGAGTTCCGAAGAGTCCTCCGCCGCGCCGGAGATGATCAGCGGCGTGCGGGCTTCATCGACGAGGATGGAATCCACTTCGTCGACGATGGCGTAGGAGAAGGGGCGCTGCACCATCTCCTTGAGGCTGAATTTCATGTTGTCGCGCAGGTAGTCGAAGCCCAGTTCGTTGTTGGTGGCGTAGGTGACGTCGGCGGCATAGGCCTGCTGGCGTTCCGGGTCATCCATCCCATGCACGATGCAACTGACGCTCAGGCCCAGGAACTTGTAGATCTGGCCCATCCATTCGGCGTCCCGCTTGGCCAAGTAGTCGTTGACCGTCACCACATGGACGCCCTCGCCGCTCAGCGCGTTCAGGTAAACGGCCAGGGTGGCGACCAGGGTCTTGCCCTCGCCGGTCTTCATCTCGGTGATCATGCCCCGGTGGAGGATGATCCCGCCGATCAGTTGAACGTCATAGTGGCGTTGGCCCAGGGTGCGCTTGGCCGCCTCGCGGACGGTGGCGAAGGCGTCAACCAACAGATTGTCCAGGGACTCGCCGCTGGCCAGGCGCTGGCGCAGCCACGGGGTGCGGGCGGTAAGCTCCTCGTCGCCGAGGGCCTCCAACTGGGGCTCCAGGGCGCTAATCGCCTGGACATCCTTGGATAATCCTTTGATGAACCGCTCGTTGGCGGAACCGAACAATTGCCGGGCGATGGCGCCGAACATGCAGTAACCCCGGGAAATTTGAAAAGTTGAGCAGGTTGGAGCCAAGAAATAGGGCTCCGCCGCCCTTCTGTCAATGCGGGCCCTGGTACAGATTCCATCCACCCGGGGGGCGGGAACACCGCCGCCAGACGGGGTCAGCGCCATGCCGGGCGAGCCCGGCCAAAGCATGGATTGTTCCCTCGGCATAGCGGCCGTGGCGGTCCTTTTCGGGCCTTCGGGTGTGACCGGCGTCACTCACCTCCGGGAGGGCCGGAATCCTTGACATTTTTTTGAAAATAGTGTTTTTTTACAATACGTTATTATCATTCCGCCTCGTTCCCGCAAGGACCCCACGAGAGTCCCGCAAGGGGCGTCCGCTGGCGGCGCGGGAACGGAATTTCGCCTCTTTCCAGTCACCCGGAAGTTTGGACACCGCATGTCATCGTTACGTTTCGAGGAAGTTCAGGTTCTTCTGGCCGAACCCGCCACCGATTTGCGCGGCCGACTCAGGGACGCGCTGCTCAAAGAGGGCTTCCGCAATGTGATCGATACGGGAAACCTGTCGGTGGTGGTGGGGGCCCTGCGGAATGACGCCATCGACCTGGTGATCGGCGATACCAGGATGCCGGAAGGCGACCTGAGCGAGGTCATCTACGACCTCCGCCACGGCGGCATCGGCGACAACCCCTTTACCGTCGTCATCGCCCTAGTCTCCAACCCGACGCCCGAACGCATCAAGCGGGTGGTCAACTCGGGCGCCGACGACGTGCTGATCAAGCCCTTTACCCCCAAAGACCTCACCAAAAGGGTGCTCCTCCTGACCGAAAGCCGCAAGCGTTTCGTCGTCACGACGGATTACATCGGTCCCGACCGCCGCACCAAGCCCCGCTCCGGCGGCATGGTGGTGCCTCTTATCCAAGTGCCCAACCCGCTCAACATGCGGGTCTTCGGGCAGTTCAACCGGGAAGGGGTCGCCCGTTCAATCGAAACCACCTCCAAGGTCATCAACGAGCAGAAGATCGACCGTCACGCCTACCAGATCAAATGGCTGACCGACCGCATTGCTCCCAAAGAACTGGTCGATACTGACGAAGGGACCGTCATCCTGCCCGGGGAGGTCCGGGAACACATTGAAAAACTCCTCCATGTGGCGGAGGACATGAGCCGCCGCATCAGGAAAACCCGGTTCGCCCACCTGACGGAAATGTGCCTGACTTTGCGGGACATGGTAAAAAAACTGCACGCCGACCCGACCCAGATCGACGCCTTTGACCTGGTCTGCTTGAAAAAACTGGCGGTGGTGGTGGAAAATTCCTTCCAGCGTGAACGGGACGAAGCGGAAGGCGCCGGAGACCGGAAAGAAACAATGCCGGTTGGCCGGGAGTGGAAGCTGAAAGGGTAAACGGCGGTTTCCTGAAGGGAGTTTTCGGGTTTCCACCGATTTCGGATACCGGATTTTTTTTTTAGTTCGCTGTTAAGAAGCCTGTTTGAGCACTGATCGAGGCATCATCGCGACCCATATAGCGGCGATAATTTTGCGCAATTTGAATCCCAAATCGCAAGAAAACGACCTCCAAAACGACGTTTTCTTGCAAATTCCGTTACTTCAATTCAGCGAAAAGGCTCAGTAAATCAAAGGCGTTTGGGGTTGTTCACGGGGAACTTTTTATCCCCGGCTTTCTATCTTCGGCTTTTTATCCCCGGCTTTTTATCCATTGGGCGATTTGCGGCTTGACGACGTCCCATTTCATCACCGCCGCTTCCGTCACGGCATTGATCTGTTTTTCGGTCTCGGCTTCCATGGTGCGGAAGTCATCGATGACGCCGCGAAGAAACCGTTCGGCGAACTGCGGTTCGTTCAACAGTGTGCGGCCGGAACCGCCGAAGGCGGCACTCATGGATTTCATGAACGGCACCAGGGTCGGCGTGGGGATTTCCTCCAAAAGCCGGTAAGATTCGATGCACAGGTCGGCGAAGTTGGGCCCCAGCGCCAGCACCCGTTTGGCGTCCAGGGCCAGTAATTCCACCACAAGCTGTTGGTTCTCGCCGCCGAAAAACCGCCAGATGCGGTCGCCGGCAACCTTTTCGTAGAAAGCGAACTGCTTTTCCCCGCAACGGGAAAGGGCCTTGACCGCCTGAGGCGCCGTTTTCAGCATTTCCTCGAAGCGGCCGCCCACGGCTTCCCGGGCTTTTCTAAGGTCCGCGATATCGGTGGTAACTATGGCCTCGACCGCTGCCGCCGTCTTGAGCAACAGCATGCCTTCGCCCAGTTCACGGAAATAGATCGAAACATCGGGCCGCTTGTAGGCCTCCAGCAGGGGCAGTTGCCAGGCAAAGGCCAGATGGGCCTTGATTTCCGCCGGAAACGCGCCCCCCGTCGATTTGACGGTTTCGGCGAAAGCTTTTTCGGCGCAGGCAAAAACCAACCACCGCTCCACCTGAGCCAGGGACAAGCCGCAATGCAGGGGCTCGTTTTCGCCGTCGACGGGCTTGCCGGTCTTGTCGACGACAAGGTCGCGGGTCAGGTCCCGGTTGTCCCGGAACTTGGCCATGAACAATTGCATCAGGCGGGGATTGTCGAGCAGGGTATCCAGGGTGGCGGCGCCCGGGATGACGCCCTTTTCCTGCAGCCGGGCTATCACCGCGGTTATCCCCCTGGTCAGGACCGCCTGCTCCTCGGGACCCAGGTTGACGTATTTCGGAAATTTGATTCCCAGCTTGATGGGGTTGTTCACGATGGCTTTACCCTGGCCATATTCAGCGCCCAGTTTCTGGCGGCCCATGGGGAATTCTCTCCCCATGGGGTGCCGGGAACTAATACCGGATTTTCTTTACCGTCCCGTTAACGAGAAATAGTCTGTGGAATCATTTTCTATTTGTCGTCTTCTATTTGTCGTCGGCGATAGGGCTGTCACCGCTTCCCGCCCGGCTATTCCGTCTTGCCGGACCGG
>JAJRSS010000047.1 GCA_024278615.1 Alphaproteobacteria bacterium
AAGGGCAGGTCGCGGAAAGCCTGGCCGAGGGGCTGGCGGCCGGGCAGGCTGATGGCGCCGACACCGCCGGCGTCATCGTAAACCACAATGCTTTTCAATACGTCGTCCACCTGATCCAGGGGAACGGTGAGCGCCAGTTCTCCCGCGCCGTCGACAACCGCTTCCAGTTCGAAATAGCCAACGCCGCCGGTGGACAACATGACCCTTTTCAGGACCAGCGCCTCTCCGGCCCCGGCTTCCTTTGCCTGGACCGGAGCCGTGAGCCCGACGGCCAAACCGACGGCGGCAAGATAGAGGAGTGAAACTTGCGGGTGGCGACGGATAAAGCGATTTGAAGGGGTCATGAATTGTCTCACGGTCATATGGATTTCATGTTCAGCCATCCTGCCGGACCGGGCTTAAATTTTCGTTTCCGAACCGGAAGGAACCTGGTTTCTAAGAACCAAAAACGGCGAAACCATGGTCGAATTCAAGGTCGGGCCTGTCACGGTCATGGTGGTTTGGGCCAATACCGGCTATTAAAACGGGACGGCGGGAAATCCACCATGGACCCCACATTTCCCGACCTGTTATCGCCCCTCACCCGCGCCACAAGACGCTGAGGAACCGTATCGTTTTCGGCGCCCATACTTCCAACATGAGCGACAACGGCCTGCCCGGCGCCTGGAACAGGAACTATAGCCGACAGCCGGACTTGTGGTACCATCCATTCTTGGCGGTATGCCGTAAGGATAAAGGGAGGCGGCCCGTGCCGGAAGCCAACTACGAATTGTCCGATTTCATCCAGGCCATGCGGACGGTCACGGCGGAAACCGATGAGGTCGCGAAAATCATCGGCCGCCTGAAGCCCCTGGCCCAGAAGCTGGTCAAAAACCCGGCGCTGAAGAAAGAGGAATACCGGGTCTGCGGCGAGGAACAGGGTTTCGGCGTCAACTTGCTGCACGAGGAAGAAGATCACACCCTGGCGGTGTTCGTCATTTCCTGGCTGCCGGGCCGGGGCACGCCGGCCCACGACCACGGCACCTGGGCCCTGGTTACCGGCATCGAAGGGAACGAATGCAATATCTGGTGGCGCAGGGAAGATGACGGTTCAAACCCGGAATTCGCCGATATCACCAAGGTCGGAGAACTGATCGCCAAACCGGGCGAGTGCGTCGCCCTCCAGCCCCGGGAAATTCACGCCGTTTATAACCCGGGCGACGAGATCAGCCTGTCCCTGCACGTGTACGGCAGGCATATCAATCATACCAACCGCTACCAGTTCGATCCGGAAACCAAGCGGGCCGAAAAATTGATCGTGAAAGTGAACCCGTAACAAAACCCCAACACGGTACAAAATCCCACCGGCCATGAAGTATTTCGACGCCGACCAAGTGCGCGCCCTGCTGGATTATCCTTACCTTATCGACGGGCTTGAAATGGCCCACGGCGAGGATATGGACGCCATGCAGGACATGCTGCTGGAACAGCCTTCCTCACCGGATGGGCCCCCCGGTGGACCGGCGGGCGGCGGGCCGACCTATTTTTTCCTTCGCGCCGCCTGGCAGAACCGCAAGGCGGCGGGGGTCAAGCTGGTTACCGTTTTCCCGGAAAACGCCGGCGGCGGCGAAGGCCTGCCTTCGGTACAGGCGGTGTATGTAATCTTCGACGGGGCCAACGGCCGGCCCCTGGCGGCCCTGGACGGCACCGTGCTGACCTGGCGCAAGACGGCGGCGGATTCCGCGCTGGGCGCCCGTTTCCTGGCCCGCCAGGACGCCCAAACCCTGCTCATGGTCGGCGCCGGGGCCATGGCCCCCCACCTGATCGAGGCCCACCGGACCGCAAGGCCGTCCATCAACCGGGTGGTCCTGTGGAACCGCACCGCCGAAAAGGCGGAAAAACTGGCCCGTTCCCTGAATTTGAACGGGGCCGGGATCGAGGCTTCCCGGGACCTGGAGGCCGCCGCCAAGGAGGCGGATATCATCTGCACGGCGACCCTGTCGCCGCTGCCCCTGATCCACGGCGAATGGCTGAAGCCCGGCGCCCACCTGGACCTGGTCGGCGCCTTCACCGCCACCACCCGGGAAGCCGATGACCAGGCGGTGCGCCGGAGCCGGGTTTTCGTCGATTGCCGGTTGACCACCATCGGCGAAGTGGGTGATATCACCATCCCCCTTGAAACCGGCGTGCTCAGCGAGGACCAGATCCAGGCCGACCTGTACCAGCTTTGCCGGGGCGAGAAGCGGGGCCGGGAAACGGAAGAGGAAATTACCTTTTTCAAGAACGGCGGCGGCGGGCACCTGGACCTGATGTGCGCCCGCCTGCTGCTTGAACGGGCCGGTTAAACAGACCGGTTAAACAGATTGAAGGAACCCAGACCATGGATGCCAAAACGGAACAGACGGAAATGACGGCCCAATCCGGCCGGAAAGACCGGGCGGTGGGCGTTTGGGCCCCGGCGCTGACGCCGGTGGACGCAAGCCTCGGCCCGGACGGCGCCCGCTACGCCGAGCTGGTTGTGAAACTGCTCGACGACGGCTGCCACGGTGTCGTCGTGTTCGGCACCACCGGCGAGGCCAATTCCTTTTCCGTCGCCGAGCGCATGGCGGTGCTGGAAGCGGCGGTGAACGCCGGCGCGCCGGCCGGCCGCCTGATGGCGGGTACCGGCCTGTGCAACTTTCCCGAAACCATCCAGTTGACCGCCCATGCCCTGTCGCTGGGAGTCCGGTCGGTGCTGATGCTGCCGCCATTCTATTTCAAGAAAGCGTCCGACCAGGGCCTGTTCGATGCCTATGCCCGAATCATCGACGGGGTCGCCGACAGCCGCCTTCGCATTTACCTGTATCATTTCCCCAAGCTGTCGGGCGTGCCCATCCCCCATGGCCTGATCGAAAAGCTTGTGGCCGCCTATCCGGACACCATCGCCGGCATCAAGGACAGCACCGGCGATTGGCAAAGCACCTCGGACCTGATCCAACGCTTCCCCGGACTGGCCATCTTTCCCGGATCCGAAATCCTGCTGCTGCCGGCGCTCAGGGCCGGCGGCGCCGGCTGCATCACCGCCACGGCCAACGTCAACGCCTCGGCCATCCGCCGGACCTATGACGCCTGGGCGGCCGGCGGCGACGGGGCCGAAGACCTTCAGGACGCTATTTCCCGGGTGCGCGCCGCCTTCGACAAACGGCCCCTGGTGCCGGTGCTGAAATACGTGGTCTCCAGGCGCACCGGCGATGCGGGATGGCTGCGGGTGCGGCCGCCGTTCACCCCC
>JAJRSS010000048.1 GCA_024278615.1 Alphaproteobacteria bacterium
CCCGTCGGCCACCGGCCCCGGCGGCGGGGCACGTCCAAGTACGGCGTGCTGGACCGCTTGTGGGTGGGCGTCATCGATTTGCTGGGCGTGATGTGGCTGCAACGGCGGGGCAGCGTGCCGGAAATCGACCCGGCCACGACCACGGACAGCGGGGAAAGCAGCCGGCCGTGAACCCGCGCATCCTCCTTCGCGGCTTGGCCCTGATCGGCGCCCTGGTGGCCGCCGGCCTGGTGCTCAAGACCACCCAGTGGGGCGCCGCCCTGGACAAGGAATGGGTCGACGGCTTCATTCGCCGCCAGGGTTCCATGGGCGGGGTCATTTTCGCCGCCGCCGGGGCCCTGTTCATCGCCGTGGGCGTTCCCCGCCAGGTCATCAGTTTCCTCGGCGGCTATGTCTTCGGCTTTGTCTGGGGAACGGTGGCGGCGGCGGCGGCGGCCATCGGCGGCTGCGTCATCACCTTTTCCTTCGCCCGGGCCATGGGCCGCGACCTGGTGGCGGCCAGGTTTTCCGGCCGCATCGGGAAGGTCGACGATTTCCTGCGCGGCAACCCTTTTTCCATGGCCCTGCTGATCCGCCTGTTGCCGGCGGGCAGCAACCTGGTCATCTCCCTGACCGCCGGCGTGACCAGTGTCAGCCCGTGGCCGTTCTTTCTGGGTTCGGCCATCGGCTACCTGCCCCAGACCATGGTTTTCGCCCTGGCCGGCAGCGGTATCACGCTGGATCCGGCGTTTCGCATCGGCCTCAGCGTGGTGCTGTTCATCGTTTCCGGCGTCCTGGGGGTGTACCTTTACCGCAAGCACCGGCACGGCAGGACCCTCGGCGGCCGGCTGGAAAAGCAGTTGGAAACCGGGGCCGAAGCCTCGGGCGGTAAAAACCGCACGGATGGCGGCCGGTGAGGGAGCCGGCGACAACCCCGGCCGGCTGGCGGATCGCCCCTCCGGCATTGGTGTGGCTGGGCCTGTGGGCCGCCCTGATGGCGGTGGCCATGCTGACGCGCCCCCTTTTGCCGGTCGATGAAACCCGGTACCTGGCCGTCGCCTGGGAGATGTGGCGGGACGGGAACTTCCTGGTCCCCCACCTGAACGGCGAACCCTACAGCCACAAGCCGCCCTTGCTGTTCTGGGCCATCAACCTGGGGTGGGCGGCGTTCGGCGTCGTCGAATGGTGGCCAAGAATGGTGGCGCCCCTGTTCGGGCTGGGCACCCTGTTCCTTACCTCCCGCCTGACCCTGGGCCTGTGGCCGTACGCCCGGGCGGTTTCCGGCGTCGCTCCGGTGATCCTGCTGGGTTCGGTTTTCTGGACCCTGTTCACCACCCTGACCATGTTCGACATGCTGCTCGCCTTTTTCACGGTCGTCGCCCTGAGCGGCCTGTTGGCCGCCTGGCGAGGCCGATTCGTGGGGGGATTCCTGGTTTTCGGCCTGGGGATCGGGCTCGGCATCCTGGCCAAGGGCCCGGCGATCCTGGTCCATACCCTGCCGGTGGCGTTGCTGGCGCCGATGTGGGCGCCGTTTCTGGATGCGGCCCGGGGAACGGCCCGGGGTACGGCGAAGGCGCCGCCACCGTGGAAACGCTGGTACGGCGGCGTGGCGGCGGGGGTGCTGGCCGGCGCCGCCATGGGACTGGTTTGGGCGATCCCCGCCGCGGTCACCGGTGGAGCCGAATACCGGGAAGCCATTTTCTGGGGCCAGTCCGCCGGCCGCATGGTCGATTCCTTCGCCCATGGCCGGCCCTGGTGGTGGTACATGGCGGTGCTGCCGCCCTTGGCATTGCCGTGGATTATCTGGCCGCCCCTGTGGCGGGCGGTGTGGGAAGCCAAATGGCGGGCCGATGGGGGATCACGGCGGCGCAACCCCCTTTCCCAACTACCGGCCCAACTTTCGGCCCAGCTTTCAACCCGGCTTTCGGACGGCGCCGATCTTCCCGCCGCCGGTAAATCAAAGCCGGATACGGCGAAACCAGGAACGGCGGAGAATAGTCGCCGGGCCGACGGCGGCTTGCGCTTTTGCCTGGCCTGGTTCCTGCCCGCCCTGATTATCTTTTCCCTGATCAGCGGCAAACAGCTTCACTACCTGCTGCCGGTTTTCCCGGCCCTGGCCCTGATGGCCGCCAGGCTGATCGGCGGCCGCCATGCGGAAATGCGCGAATCCCAATGGGACCAATACCCCCCTGCCCTGTTGGCGATTATCCTTGGCTTTGTCCTGGCGTTGGCGCCGATGGCGGCCGGGTACTTTCCCCTGCCGGCCCAGGCCCTGATGGTGGAATCCGGTTGGGGATGGCTGCTGGTGGTGGCCGGCGTGACCACCGCCCTGCCCCTGCCCGGGCCGGCCATCCGCCTGGCCATGGTCACCGGGCTCTCGGCGGTCATGGTGGTGGTGGTTCATCTGGCCGCGCGGCCCTTGCTGGACAAGGCCTATGACCTGACGGCGGTGGCGGCCAGGCTGGGCCAGTGGGAACGGGAAGGCGTCGCCCTGGCCCATGTCGGGAAATATCACGGCCAGTTCAACTTCCTGGGCCGGCTGGAAAAACCGATAGCGGTGATCGGCCTGAAGGCCGGCGACGAGGCGAAATGGCTGAAGGCCAACCCCAAGGGCCGCATTATTTCCTATTACCGGTCCCTGCCGCCCGGCCCGGTGCCCGTATTCACGCATCCGTTCCGCAACCGGTTCATCGCCGTGTGGGCGGCCGAAACCGCCATCGCCAATCCGGGCATCATCCACCGGCGCGGCAAGCGCTGAGCGGATCCGTTCCCGCGGCTCAGCCGGGGTCGTCCGCCGGCGGGCCGGCCCCGGGGTAGGCCCATGATTGCGCCACCTCCCAGCCCTGACCGCCCCGCCTGAGCAGGTAGGCCGTTCGCTCCTCGAGCTTCAGGTTCAGCGCCGCCGCCACCGCCCCATTCCGCGTACGCACCCAGATGTGGGTGGGCTTGTATTTTTGAATTTGGCGGCGGACGCCATCGGCGCCGAATCCGTGCAACAGGTTCACCTCGCCCGCCATTTGGGCCGTCCCGTACAGCAGGTAGCCCATCATCTTGGCGTAAAGGCCCGTTTCCTGGGGGTCGATGACCATGAGCCGGGAATCCGGCGGCAGGGATGCCGCCAGCTCTTCGCCGATGGACCTGACGAACTGATTGGGCGGGCTGAGATCAAAGCGCAGCTTGTCGGCGAAGATCACCGGCAGGGCGATGACCAGCGTCACGGCGATCGCGGCGGGTACGGTCCTTAAGCGGCTGAACAGATAGCGGCGCCACAACAACGCGCCGCCGTAGGCGCCAAAGGCGACGGCCAGCAGCCCAAGTTGGGTGTTACCGCGCCAATAGGACGCGGCGGTGGCCGCATCGCCGCCACTGAAGACGGCCACATAGGTGTAGAACAGATAGGCGTTGTATCCGCCAATGACGGTGGCGGCGATGATCGCCAGCCGGTCCAGGTCTCCGGCGAACCGAAACAGCGCCTTGAAACCGAAGGCCACGATGATCAGGGCGAGGATGAAATAAGCGCCATGGGCAAGCATGACCCTGGCCAGGCCGGCGGCGATGATCGGAATCCCCTGGGCATTCCAGGTTTCGAACCAGCGCAGGCCATAGACGCCGCCGGGCAGGGCCTCGGCCACATGAAAACCCCACACGCCGTACATCACCGCCGGCGGGACAACAATCAACGGCAACAGCGCCGCCAGGCGCCACAGCCCGACCCGGGGGTCCCTGAGGCCGGCCAGGAAAACCCCCGCCACCAGCAGAACGCTCAAGACGGGCGCCGTCCGCTGGGCGCCAACCAGGGCGGCCAGGACCAGCCCCATCTGCAGGGCGCCCTGCCATGCCTGGCCGGTCCTGGCCCGTCCCTGTTGCCTGTCCTGGGCAAGACCGGCCAGCATGGACCAGCCGGCGAGGGCGGCGAAGGCCACCGCCACCGCCGCCGGCAAATCGGTATTCGTGGTCAGCAGCACCCTGGGGGTGAAGGTGGGATTGAAGACCGTTACCACCAGGATGCCAAGGGCGGCCATACCCCAGCCCGGAACCCCGTCGCCGGCCCGGCCGGCGGCGCGGCGGATCAATTCCATCACCGCCAGGGCAAAGCTGAACAGCAAAAGCAGGTTGAATAACGGCCCGGCGTTTTCGACGAAAAAGCCCGCCAGACGGCTGGCCGGGTAGGTCATCAGGGGAACCCCATAGGGATGGGCGGGGTCTTCGGCCAGGAGTTTGGGCAAACCGAGGCGGGGAAAGGCATCCTGGTCCCAGATAAACCGTTCCATCATCAGCCACTGGGAAAATTCAGCCCATTGGGAGGCGGTCATGGCGGCGGCCAGCAGAAACAGCGGCGCCGTGAGGGTCAGAATCCTGCCGGTACCGGCGACCAGGACGTGATCATCCCGGAACGCGATGAAAACAATCGCCGGGATGGACAGGAACCCCAAAGCGACGGTGACGTGAACGAACGGAACCTGGGTGAATACCCCCATCAGGGTCAGCACCAGACCGACCACCCCCCAGCCGCACACCAGGTCGGCGGACCGGACCCGGTGACGGCCCACGACCACGGCGCCGAAGCCGACCAAAGCCAAGCCCACGGTCAACACGGCGATAAGGCCGTAAACCTGCTCGAGAGCGGGAATGAAATGGTCCGTGATCCACGCCACGCCAACCGGACCGAAGACCTCCCCTGCCTGGTTTATGAATTCCATGGCGCTCCCCGCGAACCGGTTCCGGCCCTTGCATGAACTTGGCGACCGGATTCCGGTGGCGTGGCGGTGTTGTACTGGGTTGCGGGGTCCCTTTCAACCAGCCGGCCCACGGCCGAACACGCGGCCAAATATTCCGCCAAATATTCCGGGGTGAATCCTTCCCCCAGGCGAACGGCGGCGGGTAGCGGGGTTTTCCCCCTTTTCCCGCGGTTCCCGGCCCCATAATCCCGCTCGCCGAACGCTGGCGCCGGAAAATCCGAACCCCTACCCTTGACATGCGGCCATAAAACGCTTATTTCGCTGGCACTCACCAAGCTAGAGTGCTAACAGCTCAGCTAAATCCTTGTTTCTCAAGAGGTTAACGGAGATATAACATGAAGTTCAGGCCTCTACATGACCGCGTGCTGGTCAAGCGCGTGGATCAGGAAGAAAAGACATCCGGCGGCATCATCATTCCCGATACCGCCCAGG
>JAJRSS010000049.1 GCA_024278615.1 Alphaproteobacteria bacterium
CGGATAACGCAGGCCCTTGCGCTCGTACAGGCCTCGGTTCTTGCCAGTCCACATAGCCACCTCCCGAAAAACGAATCAGTGGCCACAACAGAATCATAAATGATTCACCCAAAGCAACTTTTTCCCGGACAGACACTAAGATTTCTTCAATATGGAAGCAACCTGAAGATCAAATGTAAGAAACGGGTAGCATAAATTGCCCACAGCTCACCCATCCAAGCACCCGGCAACTCCCGGTAAATATAGGATATCTGCTGTTTCATGGGTGGATTTCACGGCAATTTGATCCTTCCCGGGCCTGTTATTAGAAAAATCGAATATACTCGCCGAGTCAAATACATTATAGGGTGCCTTAATTTCAGCCCCGTGGGCTGGGATCCCCGTTGCCGGGGCGCCACCATTGGAATGCGGGAAAGAGGAAGACAACAATGGAAGACCTGCCGGTAACCACCGTCATCGCCACTGCCGGATTTTTCGCCGCCGCCGTGTTCGGCGCCATCGTCAACCGGACCAATTTCTGCGCCATGGGCGGTATCTCCGACATGATCCTGATGGGGGATTCGCGGCGGTTCAGGGCCTGGCTGCTGGCCATGGCGGTGGCCATCGCCGGGACCCAGGCCATGCACGGCCTGGGGATCATCGACATTAATACGTCCATTTATCTGACCCCCAACCTGGGGTGGCTGGGCGCCATCGCCGGCGGACTGATGTTCGGGTTCGGCATGACCATGGCCGGCGGATGCGCCATCAAGAACCTGGTCCGGATCGGCGGCGGCAACCTGAAATCGGTGATGGTCATCATCATCATGGGCATATTCGCCTACACCACCCTGCGCGGCCTGATCGGCCTGGGCCGTGTCTCGATGGAGGCAGCGACCAACATCGACCTTTCCCAGGCCAACCTGGAATCCCAAGGCATTCCGGACATGATCGCCGTTGCGCTGGGGATGGAAGTGGGAACGGTGCGCGGGGTCCTGGCCGTCATCCTTGTCGGTGGGTTGTTGTTTTTCTGCTTCAAGAACAGCGCGTTTCGCGCTTCGGCCCGGGATATCTTCGCCGGGGTCAGCATCGGCGCATTGATTCTCGTCGCCTGGTGGATTACCGGCGTGTTGGGCCAGGACGATTTCGACCCGGTGCAATTGACTTCCTTCAGTTTTGTTTCTCCCACCGGCGATAGCCTCCAGTACCTGATGACTTTTTCCGGCGCCACCATCAACTTCGGCGTTTCCGCGGTCGGCGGCGTAATCGCCGGCTCGTTCGTCGCCGCCATGGCCAGTCGCGCCTTCAACCTGGAATCCTTCGCCAGCAGCGACGACATGCTTCGCAACATGCTCGGCGCGGCGCTCATGGGCACCGGCGGCGTGATGGCGCTGGGCTGTACCATCGGCCAGGGCCTGACCGGCCTGTCCACCCTGGCACTGGGCTCACTGATCGCCCTGGTCTCCATTATCCTGGGCTGTATGCTGGGCATGAAATACCTTGAGGAAGGCAGCCTGGTCGGCGCCATGGGGGCACTGTTCTCCTCCGACTGAGCAGTGGGCGGACGGAATGAAAGGCCGGCGAAGCAGACTATCTACCTATTGGCGAAAATTGAGGTTGCCGGTGAAGGTAGCCCTACACGTACGAGGGGCTTGCGCTAGGTCAAATTACTCAGTAGGTTATAATCCACTAATATTAGAAGACCCGAAATAAAATCGGGCGGGGAGGATACAGACTTTTTCTAAATCCAACGAATACGCGCGTCTTTTTTTACGCGTGCCAGGGGAGGGATGATGAAATATCAATTACTTATAGGCGCCGTTTTAGGTGCAGCTTTAACCGGCGCGATTGCCGCCGGCTCCGCCAACGCGGTCGAATACAAAATCGTCGAAGACACCGTACCCCAGTCCCTGACCGGCAAGCCGGGAGACCCGGCCAATGGCAAGAAAACGGCGATCAACCGGCGGAAGGGCAATTGTCTTGCCTGCCACGACATGCCGATCCCGGAACAGGCTGATCACGGCCAGGTGGGCCCGCCGCTGCTCGGCGTCGGCAGCCGCTTGAGCGAGGCCGAGCTTCGCATGCGCGTCATCGATTCCAAGGTCATCAACCCGGACACCATCATGCCGGCGTTCTATCGTTCGACGGGGCTTCACCGGGTACTGAAGAAATGGCAGGGAAAGACCATCGTTAGCGCCCAAGAGGTCGAGGATATCGTCGCCTACCTGATGACCTTGAAGGAGTAGTGAGGCAGTTAATGCCTTTTTGAAAAGGAGATGAAGATGTTGGAAGACACAGGCGAAAAAAGGCGCGTACTGGGCCGGCGCGATATCCTGAAAGCGGCGGGTGTCGGCGTCATGGCCATTGCCGGCGGCGGCCTGGCCTCGGGCAGCGCTTTCGCCACGCCGGAGTCGACGGCCGAAGCGTTGAAGAAAATAATCGGCACCGCCGCCAAGGCAGGCAAGGTCACCATCAAGCTGCCGGAAATCGCCGAAAACGGACGGACAGTGCCGATTACGGTTTCCGTGGACAGCCCAATGACCTCGGGCGATTACGTCAAGACCATTATTGTCATGGCCGAAGGAAACCCCAATCCCGAGGTCGTCAATTTCAATCTGACACCGGCTCTCGGCAAAGCCGAAATTTCCACCCGCATGCGCTTGGGCAAGACCCAGAATGTGGTGGCCGCCGCCGTGATGAGCGACGGTTCGGTCTATACCGGCAAGAAACAAGTGAAGGTCACCATCGGCGGATGCGGCGGCTGATCGAAAGGAAGGGATGACAGACCATGGCTAAAAAACCTCGTATCAAGGTTCCCAAATCAGCCAAGAAGGGGGAACAGATTCAGATCAAGACCCTGATTTCCCACAAGATGGAGACGGGAAGGCGGAAAGGCAAGGACGGCAAGCTGATCCCGCGCATGATCATCAATAATTTCTCTTGCAAGTTCGGCGGCAAGGAAGTGTTCAGCGCCGACATGTATCCGGCCATCGCGGCCAACCCCTATTTCGCCTTCTATGTGACCGTCGACAAGAGCGGAACATTCGAATTCGCCTGGACAGACGACAAGGGAAAAACCGTCACGGCGTCGAAGGATATTGCTGTAACTTGACCGCGGACATCGGGAGGAACTGCGTCATGAAAAGAACGATAATCAGGGTTACGGTGGCCGTCGGCGCCAGCGTCTTGCTCGCGGCCTGCGTCGCCGCCGCCCCCAAGGAAAAAACGGCGTTGGAAAAGCGGCTGGAGGACCCGCGGGTCAAGAATTACATCGTCGGTGAAAAAATGACCGGATATGTTTTCGCCACCGCCGCGACTCGGACGGTACAGGACGACGATTTCGAAAATCCGGCCTTCCTGTGGGTGGATATCGGCGAGGAAAACTGGTCCAAGGTCGACGGCGCGGCGGGCAAGTCCTGCGCCTCGTGTCACGGGGACGCCCCGGATTCGATGAAGGGCGTCGGCGCCACCTATCCCAAGTATAGCGGCGAGACCAAAAAATTGATGGCGCTCCAGCACCGCATCAATTGGGAGCGCGAAAACCGGATGAAGGCCAAGCCGTGGAAATGGGAATCCGACGAGATGCTGGGCATGACGGCGTATGTCAAGCTCCAGTCCCGCGGCATGCCGGTCAACGTCAAGATCGACGGCCCGGCCAAGCCCTTCTACGAAGCCGGAAAGAAGTTCTACAATCAACGGCGCGGCATGCTCGACATGGCGTGCGCCAACTGCCACGTCGACTATCCGGCGACCATGATCCGTTCCAACCTGCTGAGCCAGGGAATGCCCAACGGCTTTCCCACCTACCGCCTGAAATGGCAGAAAGTGGGCTCGCTGCACCGCCGGTTCCGCGGTTGCAACAAACAGGTTCGGGCAGCGCCGTATAAACAGGGCACGGACGAATACACCAATCTCGAGCTCTTTCTTATGGACCGCGCCAGGGACCTGCCCATGGAGACGCCATCGGTACGCATGTGAGGACGCGCCCTTGCAAAAGGGGGGCGGCATGATGGCCTTGGCCTGATGCCGCCCTTTTTTTTCTGGTTTTGCGCCCCAAGCTGAACAGCGATTGTAGTGGAACAACCATAAGCCGGAGTTGAATCATGCTTACCCGCAGGGATTTTTTACAGGTCACGGCGGCCACGGCAGCCCTTTACGGTGCGGCGGGGAACTTGAGCCGTGCCGCCGCCCACCAGACCATCAGCCAGGAAAAGCTTCTCGAATTCGATACCCTGGGGCAGGTAACCTTGCTCAACTTTACCGATATTCATGCCCAGTTGATGCCCCTGTATTTCCGGGAACCGTCTTTCAATTTTGGTGTC
>JAJRSS010000050.1 GCA_024278615.1 Alphaproteobacteria bacterium
AATTGCAGGCCACCCTGAACGAGATGGAGGAGCAGATTCAATTGGCCCGGCGGTATTACAACGGCTCCGTCCGCAACCTGAACATCATGATCGAGTCCTTCCCCTCCAACATGATCGCCAAGATGTTCACTTTCATGCAGGCGGAGTTCTTCGAGCTGGAGAACGAGGCCGACCGGGCCGTGCCCGAGGCCGCCTTCGACTGATACCGAGGAGCGGTGATGGTGATCCGCCCATTCCTGATTTTCCTTTTGGCCGCGCTCACCCCGCTGGCCGGGCCGGTGGCGGCGGCTTTTCCGGCGGCGGGGGCGGTGGCGGCGGCTGGTAGGGGGCCTAACGCCGGTCGCGTACCGTAAGCCAGTGGAAACGCAGGGCCAACAGCGCCAGGACGAAGGCGCTGCCCAGGAAAATACCTTCGAACAGGCCTTGCGCTCCCCGGCCCAGCTCGAAGGCCAGATACCAGCTTAAGGGCGCCATGACGCCGAAATAGGAGCCGACGAAAATAGTCATCGGCGCCCAGGTTTCGCCCCGGCCGCGAAGGGCCTGGGCGATGACGATTACGCCGCCGTCCATCAGGGGAATGACCGCCACGGTCGCCATGATGGGAACGAAAAAGGCGATCAGTTCGGTGTCCTTGGTATAGACGCCGACGATAGCGGCCGGAAGCAGGTAGATGAATACGCCCGCCGCGGCCATGACCAGGGCATTGACGCCCAGCCCCGTCCACCCGGCCAGGGCCAGGTCCGAATAATCCCGGCGGCCATGGGCGATGCCGACGCGGACGCCGGTGGCGATGCCGAAGCCCAGCGCTATCATGAAGGCAATGGCGAAGATGTTGTGACCGATGGAATAGGCGGCCAGGGCCAAGGTGCCCAAATGGCCGGCCATGACATTGATCACCCCGAAGGCGAAGACCTCGGCGCCGATGGCGACGGCGCCCGCATAGCCCAGCCGGCGCTGGTGCGCCCACGCCTTCCAGCCGCCTTTGGGCCTGACCCTGACGGCGAAGCGGGCGTGATCGCCCATGTTCCATATGTACAACAAAATTCCGACCGCCATGAATGTGCGCACGCCGCTGGTCGCCAGGGCCGAACCCAGGGCGCCGAGGGCGGGAAATCCCCAGTGGCCGTATATGAACACCCAGTTGAGCCCGATGTTGAGCAGGTTGGCGGCGATGGTGATGAACATCGCCGGCTTGGGCCGCTTGACGCCTTCAAGGAAGAAGTTGCTGGCCAGAAACAGCACGGTGGGGAAAAGTCCGACCCCCAGGACCCTGAGTACGGCGCTGCCCCTTTCAACCAACCCTTCATCCAGGGAGGTAAAACCAAGCATGGTCCCACCGAAGAAACTAATCACGGCGCCGAAAATGCCCAGCCCCGCCGCGTAGGGCAGGGAACGCCGCCAAGCGGCGCCGCATTGGGAAAATTCCCCGCGGCCGAAGGCATTGGCCGCGACCACGATGGTGCCCGTCATCATGCCCATGAGGGTCACCATCACCGGCGCGAAGACGGCCATGGCGATGGACAGGTCGGCCAGGTCCCGGGTGGCGTAGCGGCCGACCATGATGGTGTCCACCAGGGCCATGGCCATGATCCCGGCACGGGTAACCACCACCGGCCCGGCCAGCCGCACCAGTTCGGTGACATGCCGCTTCAGGCGTTCAAGCATCCCGGGAAAAGATTGCGGCGTTTCAGAGGGCATCAAATCATCCGGGGGGATCAGGGCCGCCCGCTTAGTCCTCCAGCGCCACGCCCGGCACCCACAGATAACCGTCGCCATCCACCACACAGGCTTCGCGCAGGCCGTGGGGCTTGTCCTGGGCCGGGACGAGAACCGTGAATCCCAGTTTGCGAGCAATGGCTTCCGCTTCATCCGGGTCCCGGCCCTGCAGGCGCAATTCGGCGCCCAGGCCCCGGTATACGTCGGGACCCAGGCTGGCGGCCAGGGGATGGCCTTCATAGGTGTGGTCGGCGTGCAGCATCCACTCCGCCTGCTGGTGCCTGAGAACGGCGAAATCCGCATCCGAATTGACCACCTGGGCGTCCAGAACCTGAAAATGAAAGGGAATGGCGGCGCGGATATCCCGCACCAGCAAATTGACGGTAAATCCGGACAGGGAGCGGCCATAGTCGACCGCCGCCATCCAGGGCTCCCCTTTGCGCTTTTTCATATCTGCGGCCTCCAGTTTCGCGGCCCACCATAGCGCAGAATTCAATTTACATCATGACCGGTGTGTGGTGCCGTGCGCTTCTTGATTTTCCCTCCTTCACCACTGGTCCACCGATATGGCCGCCCCCGCCGTGATTTCACCCGAACCGCCGCAGACCGGTAACGCCAAAAAAGGCATCTTCTGGATGCTGGTCACCATGTTGATGTTCGTCACCATGGACGCGGTGGCCAAGGTCCTGATGGAATCCTATCCGGTAGCCCAGGTGGTTTGGGCCCGCTTCGCCTTCCACGTGCTGTTGCTGACCCTCTACCTGAATCGGCAGTTGCCCGCCGTGCTGCGCACCGGGCGGCTCCGCCTTCAGCTCTTGCGCTCCATCTTTTTGCTGTCCACCACCATCCTGTTTTTCACCGGCCTGCAATACAACCAACTGGTCACCGCCAGCGCCATCATGCTCGTCGGCCCCCTGGTGGTCACGGCGCTGTCCATGCCTTTGTTGAAGGAACACGTGGGCCGCCGGCGGTGGGCCGGGGTGGTCATCGGCTTTACCGGCGCTTTGGTCATCATCCGCCCGGGTACGGACATGGTGGAACTGGCCGCCCTGTTGCCTTTGGGGGCGGCGGTGACTTACGCCCTTTACCAGATCGCCACCAGGGTGCTCACCCATACGGAACAGGGCATGACGACATTGTACTACACGGCGTTGCTGGGCGCCGTGGTCACCAGCTTGGCGGTTCCCTTTTTCTGGACCGCGCCCGATCTTGAAGGCTGGCTGCTGATGGCCGGCCTGGGCCTTTTGGGCGGCATCGGCCATTTTTGCATGATCCGCTCATTAAGCCTGGCGCCGGCGGCGACGGTAGTGCCCTTTACCTATTCCAACCTGATCTGGGCGACCCTGTTTGGCTTCACCCTGTTCGGCGACCTGCCCGATCTATGGACCGTCGCCGGCGCGCTGATCATCGCCGGCAGCGGCCTATATATCTTCCACCGGGAACAGCGGCGGGAACGGGAGATCCATTAAACGGAATAGACTTTTTATCCCTTGTCTTTTCTCTTGTCTGGCAGGGGTGGCTTTTCAGTACCCCGCTAGCTCAGTCGCTCGAAAGCCTCGGTGCCGGGGTTCCAGATTTCCAAGGCGCCATCGAAGATGTTGAGATACCAGCCATGCAGGCTCAAATCGCCGGCCGCCATCGCCTCGCGGACGAACGGGAAGGTGGTCAGGTTATCGAGTGACAGCCGCACCGCCTGACGTTCCGAAGCGCCCAGCAAGGCATCGCCTTCAAGCCCGGGATCAACCGCCAAGGCGCGCTCGCGCGCCTCGCGCAGCAGGTCGGTCCAGGCGGCTATGAATTTTCCGCCGGCCTTGCCGCCTTCCTGCTTGTGGACCATGGCCTCAATGCCTCCACAGCGGGCATGGCCGATGACGATGATATGGTCAACACCCAGCTCCCCAACCGCAAATTCCAATGCCGCGCTGGTGCCGTGGTAGTGTCCGTCATCTTCATAGGGCGGTACCAGGGCAGCGACATTGCGCACGGCGAAGATATCCCCGGGCTCGGTCTGCAGGACGATCGCCGGATCAACCCGTGAATCCGAACAGGCGACCACCGCGAAGCGCGGGCTCTGGCCGTGGCTCAGCAGGTCCCGGTACAGGCCCGGAGCCTTCTCGAAGTACATTTCGCGAAATTTTCGGAAACCGCTCAGAAGGTTTTCTATTCCGCTCATTCCACACTTCCCTTCAGTTGACCATACCTTTCCCCACCGCCATCAAACCCAATGCAATTTCACCGAAAGCGCCCCGACAACCGAAGTGTTTACCCGCCCAAGTGGATGCCATCATCGGTCCGCCGCAGGATTTTCCAAAACGGGTTTCCCTTCATGGAATATCGGGTTCACCAGGTAAAGGGTAGTATTAAACGTTTGAATCCGGGAAGCTGGCCTTCTTTTCGGCGATGAAAGCCAGGAGGGCCTCGTCGATGGCGGCATCAAGGGGCGGCGCCTCGAAGGCGGCCAGCATTTCCTTCCATATCCTGTTGGCCCTTTGCGCCATGTCCAGCCCGCCTTCCGCCTGCCATTGTTCGAAAGAATTATTGTCGGCCACGGCGGAGGTGTGGAAAGCGGTTTCGTAATTGGCCTGGGTGTGGGCGCAACCCAGATAATGGGCCCCCGGTCCAACCTCGCGGATGGCGTCCATGGCCTGGCCGTTTTCGCTCAGGTCGACGCCGTTCGCCACCACCTGCATCATGCCCAACTGGTCGGCGTCCATGACGAACTTTTCATAAGAGGACGACAACCCCCCTTCCAGCCAGCCGGCCCCGTGCAGCACGAAGTTGACGCCGCCCAGGATGGTCGGCAGCAGGCTCTGGGCGCTTTCATAGGCCGCCTGCGCGTCGGGCAGCTTGGAAGCGCACAGCGAGCCGCCGGAACGGAAGGGAACGCCCAGCCGGCGGACCAATTGCGCCGCGCCGAACAGCACCAGCGTCGGTTCCGGGGTACCAAAAGTGGGGGCGCCGGAGAGCATGGACATGGAGCTGGAAAAAAGTCCGAAGCCCACCGGCGCGCCGGGACGCACCAACTGGGTGAAGGCCAGCCCCGCCATGCCCTCGGCCAGGGCCTGGGCCAGGGTGCCGGCGACGGAAGCGGGCGCCATGGCGCCGGAAATGAGGAACGGCGTTACGATCACCGGCTGGTTGGCCCGGGCGTAGACCTTGAGCGCGCCGAGCATGGTGGCGTCGAAGGTCAGGGGCGAGTTGACGTTGATCAGGCCGAGGACCACCGCGTTACCGGCGACGAACCGTTCGCCGAACAGGATTTCCGCCATGCGCACCGAATCCGCCGCCCGTTGCGGGTGAGTGACCGAGCCCATGAAGGCCTTGTCCGAATACTTGATGTGGGCATAGACCATGTCCAGGTGGCGCTTGTTCACCGGCAGGTCGACGGGTTCGCATACCGTGCCGCCCGAATGGTGGATGGCCGGAAACATGTAGGCCAGTTTGACGAAATTGCTGAAATCCTCGATGGTGCCGTAACGGCGGCCCCGGTCCAGGTCGTGGACGAAGGGCGGCCCATAGACCGGCGCGAAGACGGTGGCGTCGCCGCCGACGCGGACGCTGCGGGCCGGATTGCGGGCGTGCTGGATGAACTGGGAAGGGGCCTGGTCGATCAGCTTGCGGGCCAGGCCGCGGGGAATGCGCACCCGGTCGCCCCTGACCTCGGCGCCGGCATCCCGCCACAGGGCCAGGGCCTCTTCGTCGCCGCGGAAATCAATACCGATTTCTTCCAGCACCGTTTCGGCGTTGGCCTCGATGAGGGCCAGGCCTTCATCGTCCAGCACCTCGGCCGGCGGGATCTTGCGGGTAATATAGGCGGGCGCGGGGACCGATTTTTCCTGGCGGGCGGCGCGGCGGGCATCCCGCCCCCGGCGGCTGCGTACGTCCTTTCGGTCGCTCACGATCGGCTCTCCTTCAAACGCCTTCTTCCTGCATATATAGGCCCCCACCGGGCGGCGACTAATCCTCAGC
>JAJRSS010000051.1 GCA_024278615.1 Alphaproteobacteria bacterium
CCGGCGGCGATGGCGTCAAGGGACGGCGACGGCTGGTCCAGACGGTCCCGGTAGATCCAAAAGTTGGTCAACACCCGCTCGATGAAAATGCGGGTCTCCCGGGACGGCAGGGTTTCGATAAAGAACAGGGCGTCGTCCAGGGAATCTACCTTGCGCCGCCATTTGTTCAGGTTGCCGGGGCCGCCGTTCCAGGCGGCGGTCAGCTTGAACAGGTCGCCGGCAATCTTCCCGTCGCCGATGAGGAAGGTCAGGTAGCGTTGGCCCAGCCTGAGGTTGATTCCCGGGTCGAACAAGGCCTTGCGGCCGCGGCCGCGAAAGCGCCGCTTGCCGGCCATGAAATTGGCGGTGCCGGGCATCAATTGCATCAGGCCGCGGGCGCCGGCCCAGCTTTTGGCATTGGCCTTGAAGGCCGATTCCTGGCGAACCACCGCATAGACCAGTGCCCGGTCTATGCTGAATCCCCCTTCCGGTTGCCAACCCGGCAGGGGATAGGCGGCGCCGTCGTAACCGCCGCCATTGGGGAACAGCATGCGGTCCAGGCGGACCGACAGGGCCGGCATCCGGGCCTGGCTGGCCAGCAGCAGGATGCCCCGGGCAAGGTCCGTATCGGCGCCGATGGCGATATTGCGCAATTCTCTTTCCGCCCGGTGGAACTGGCCGATCTGGATCAGGGCCATGGCCCGCCGTACGGCGCCGACGTTGTTCAGGGCGGTCACGGCGGCCTCTTCCATGGTCGGCGTTTCCCAGCGGAAGGGGCTGGGCAGGCCAAGGATGCGGTGAGCCAGAAGGCCATAGAAGGTGCGCGGGTGGTCGGCGGCGACCTTCAATAGCGAATTGACCTTCTCCGGCCGCCGGCTTTTCAGGTGGGCCCGCGCCGCCCAGAAGGCGCCGGCGGAAATGAACCAGGGTGAAGTCTTGCCGTTGGCGGCGATGCTTTCGAAGTGACCGGCGGCATCGGCGTAGCGGCCCAACCGCCACAGGGCCAGGGCCGTGGTCCAATGGGCTTCCGGCAGGAACTTTCCCGAACGTCCCGCCGCCTTGCCGGCCCATTGTACGGCCCATTCGTCGCGGCCGTCGATGAGATAGGCGAATCCCAGCCGGGCGCTGTATTCGTCATATTCGGCGCGGCTGAAAAGCCGGTTGACTTCTTTCGTCCCCAGGATCCTTTTGGCCGACTTGGTCCATCCCTGGCGCAGCCTCCCCCGCATCTGGCGCTTGAGAGACGCCACCCGGTAGCGCTGCTTGCGGTTCAGGCCTTTTTTCGAGGGGATGGTGATTGGCTGGCGGGCCGAGACCTTGATCCTCTGGCCCGGCGCGAAGACACTGACCGGCGCCTTGGGCCGGCGCCAGTTCTTGGGCCGGCGTTTCAGCGCCAGCTTGTAAATGCGTTTCGCTTCCGGGTGGTCGGCGTACCGGTCCATCCACGCCTTCAGTTCCTTGTACTTGGAACGGTACTTGGTCGGATGCAGATAGCGTTGGGCCATGACATGACCGAGCAGCCGATCGTTGTCCAGGGTGGCGATCAGCTTGTCGGCGGCCTTCCACTGGCCGCCTTCCTGAATCTGGAAAATGCGCCGGTAGGTTTCCGCGTCGGCATCGGAAAGAACCCGGGGAAGGGCGCGTTCGGGTTTCCGGACCAGGGGCTGCAGGGCCGCTACACGCAATTCACCCAATTGCCCGGTTTCCAGTTTCCCGGCATCGGCGGAACGCGCCTCCCCCGCCGCCAGGGCCTGGGAAACGTTCAACGCCAACAAGACAAGGGCGGCGACAATGCTGGGAAAGGTTCGGCGGTTCATGAGCGGCAATAAAACCAGAAGGTTATTAACATATTATTGGATTTACACGGCTTTTTATAGATTATCCACAGGGGACCGGCAACGGGGCGGATTACGCGGGACGCACAATCTTGTGGATAAGTCTTCCCCCGGCCACCGGGTCTGGTGTTTCGAGGAAAACTCAATCGGGCCCCAGTTTCCGCCGTATTTCCAGCAGGTCCCGCCACGCCAGGGACTTCTTTTCCGGCGTTCTCAGCAGGTAGGCGGGGTGAAAAATAGCCGTCGCCTCGATGGGCCTGGCCAGCCGGGGCGAGGAATAGGAGAACCACCGGCCGCGCAACCGGCCGACGCTCTGGCCCTGGGCCAGCAGGGTGGTAGCCGCCGGCCCGCCGATGGCGACCAGGAATTCCGGGTCCACCAGTTCGATCATCCGTTCGATAAAGGGCATGCACAGGGCCCTTTCCCCGGTCGTCGGGGTGCGGTTGCCCGGTGGCCGCCAGAACACGGTATTGGAAATAAAGAACCGGCCGCGGTCCAGGCCGATGGAAGCCAGCATGCGGTCCAGCAACTGGCCGCTGGGGCCGACGAAGGGCAGGCCCTTGCGGTCTTCCTCCGCCCCCGGCGCCTCGCCGATGAAAATGATCCGGGCGTCCGGGTTGCCGTCGCCGAAAACCAGGTTGGTGGCGGTTTTTTTCAAGGCGCAACCGTCGAAGGTTTCCAAGGCCCGGCGAAGGTCGTCCAGGGTTTCCGCCGCCGCCGCCAGGGCGACGGCGCTTTCCACGGCACGGTCATTGACGGCCGGCGCCGGTGTGTTGTCCTTGACCGGCCGGCCGGCGGCAAGGGTCCGGGCAGGGGGTCGGGGCGGCGGCGGGACGAAGCGGTTCACCGGTTCCACGCCGATGGTTTCGTCGACGCCCATGTCCAGGTAGAAGCGCATCAACGCTTCGGGTGAGTAAAGGTGCTCACGGGACTGCTCCATGCCCGCCAGCTTACCATCGCCCGCCGCCCACGGCACCCGATACATTTTCCTCGGCAGGTTTTTTCCCCGTGCTATAACCCACGGATTGTCGGCGGGACCTCTTTGGAGAAGCGCAATGGCCGGGGAAGCACCTGAACGGGAATCCATGGAATTCGACGTGGTCATCGTCGGCGGCGGTCCGTCCGGATTGTCGGCGGCCATCCGGCTGCGCCAATTGAGCGCCGAAAAGGGCTTCGAGGTTTCCGTCTGCGTGGTGGAAAAGGGATCGGAAATCGGCGCCCATATCCTTTCCGGCGCCGTCTTCGAGCCGCGGGCGCTCGACGAACTGGTTCCCGGCTGGAAGGAAAAAGGCGCGCCCCTTCACACCCCCGTAACCGGGGACCGGTTTCTCTACCTCACCAAGTCCCGGGCCATCCGGCTGCCGACGCCGCCGCAGATGAACAACCACGGCAACTTCATCGTCAGCCTGGGCAACCTTACCCGCTGGCTTGGGGAACAGGCGGAAGCCCTTGGCGCCGAAATCTATCCCGGTTTCGCCGCCGCCGAGGTGCTTTATCACGGCGACGGCACGGTCAAGGGGATCGCCACCGGCGACATGGGCCGGGACAAGAACGGCGAACCGGGTCCCAATTTCGAGCCCGGCGTCGAACTGCACGGCAAGTATACCCTGTTCGCCGAAGGCTGCCGGGGGTCGCTCACCAAAACCCTGTTCGAACGGTTCGGCCTGGACCGGGACGCGGACCCGCAAATTTACGGCCTGGGCATCAAGGAACTGTGGGAAGTGGAGCCGGCCAAACACAAACAGGGCTCGGTCATCCACACCACGGGCTGGCCCATGGACAGCCATACTTATGGGGGTTCCTTCATCTATCACCTGGAAGACAACCAGGTGGCGGTGGGCTTCATCATCGGCCTGGATTACCAAAACCCCTATCTCAGCCCTTTCGAGGAAATGCAGCGGTTCAAGACCCACCCGGCGATCCGCCCCCTCTTCGAAGGCGGACGGCGCGTCGCCTACGGGGCCAGGGCGCTGAATGAAGGGGGATTCCAATCGATCCCCGGCCTGACCTTTCCCGGCGGCGGCATCATCGGCGCGTCGGCCGGGATGATGAACGTGCCCAAGATCAAGGGCTCTCACACGGCCATGAAGTCGGGCATGGTGGCCGCCGAAGCCGCCTTCGAGGCGCTGCGATCCGGCGCCCAGCCGTCGGTGGGGCTGCCCGCCTATCCCAAGGCCCTGAAGGCGTCGTGGGTGTGGAAAGAGCTTCGCCGGGTGCGCAACATCCGCCCGTCCTTCCGCTGGGGGTTCTGGGCGGGGTTGGTCTATTCGGCGCTCGACACCTACCTGCTGGGGGCGTGGGCGCCGTGGACCCTGCGTCACCACGCGGATCATGATTCGCTGAAAGAAGCGGCCGCCTGTCCGCAGATCGACTACCCCAAACCTGACGGCAAGATCACCTTTGACCGGCTTTCCTCGGTTTATCTGTCCAATACCAACCACGAGGAAAACCAACCCTGCCACCTGACCCTCAAGGACGCGGCCGTGCCGGTGATGGTCAACCTGGCCCGGTTAGACGGCCCGGAACAGCGGTTCTGCCCCGCCGGGGTCTATGAATTCGTCGAGGAAGAGGGCGAAAAACGCTTGCAGATCAACGCCCAAAACTGCGTCCACTGCAAAACCTGCGACATCAAGGATCCGACCCAGAATATCACCTGGGTGGTGCCCGAGGGCGGCGGCGGGCCCAGTTATCCCAACATGTGACGGGCCGGCGCGCGGTCATAACCAAATTGTCATATCCGGCCGGTAAGTTCTCGTTTGAGTAATCCGGGTTCCGTCGGTTAAACTCCCGGGCGGAGGCGGTCA
>JAJRSS010000052.1 GCA_024278615.1 Alphaproteobacteria bacterium
CCTGTTGTTTTTCCCGCCGCCGGTTGGTTTCGTTCAAGGCGTAGTCGAGGGATTCGGTCATGCGGCCGGCGTACAGGATTACCCGGCCGTCGATGTTGCGGGCGGCCCGGCCGATGGTCTGCACCAGCGACGTCTTGGAGCGCAGGAACCCTTCCTTGTCGGCGTCCAGGATGGCGACCAGGGCGCATTCGGGGATATCCAGCCCCTCGCGCAGCAGGTTGATGCCGACCAGCACGTCGAAGGCTCCCAGGCGTAAATCGCGGAGGATTTCGGTGCGTTCCAGGGTGTCGATATCCGAATGCATGTAACGCACCCGGACCCCGTGTTCGTGCAGGTATTCGGTCAGGTCCTCGGCCATGCGCTTGGTCAGCGTGGTGACCAATACCCTTTGGCCCCGGGCGGCGCACTCCTGGCTTTCGGCCAGCAGGTCGTCGACCTGGGTTTCCACCGGGCGGACGATGCACAAGGGGTCGATCAGCCCGGTGGGCCGCACCACCTGTTCGACGATGACGCCGCCGGTGCGTTCCAACTCCCACGGTCCCGGGGTGGCGGAAACAAAAATGGTCTGCGGGCGCATGGCCTCCCATTCCTCGAACTTCAAGGGCCGGTTGTCGATGCAACTGGGCAGGCGGAAGCCGAATTCGGCCAGGGTCGATTTGCGGTTGTAGTCGCCCTTGTACATGCCGCCCAACTGGGGCACGGTGACATGGCTTTCATCGACGATCAGCAGCGCGTTTTCGGGCAGGTATTCGAACAGGGTGGGCGGCGGTTCGCCCGGGTTGCGTCCGGTCAGGTAGCGGGAATAATTCTCGATGCCGCTGCAAAAGCCGGTGGTCTCCATCATCTCCATGTCGAAAACGGTGCGCTCCTGAATGCGCTGGGCTTCGATCAGCTTGCCTTCCCGGGTGAACTGGGCGACCCGGTCCTTCATCTCGCGCTTGATCAGCGGGATGGCCTGTTGCAGGGTCGGCCGGGGGGTGACGTAGTGGCTGTTGGGATAAAGGGTGACGGCGTCCAGGGCGGCGATCTTTTCGCCGGTCAGGGGATCGAACTCCCAGATGGCTTCCAGCTCGTCGCCGAACAGGGACAATCGCCACGCCCGGTCCTCCAGGTGGGAGGGGAATATTTCCACCACATCGCCCCGGACCCGGAAGGCGCCGCGAAAAAAGGCGTCGTCGTTGCGCTTGTACTGCAATTCGACAAGGCGCTTGAGGATCGCCGAACGGTCCGCCCGCATGCCCGTTTCCAGGGCCATCACCATCTGGGCATAGGTCTCCACGGCGCCGATGCCGTAAATGCAGGAAACGGAAGCGACGATGATCACGTCGTTGCGTTCCAGCAGCGCCCGGGTGGCGGCGTGGCGCATGCGGTCGATCTGTTCGTTGATGGAAGAATCTTTTTCAATGTAGGTGTCGGTACGCGGGACGTAAGCCTCGGGCTGGTAGTAATCGTAATAGGAAACGAAATACTCCACCGCGTTGCCGGGGAAGAAGGCCTTCATCTCGCCGTACAACTGGGCCGCCAGGGTCTTGTTTGGGGCCAGCACCAGGGTCGGGCGCTGGATGTTCTGGATGGCGTGGGCGACGGTGAAGGTCTTGCCCGAACCGGTCACCCCCAACAGCACCTGATCCCGTTCGCCCTCCTTAAGGCCCTGGGTCAATTGGGCAATGGCCTGCGGCTGGTCGCCGGCCGGAGAGAAGCCGGAAACCAGCTTCACGGGCTCGCCGCCGGTGACCGGCGGGCGCTTATCGGGGATGAAGATGTTGGCGTTGTCCGGGCTTGGGCTGTCCATGACCACTTATATAGGCGCGGCCCCACCTCCAACGCCAGACCCCCGTCCCTCTGGCGGAACAAGCTTTTCCAGCTCGGAAATCAATCGCGGCAGGCTTTCCGATATGATCGTCCAGACGATGTCCATGTCCACATCCATGTAGGCGTGGGTCAGGCGGTCCCTCGTTCCCGTGATATCGCGCCAGGGAATTGCCGGCGCTTTGTCCCGGAAATTAGAGGGAACGTGCTTTGCCGCCTCGCCGATGATCTCCAGCAGGCGTGTCAACGCCAGGGCCAACATGGCGTCCTCACCGAGGTCGGCCCTCGTCTTGTTACGGCAAAATTCAGCGGCCTTGCGCGCCGCGTCAAGCATATGGCGAAGCCGGACCTGAACGTCATGGTGCGACATACTGCTCTTCCGCCTCTGCAAGAACCCTCTCGCGGAAATATCGGCTGAGGCTTGCCGGCGTATGCAAATCGACCCTGCGTCCGATCACCCCTGCCAGTTCATCCTGCATGGAGATGAACTCAAACCCGGGTGTGTGTCCGGGATCGAACTCCACCAAAACGTCCACGTCGCTGTCCGGCCCGAAATCATCGCGCAGCACCGAGCCGAACAGGGACAACCGCCGGATATGATGCCGCCGGCAGAAGTCAGTTATTCTTGGCTCCGGGATGGAAAATCTTTCAGTCACGGGTTTGACTACTACTACCTGGCCACCAGTTTTTTAGTATCGCAGAGAATACTCTGCTTCCCTTTGAAGTGCCAGAAAACATCAGTTTGGCTATTGGAGAGCAGCATCTATGATTCCCAGTCCTTAATGTGTGGGTTGGGCATGCTTATTCAGGCGATCACGCGCGGTTTCTTCGAGAGCCTCGATCAAATGCCGCTTGAATTCTTCGCATTTATGGTTCGCTACTGATTTTAGAAACGCCGGATCGGTCACAATTATGGCCTTTCCGGTGGCCGTGTCTATTCCGACCTTCACAGGACAATCATCGCGGGAAACAAGTTCTTCAAATTTTTCCATGTTCCCGGAGTCGATTTTAAAGAAATCAAAAACGTCCACTAAAAACTGGCCATAATTCCTTTCCATCGTCTACTCCCTTTCCTCACGAGCCAGTACTTGCGTTTTGCCGGCTGAAAAGTTACCTCGACAACATGCGCCGCTGCTTTTCGTGATCGGCGGGATAGATCGTCACCACCACACCTTCCTCTCCCACAATAACCACCCAGTTTTTCAACCGCTCGATCGCGGATATTTCCTTCTTGAGGTCGCGGACTCTCGTGTCCACGTCCCGGCGGCGGAGCAGGTAGCCGTCCCGTGTTGGCGTCCCGTAGGCGGTGATCAAGTTCACATCCTGCTCGGAGCGGCCACGTTGCTGCATCCGGACGCGCACGTGTTTGGACAACTTCATTGCCGGGGCTCCCACAGGCCTACTTCCCTGTCTTGTCGGGGGTCTTGGAGGCTACCTCCTTCGGCAGTTCCTCCAAGGCCTTGGTGATGTCTTCGACTACGGCGTCGAGATCGGTTATCTCCGCTTCACCTAAGCGGAGGGCGACAGGCCGGTTCCATTGATTCATGAGTTTCAGTAAATTGTCCGTTTCGGATGCGTAGTAGCCATCGGGAGGATCGCTGGGAATTACTTCATCTTCCCGTAGTTCAGAAAGAAAAATGGCTGCCTTGCTGGCCAGCATTTTTAGGCGAGGAAGAGATGCGTATTCTCGTGCCGTTTCAATATCTGGTATGGCCCTGGCGACGGATTTTCCAACACCGTCATTGAAACGGTACACGGCAAACCCATCCTCCGCTTCCACCACTTGATCGCATTCGAGGAAATTCTCGATCCGGCCAACAACGAACTCCTTTTCCCTACGCAAATAGACGTTTTGAATAAGCAGCCTGAAAATACTTAGAATCCACGGCGGCATTTTTCCCGCCTTTATCCAACTATGAACGTTTGACTCGGGGACACCTGCCGCTTCGGCTACCCGCCGCTTCCAGCCACGGCCGTATCTCTCCTCGAACGTTTCGCAGATCCACTCAAACGTGATCTCGTCGGGGGAACGTCTTTTAGAAGTCTTAGACTTCGGGGCTTCGTGATTGGAATTACGTGCCATAGCGAAAACTCCATCTCATTCACGGACATTAGCTTCAATATTCGCTATCTGTCAAGAAAAAAATGCCGAAATACGCTAGTAAAAGCGTCATGGTCCAATGATAAACGTTGTTATTGACCATTCAGGTTGCGTTACGGCATTAATCTCGTGGCGTATGAGTAAGGTCGCTGCCTATTGAATCCCCCATTTTCCCCGGTTGCGCGGGCGGCGGCGTGGGCTTAGTGTGCGCCGCAAATCAACCCAATCTCAGAGTACCCCCTCAATGTCCTTCCTCGCCTCGCGCCTCGCGCACATCAAACCCTCGCCGACCATCGCCGTCACCCAGAAGGCCCGCGAGTTGAAGGCGGCGGGCCGGGACGTTATTGGCCTGGGCGCCGGCGAGCCCGACTTCGACACCCCGGCCCACATTATCGAAGCCGCCAAGGTGGCCATGGACCGGGGCGAAACCCGCTATACCCCCGTGCCCGGCACGCCGGAGCTGAGGGAAGCCATCTCGGCCAAGCTGAAGCGGGACAATGGCCTCGATTACACCCCGGACCAGATACAGGTGGGCTGCGGCGGCAAGCAGACGATATTCAATGCGCTCTTTTCCACCCTGGACCCGGGCGACGAGGTCATCATCCCGGCTCCCTATTGGGTTTCCTACCCGGACATCGCGCTTCTGTGCGAAGGCCGGCCCGTGTTCATCGATTGTCCGGCGGAAAACGGTTTCAGGCTTGATCCGGCCGACCTGGAAGCGGCGATCACGCCGCGCACCAAGTGGCTGATCCTGAATTCACCGTCCAATCCCACCGGCGCCGGCTATACCCGGGACCACATGAAGGCGATCACCGACGTGCTGATGCGCCATCCCCATGTCTGGGTCATGCCCGATGACATGTATGAATTCATCGTCTACGGCGATTTCGAGTTCGTCACCCCGGCCCAGGTGGAACCGGGACTTTACGACCGCACCCTGACCCTGAACGGGCTCTCCAAGGCCTATTGCATGACCGGCTGGCGGGTCGGGTACGCCGCCGGGCCGGTGGAATTGATCAAGGCCATGAACAAGGTCCAGTCCCAGAGCACCACCCATACGTCTTCGGTTTCACAGGCTGCGGCGGTGGCGGCGCTGGACGGCCCCCACGATTTCATCGCCGAACACAACCGCATCTTCAAGCAACGCCGCGACTTGGTGGTCAGCATGCTCAACCAGGCGCCGGGCCTATCGTGCCCCCGCCCGGAAGGGGCTTTTTACGTTTATCCGTCCTGTGCCGGGACCATCGGCAAGAAAACCCCGGACGGCAAGGTGATCGAAACCGACGGCGATTTTGTCGCTTACCTGCTGGAATCCGAAGGTATCGCCACGGTGCAGGGGGAAGCCTTTGGCCTGTCGCCCCATTTCCGTGTTTCCTATGCAACCGCGACCGATCTCCTGGAAGAAGCCTGCATCCGCATACAGCGGGCCTGCGCGGCACTAGCCGGTTGACGCTAACGAACTGGTAAAATTGGATTTTCTGTAAGGAGATATCGTCTTAACCCGGTTAAATTTACTCGGCGCTCCTTTTTCCTTGCATCCCCGCCAGCGGGGACTACCTTTTTCGCCAGAAGCAAAAATCATATGGCCCGGCCGTCTCGGTCCAACGCCAATGAAAGGCGAACTAAAAAGACCGGCCGAAGCAGAAATATCTGGGAGGATTCAGTGACCAGCAAATCACCTTCAGCACCCCGTTGCGCCGCCATCGTCGGTCAATACCTGAGCGGCAAGACGTCACTTCTGGAAAGTATTCTTGCCGCTACCGGATCGATCAACCGCAAGGGAACCGTCAAGGACGGCAATACGGTCGGCGACGGATCGCCGGAAGCCCGGGCCCGGCAGATGAGTTCCGA
>JAJRSS010000053.1 GCA_024278615.1 Alphaproteobacteria bacterium
CCGTCACAACGCCATGGCGGGTGGCGAAGCGGGTGATCAAGTCCCTAATCTCCAAGATGGGCTGCGGGTCCGCCATGGCCGGCTCCTCAATCGTGGAACTTGGGATCGAAGGCATCCCGCAGCCCCTGGCTGGCGACGTTGATGGCCAGCACCAGGAGCAGAATGGCCAGCCCCGGAAAAGTACTGACCCACCAGGATTCCAGCATATAGGACCGCCCATCGGCGACCATGGATCCCCAGCTGGCCGTCGGCGGCTGCACGCCGAGCCCCAGGAACGACAGGCTGGCCTCCAGGATGATCACATGCGCCACGCGGATGGTGGAAACGACGATCACCGGCGACAGAATATTGGGCAGGATTTCGCGCAGCATGATATGGCGTCTGGAAGCGCCCAGGGCGCGGGCGGCTTCCACGTACTCGACCTCGCGCGCTGCCAATGTCTCGCCGCGGACCAGGCGGCAGGGCACCACCCATTCCTTGTAGACCAGGGCCAGCAGGAGGTTCTGCAGGCCGGGCCCCATCATGGCGATCAGGGCAATGGCGAAAATCAGATAGGGAAAGCCGAGCAGGATATCGACCAGCCTGGAAATCACCACGTCGGTCCAGCCGCGCAAATAGCCGGCGGCAAGGCCGGCCACGATGCCGATGCAGGTGGCCATCAGAACCACGAAGATGCCGATGAAAATTGAGATGCGGGCGCCATAGATGATGCGCGACAGGATATCGCGGCCCAGGGCATCGCAGCCCAGCAGGTAACCCCATTCGCCACCCGCCATCCAGACCGGCGGTTGCAGCCGCCGGAGGAGATCCGTTTCGTTGGGGTCTTGCGGCGCGAACAGGGGCGCGGCCACCGCCAGCACCACGAAACCCAGGACCACCGCTGCCGATACGGTCGATAGCCGGCTGGAGAGGAACAAGCGGATGTTTCGCCGGAAGGGCGATTCGTCAGCCATTTTGCCGCCGCCAGCGGCCCGGGCCAGGGCCCCGCTCATAACCGGACCCTTGGATTGAGCACGGTATAAAGGATATCAGCCAGGAAATTCAACGTCACATAGGTCACCGCGTAAAGCAGCACGGCGGCCTGAACCAGCGGATAGTTGCGCAGGAAAATGCTCTCGACCACCAGCCGGCCAAGCCCCGGCCAGCCGAACACGGTCTCAACGATCATGTTGCCGCCCAGCAGCGAGCCGGTTTGCAGGGCGGCGACCGTAACGGTTGGGATCAACGCGTTCTTGAGCGCATGGCGGACCAGGATGCGCCGCCGGCTCAGGCCCTTGGCCTCGGCAAAAATGATGTAGTCCTGGCTAAGCACTTCCAGCATGGAAGTGCGGGTGACGCGGGTCAGGATCGCCGCCATCGGAAGCCCCAGCACGACCGCCGGCATGATGATGTGCTTGAGGGCGTTGGCGAATGCGTCGAACCGGCCCTGCAACAGAGTATCGATCAACAGCAGGTGAGTGATCGGTGCGACCTCGAATTCATATCCGATCCGTCCCGATACGGGCAGGATATGCAAGCGCACCGAAAAGAGCATCAATAACAAAATGCCGAACCAGAATCCCGGCAGCGATACGCCGAACAACGAGCCCACGGTCGCCAACCGGTCAAGGAAGGTATTCTTCCAGACCGCCGCCAACACCCCCAACGGAACGGAGGTGAAAAGCGCCAGCAGCAGCGCCACCAGGCTGAGTTCGATGGTCGCCGGCAGGCGTTCGGCAATCACCTCGGATACGGGGCGGCGGTGATAGAAGCTGAGCCCGAAATCGCCGCTGACGGCGTTTTTCAGGAAAACGAAAAACCGTTCGACCGGTGGCCGGTCCAGGCCGAGATCGCTGCGCAGCCGGGCTTCCTGTTCAAGCGTGACATTGCTGTCGCCGATCATGATTTCCACGGGATCGCCGGGGGTCAGCGCCATCATGAAAAATACGATGACACTGACACCCAGCAATACCGGGATGAGCTGCGCAAGGCGTTCGATGAGCTTGCCGAAACTCACCGGACATGCTCCGGCACGCTCGCCGTACTCCTTGCCGGCCTATTTCACGCAGGCGTCGTGCAGGTTGATGCGGCCATCCGAGCTGGGCCGGAAACCGGTCAGGCGCCTGGAAACACCGTAGAGGTCCTTGGTCACCCAGAGATAGGCATAAGGCGCATCGTTGGTGGCCATGGCTTCGGCCTTCTGGTACAAGGCGGCCCGCTTGGCGGTGTCGGGCTCGATCCCGGCCGCATCCAGGAGGGCATCGAACTCGGCGTTGGCGTAGCCGGCCGAATTGCCGCGGTCGTCGGTCCGGTGCGTCGGCACGAAGATGCCAACCGGATCCAGCGTGCCGTTGCCCCAGGACGTAATCCACAAATCGCCGGTCTTGGGCTTGCCCTTGGTCCGCCACTTCTTGCGCAACTGGCTGACCTCGCCCACCTGCACCTGTGTCCGTATGCCGGCCTTGGTCAGCAACGAACCGATGGCTTCGGCGATTTCCTTCAGTTCGCTTTTGACGTCCAGCACGACCTCAATGCCGTTGGGATAGCCGGCGACGGCCATCAGGGACTTCGCCTTGGCCGGATCATAGGCCAGGCGCGGGAGGTTCTTGTTCTTGCCGAAAGCGTCCGGCGAAAGAATACCGTCGATCAGCGTACCATTGCCGTTCATGATACGATCGATGATCAACTGCCTGTCGATCGCGTGGCTGACCGCCTGGCGGACGCGCTTGTCCGCGAAGGGGCCCGTTTCGCTGTTCATGGCGATAAAATAGCTGCGGGTTCCATTGACCGTCACCACGTCGGTATTGGGATTGTTCTTCACCTGACTGATGGCGTGCGCCGGTAGGTCGTTGATCAGGTCCACGTCGCCGGCCAGAAGGGCGGCCACGCGTGAAGCGTTCTCGGGAATGATCTTGAAAATCACGCGCTCGGAGCAGGCCTTGGCCTGGGGCGGCAACGCCGGCGAACCGCCATAGTAGCCGTCGTAACGTTCCATGATGATCAAATCGCCCTTGCGCCATTCGACCAGCTTGAAGGGACCGGAGCCCATGACCTTGGTGGACAGGCCGTCGGCGCCCTGCGCTTCCGTGAATTTCTTGGAAACGATTTCATGAAGGGTTAAAAATGCCGGGAACTGTGGCCAGGGTGTTTCCAGGATGATCCGCGCTGTCCGGGCGTCGATGACATCAACCCTCTTGACCGGCCCGACCAGGCTTTTGCGCGGGCTGGTCTTACCGCCGATGGCGCCGTCCTTGGTCAGGCGCTCGAAGGTGTATTTGACGTCCTCGGCGGTGATCGGCGATCCGTCATGAAAGGTGGCGCCGGCCTGCAACTTTACTTCGTAGGTTGTCTTGTCGATGACCTTCAGGTATTCGGCCAACTGCGGCACCACTTTCATGTTCGAGTCCCGGGTTACCAGGCCGTCGTACATGTTGCGGATGATGGTCTGGGTCGTGCGGTTGCGGTGGTTGTGCGGGTCCAGGGTCAGGGCATCGGTGGTGTAACCGATCCTGAGTTCGCCCGCCTGGACGGCGACCGGCACCGAAATGGCGGCGGCGGCCATCAATGAAATAAGACGTTTCCTCATTGAACTGTCTCCCTATTGCTCAAGGCGGCAAAATGCCGCGCATACTTGGTTTGGATAACGCTCCCCACACGCATCAGTGCAACAGCCGTGCCACCACGCCCGATCATACCCCACGGGCTCTAGCTCCCTAGGATACATGGGCTTTGCGGCCACGTCATGATGTTGCCGAGATGACGCTAAACAGACAAGGCGTGAAATCCACCCAACGGCTGCGTGGATAACGCACCGGCATCAGATAATAGAAGTAACGTTTCGATACGTCTTGAGTTCCTCGGCCATATCGAAGAAAGCACGGATCAGCCGCGCCTCCCGGCGTTCGGCAAGGCAGTTGACATGGGCCGTCGTATAGATATCCGCGTCCGCCACCTTGACCGTATGCAGATCCGGGTGGGGGATGTACTCGATATCCGAAACCACGCCGATGCCGATGCCCCGGGCCACCGCCAGCCACACGGCCTCGCGGCTGCCGATGGCCATGACCGGTTCGATGGTCACGCCGGCCTCGCGGATCGCCGTTTCAAAAGCTAGCCGCGTCGTCGAACCGACCTCGCGCAGGATCATGGGCTCGCCCTCCAGTTCGGCAAGGCGTATCCGCCGCCGCTTGGCGAACCGGTGTGATTTGTTGACGAACACCACCACCGGGTGACGGCTGTAGGCCATGGCGTAGATGCGGGGGTCGTCCTCAACATGGGCAAGAACAGCCACATCAACGGAGTAATCCAGAATCCGTTCGGCCATTTCCATGGAGTTGCCCAACGTCACCGAGAGTTTGACGCCGGGGTAGCGCTCATTGAAGGCGCTCAACATTTCCGTGGCGTGATAGGGGCCGACGGCGCCCACATGCAGGCGCCCGGTCTGAAACCCGCCATAGGCATTCAATAAATCCTCGGCTTCCGCCTCCATGCTGATGATCCGTTGCGCGATGCGAAACAGTTTGACGCCGGCCTCGGTCAATTCGACGCGCCGCCCCCGGCGATGAAACAATTCGACGTCAAATCGCCGTTCCAGAGCCTTGACCTGACTGGTGATCGTCGGCTGCCCCACATTCAAGACCCGCGACGCAGCCGTAAACCCGCCTTCTGCGGCGACAGCATGGAAGGAACGGAGTTGTGTATGATTCATTGCTTTTTCCAATAGGACGGATTGTTTATTTGCATTGGACCAATATACTCATTCATGGAACCGTGTACAAACCTTCGGCGGACCCGTAAGCGGTACATCCAAGAATCTCCGCCGGCACCGAAGGGGGGGGGGGAGATGGCATGTGGATTTATGAAAATCCCGTCCGGATCAGGTTTGGCACAGGCTCGCTCAACCGGATCGGCGACTTGGTTCATGGCCGCGCCTATTGCCTCGTCACCTATGACGAACCGATTTTCCACGACATCGCCCAGCGCATCACCGCTCTAGCCGGTCCGGCGGCGCTCACCATCGACAATGTCACTCCGAATCCGGACTTCCACATGCTGACCGAGTCCTGCGCCCTGTTTACCGCCGCCCGGCCGGCGCCGGAAGTCATCGTTGCCCTGGGGGGGGGGTCCGTAATCGACGCCGCCAAGGTGGTCGCCGCGGGCGGCAACGGCTTCAACGCCGTCAAACGGTATCTCGAAGACGGGGCGGGTGGGGACGCGCTGACCTCGGTCCCGATTATCGCCATCCCGACCACCGCCGGTACGGGAAGTGAAATTACCTCTTGGGGGGCGGTGTGGGATACGGATGCCGGGCGCAAGTATTCCCTGTCGCGCCGGTCCTTGTATCCGGAAGAAGCGCTGATCGACCCTGAACTGATGGTGGGAATGCCACGGATGCTGACTGTCAGTACCGCCCTCGATGCCCTTTCCCACTCCCTGGAAAGCATTTGGAACGTGAACGGTAACCCCGTTTCCACCAACCACGCGGTCAACGCGGCGACGGAAATCCTGGATACCCTCCCTGGGTTGGTGGACGACCTGGGCAATCTGGACCTCCGCGTCCGCATCGCCCGGGCCGCCACCTTCGCGGGGCTGGCGTTTTCCAACACCAAGACCGCGCTGGCTCACTCAATTTCCTATCCCATTACCCTGAACTACGGAACGCCTCATGGAATAGCCTGTTCGTTCAGCCTGCCCATGGTGATGCGTGGCGTTATCGGCGCCGGCGATGCCTGTGACGCTGGCTTGCGGCGTATTTTTGGTTCGGATTTGCTGGCCGGCGCGGATCGGCTGGAAGAGTTTCTCGTCAAACTCGGTATCTCCGTCGATAAGGCGGATTACGGGGTCAATGACGGGGAGTGGCGGCAGTTGATCGAATCCGCCATGGCCGGTGAAAGAGGACGCAACTTCATCGGATCACAAGAGCGCGTGGCCGAGAGCCTCGGCACCAACAAAAGGTGACCAGGAGAATTCTTCCACGCGCCCACAATTAATTCATGGTCAAAAACAGGAGGCAATCATGTTTACCAAATTCAAGTCACAAGTCCCACGCGAGAGCCGTGTTCGGCGGGCGGTTGCCTGGACGGCCGCGGCCATTTTCTCGCTCGGTCTGTCCGGACAGGCGCTGGCGGCGCCTTGCGAGAACCCCGACGCCTTGACCTTAGCCATCATCCCAACTGAGGAATCGGTGGCGGAACTGCAGCTCTACAAGCCGGTCACCGACCGCTTGGCGAAAATGACCGGCAAGAAAATTCAATTCTTCATGCCGACGTCCTACGCATCCGTTGTTGAAGGCATGTTGAGTGGTTTCGTCCATGTCGGCGTGCTCGGCCCGTACACCTATGTCATCGCCAACGCCAAGGATCCCAATATCGAGGTCTTCGCCACCTACGCCAAGCGGCCTGGCTACCTTCAGGAAGAAGGACCCGGCTATCGCGGCGTCCTGGTGACCAAGAAGGGCACCAAATTCACCACCATCGAATCCCTCAAGGGATCCGTGCTCGGCCTTACCGACCCGGGCAGCACATCGGGAAACCTGCTGCCGCGCGTGGTGTTCTCGAAGACGATCGGCATGGACCTGGATAAGTATTTCGGCAAGGTGGTCTACACCGGCAGCCACGAGCTTTCCACGGTTGCCGTCTATCAGGGCAGGGTCGATGCGGCCTTTGTCGCCACGCACCGGTTCGACAACGTGGTCGATAAGGGCGAGGTGAAACTGGATGATTTCAATGTATTGTGGAAGTCCGATCCGATTCCGCAGGACCCGTTCGTTTACCGCAATACGCTGTGCGCCGATATCAAGAAAAATATCGAGGACACGTTCCTCGGCCTCAAGGACCAGCCCGGGGCCAAGAAGTTCCTCGACAACGTCAAATCCAATACTTTCGTCCGCATGACGTCCGGTGATTACGACATCATCCGCGCCTTGAAGAAGGCCAAGGACGAACGCAAGAAAAAGAAGACCTCGGGCTGAGGGTTGAGGCCGGCCGGACTGGGGGTGATCTTCCGTACCGGCCGGCCCCTCTTTTTGATCCACGGGGTTCAATTAAATTCATCTTAGGCCAGGGGACGGTGCATGGCGATTTTGGAAGTCCGTGACCTTCGCGCACGATACTACGCCATCGGCCCGGATATTCTGAAGGGTATATCGTTTAGCGTCGAAGCCGACGACTTCCTTGCCATCATCGGCCCCAGCGGCGCCGGAAAATCAACCCTGATCCGCTGTGTCAACCGGCTGGTGACACCAACCGGCGGCCAAATCCTTTTCTACGGCCGCGAGGTTACCAGATTGCATGGTCGCCAATTGCGCCTGCTTCGGCGTGACATCGGCATGATCTTTCAGGAATTCAACCTTATCGACCGAATGAGCGTCATGGACAACGTGCTGTCCGGCCGCCTCGGTTACACCAGCAGCCTGCGCAGCCTGTTTCGCGCCTTCCCGCGCGGCGATATTCAGCATGCCTTGGACCTTCTCGACCGGGTCGGACTGTTGGAGTTCGTGGACAAGCGCGCCGACGAGCTTTCCGGCGGGCAACGCCAAAGGGTCGGCATCGCCCGCGCCTTGATGCAAAACCCGAAACTGCTGTTGGTCGATGAACCTACCTCGGCCCTCGATCCGAAGATTTCCCGCGAGGTCATGGCGCTCATCAAACATATGGCGACGGAACTCAAGGTGCCGTGCCTGTGCAATATTCACGATGTCCAGTTGGCCATGGAGTTCTGCAACAAGATTATCGGCCTCCAGGACGGCGATAAGATGTTCGACGGGCCCACCGGGGAAATGGATCAGACCAAGCTCGATGAAATCTATGACATGGAAGTCCTGTAACCGGTCATGAAGGACACCCTGGCGTCATTGGCACCAAGGCCGTCGGTCGACGATATCATGAGATCGCGGCGCCAGAACCGCTATGCCAAGGGCGCCTTTTATGCGCTACTTCTCATCATGGTGGCGTGGAGCGTCAAGATCACCGTGATCGAGGACACGGACTGGGCGCGGATCGGCTCACTGGGGAAAGTGATCGAGGCGGCCAACCGCTTCTTCGGTATAGATTTTTCACTCTTCCCATCGTTGATCGGGCCGACCATCGAAACCCTGATGATCGCCTGTCTGGGGACGTTGCTGGGCGTCTTGCTCTGCATTCCGGCGGCCTGGTTCGGGGCTCACAACATCACGCCCTACAAACCCGTCACCTATCCCCTGGCCCGCCTGATGATGTCCCTCAGCCGCTCCATTCACGAGATCGTCTGGGCCCTGTTCTTCGTCGCCGCCGTCGGTCTCGGCGCCCTCGCCGGGGTTCTTGCCCTAGCCGTTCGTTCGATCGGATTTATCGCCAAGATGTCCGCCGAAGCCATCGAGGATATCGACCCGGGGCCGGTCGAGGCGATCCGCGCCACCGGCGGCAATGGCTTCCAGGTGGTGATCTACGGGATCCTGCCGCAGGTGCTGCCGCAGGTGCTCAGCGTCATCGTCTTCGAATGGTAAATCAACATTCGCCGCTCAGCGATCCTGGGAGTGGTTGGCGCCGGTGGCCTGGGATTGGTCTTCTTTCGGCAGATGAATACCTTCAACTACCATGGCGTGACCTCGGTCATTATCGCCATCCTGCTGTTGATCCTGCTCGGCGAGGTGTTTTCACATTTCGCGCGGAAGGCGGTGATCTGATGAACCGGGCCATGGCGCCGCGGCCGGCGATGCCGCCGGGAACGCCGCAACGGGAATGGAGCCGGTTCAAGTTTCCCGGCTCGTTGATCCGTTACGGCGTCTGGCTCTCCATCCTGGTTTTCCTCGCCTATACGGTCGAATACCTGGAAATCCCCCTGGATCGCCTGCTCGGCATGCTCGGCCGTATGGGAACAACCGTCGCCAACCGGTACTATCCGCCGGACTTCGCCTACATCATGGACGTTGACTACCTGAAATCCGTCATTGAGACCGTTCAGATGGCCTATCTGGGCGCGCTGTTCGGACTCCTGGCCTCCATTCTCCTGGGCTGGTTCGGTTCCTTCAACATGACCCCGAGCCGCCTTTACGTCTATCCGCTGGCGCGTTTGACGACCATGGGCTGCCGCGCCGTGCATGAGATGATCTGGGCAATCCTGTTCGTCACCATCATCGGTTTCGGCATGCTGCCCGGCGTGCTGGCGCTGATGTTCTTCTGCACGGGATTCGCCGGCAAACTGTTCGCCGAGGAGATCGAGGCCATCGATATGGGCCCGGTGGAGGCCATACGGGCCAGCGGCGCCAATCTGTTCCAGACCATGGTCTTCGGCGTCTTCCCGCAGGTGCGCGTCGCCTTTACGGGCATCGCCATTTATACCTGGGACGTGTCCTTCCGGGCAGCCACTGTCGTCGGATTTTTCGGCGCCGGCGGCATGGGCTGGTACCTGAAGCGCAACATCCTGCAGATCGAAACCGAACGGGTCGCGGCGATCCTGCTCTCCATTGTCGCCCTGGTGCTGTTTTCCGAGGCCATATCCGCCTGGGCCCGGGCCCGGGTTATGAAGATGAAATAACCGGGCCACAATTACGCGAAGCAGTATGCCAAGGAGCGATGATAGTTTAGTTCAGCGCTGAATCCGCTCTCAGGCGCTCGACCATAAAATCGACGAAAGCCCGAACCTTGGCGGAAACCATTCCGCCTTCTTGATGCAGGACATGGATCGGCATCGGCGGCGTTTCAAACGCGCTCAAGACGGTCTGCAAGCGCCCGTCCGCCAAATAGGGCGCGATCTGGTAGGACAACAGGCGCGACAATCCCCATCCCCGAAGGACCAGTTCGATCACCGCATCGTTGGTGTTCATGCGAAGCCGCGGTTCCAAGCGGACGGAAACCGGTGCGCCGTTTTCCCGAAACGGCCATCCCGAGGAGGTCCCCAAGGCTTGCGATTGGACCAGTCGATGATCGCAAAGATCCTCCGGACGAAGCGGCAACCCGTGCTTTTCAATGTATTCCGGCGATGCGCACATGACTCGGCGAACCATTCCAACGCGAACCGCGATGAGGGAAGAATCGGGCAGATCGCCGATACGAATGGCAACGTCCAAGCCATCATCCATCAGGTTGACGACCCGATCGATAAACAGGGTCCGAGCCCTCACCATCGGATAGCGGTCCAGGAAATCACCCAGGACCGGGGTCACGAACATGCGCCCAAACAAGACCGGCCCGGTGATCCGCAATTCGCCGCGCGGCGCCGCGTGAGATCCCACCGCCGATTCCTCCGCTTCCTCGAATTCCTGTAAAATCCGGCGGCTATCTTGAAAGAACCTCTCGCCGCTCTCCGTCATGCGGACTGAACGCGTGGTGCGGATGAACAGCCGCGTCCCCAGGCGATCTTCGAGCATGGCGACGGCGCGGGTGACGGCGGGGGGCGACATCGCCAAATCGCGCGCGGCGGCGGCAAACCCGCCGCATTCGGCGACCTTTGCAAACACCTGAATGGAGCGAAACCGATCCATTTTGAAGTCCACTTATTATTCCATAATATGAAATATTCTTTTCAATATTATCAGCATTCAATCATTTTTTGAAATATTTTATATCTTGGCCCGTCAGCCACGGTAAGCGGCCTGACGCCCCTATCAACCCCAATGTAAGAAGAATTATCATGAGCCGTATCAATACCGTTACCCAAGAAACCGCCAACGTCGAACAAAAGGCGTTGCTTGACTCTATCCAGAGCAAGCTCGGCATGGTTCCCAACTTCCTTGGGGTATCCTCGCCAATTCACCGGATGCCCTGAAAGCCTTCCTTGGGCTTCACGGGATTACCGAAACCGGCAGCCTCAATGCGCAGGCCGGTGAACGCATCGCGCTTGTCATCGCCCAAGGCAACGCTTGCGAATACTGCCTGTCCGCCCATACCGCGATTGGCCGCAAGGCCGGGCTGACGGGCGACGAAATGGAGGCCAATCGCGCCGGCACGTCAAAGGACGCCAAGGCCGCCGCCGCCGTTGCTTTCGCCAAAGCCCTGAATGACAACCTTGGCGAAGTCACGCAGGCGGAGCTCGACGCCGTTCGCCAAGCCGGTTATGGCGACGCCGAGATCGTCGAGATCATCACCCATGTGGGGATGAACATCCTGACCAACCTGATCGGCAAGGCCTCGCGGGTGGATATCGATTTCCCGAAGGTCTCGTTGCGGGATAAGGCGGCCTAATCCCCCGGTCGCCTATTCGCCAACCGGGGCGAGCGCCGAAATAGCCTCCACTTCACCCCAGGGCGCTCGCCCCATTTTTCCAGAGGAAACAGTCATGCCTAAAAAATTCTCCGAAATCACTTTTACGCCATCCGTCAAGGCGGCGCAGGCCCGGTACGGTAGCCGTGCCGCGAACGAGAGATTTGAACTCGCCGAGGACCCCGGCGACACCTTGGGCAAGGCCGAAGCCGCCTTCATTGAAGCGCGGGACAGTTTCTATCAGGCGACGGTCAATGAAAAAGGATGGCCCTATGTACAGCACCGCGGCGGCCCCCCCGGGTTCCTGAAAGTGCTTGATGAGCGCACCATCGGCTACGCCGATTTTCGCGGTAACATTCAATACCTCAGCGTCGGCAATCTCGCCGGCAACGACCGCATTTCGATAATCCTGATGGATTATCCGAACCGCCGCCGGCTTAAGATCTGGGCGCGTGCGCGCTTGGTCCATGATGATGAAGATCCCGAGTTGATCGCGCGGCTCGAGGTACCGACGTACCGGGCACGGGTTGAACGGGGCGTGGTGATGACCATTGAAGCCATAGAGTGGAATTGTCCGCAGCACATCACGCCTCGGTTCACCGAGGGCGAAATCGGTGAAACGGTGACGCCCCTCATAGACCGCATCACCGAGTTGGAGGCGACAGCCGGCAACCAGCTTGCCGCCCCGACCGGTCCGCGACCGGTAATCGGCGACGGTCCTTTGGAATTGGTCATTACCGGTATTCGTCAGCTGACGCCCGAAGTCCGCGCCTATGAGCTGCGCCGCCCGGATTTCGAGGACTTGCCGGCCGTAACCGCCGGCTCGCACATACAGGTTCCGGTTCAACTGGAAGATGGGAGCCAGGAAACCCGGACCTTTTAGATCAGCAGCAATCCCAACCGCCGGGACGTGTACGAAGTTGCTGTCCGGCTTGATCCGGAGGGCGGCGGAGGTACTCGGGCGATTCACCAACGCTATGCGCTTGGCATGCGCCTTCGGGCCAGCCTGCCGAAGAACGCGTTTTGTCTGCACGAAGGGCCTCGCCCGGCAATATTAATCGCCGGCGGCATCGGCATCACCCCGTTGAAAGCCATGGCCCAATCGCTGCAGGCTGACGGACGGGCGTTCCATCTGCACTATGCCGCCCGGTCACGATCGCATATGGCCTATCGCTCGAAACTGGCGATGGCCTTTGATGATACGGTAACTTTCTATCCGGGGAACGAAGGCCGAAAGATCGATATCGAGGCCCTGCTGTCCGGTGCCCCCGCCAACGCGATGTTTTACGTTTGCGGCCCGGATCGCTTAACCGATGCCGCCCGAAACACCGCCGATACCCTGGGCATCGACTGCAAGCGGATGCGCTTCGAGCGTTTTACGCCGGCTACGCCCGAAGCCGGTGATACCGAATTTCAGGTACGCCTCGCGCGTTTCGGGACGGAGCTGACCGTCGCCCACGATCAAACAATTCTCGATGTCCTGCTCGATGCCGGTATTGACGCTGACTATGGTTGCAAGTCGGGAACGTGTGGCGCGTGCGCCATGAAAGTGGTTGGTGGCACGCCGGTCCATCGTGACAGCGCGCTCTCGGATGCGGAGCGCGGCGAGGCCGGATTGATATGCCCCTGCGTGTCGCGCGCCGCGGGCGACGGGCTCGTCCTTGATCTTTGAAGCACGGACCGAGGCCCAGCCCCACAATTCCGTAGGCACGCAATTTAATAACGCGTTCGCGATTTAGGGCTTTGGCGATCAGAGGACATTCCGCGCCTGAATTTCGTCCCGGGCCGGTTTTCGAGGCTCATGCCCGCGCCGGCGCTTCCGCCAGGCGGCAACGTTGGCGCGAACCATCAGGGCCGAAGGCGTCACCAACAGGGTCAGCACGGTGGCAAAACTGAGTCCGAAGACGATAGAGGTGGCCAGTTGCGTCCACCACTGACTGGACGGGGCGCCGACGGTGACTTCCCGGGTCACGAAGTCGATGTTGACCCCCAGCACCATGGGCATCAGCCCCAGGATGGTGGTGATGCTGGTCAACAGAACCGGGCGCAACCGCTGGGCGCCGGTGCGCAGAATAGCCTGCTGGGGTGATTCGTCCGATTCCTTGATCAGCCTGTCGTAGGTATCGATGAGAACGATATTGTTGTTGACCACGATGCCGGCCAAGGCGATGACGCCGACCCCGCCCATGACAATGCCGAAGGGCTGGCCGGTGATCAACAGGCCGATGAATACGCCGATCGTCGACAGGATCACGGCGGTGAGGATCAACAAGGCCGAATAGAAACTGTTGAACTGGGTGACCAGGATGATCGCCATGATGAACAAGGCGACGACGAAGGCTTTGCTGAGGAATATTTCCGCCTCTTTCTGTTCCTTGTCCTCGCCCTTGAATTCCACCCGGACCCTCGGGTCTATGCCGGCGCTTTCCATCCAGGCCTGAATTTCCTTCACCTTATCATTGACAAGAAAACCGTCGGCGACGTCGGCCTTCGCCGTCAGTACCCGTTTGCCATCGACGCGGCTGACCGAACCGACGCGGGGTTTGGCGATGCGTTGGACGAAGTTGCTGATCGGCACGCGGCCATACCGGGTGCTGATCCGGATGTTGTCCAATTCGTCGATGGTGCGGAAGCGGCGCGGATAGCGGGCCCGGATATCGATCTCATCGGTGCTGTCGTTGGGACGGTACCCACCCAGTTTGACCCCGGTCGACGCCATCTGGATGGCTTTTCCGATACTGTCGACGTTAGCGTCGAACTTGGCCGCCTGGGCACGGTTCACTTCGATTTCCCAGTCAATTCCCGGCAGCGGACGACTGTCTTCTATGTTGATCAACCCGTCGACCTTTTCCATCCCGGCCAGCACCTTGACCAGAGCCGGCGTTAAAGTTTCCGGAAAGACTGAGGTCAGTTGAATCTGAATGGGTTTGCCGACCGGCGGGCCGGATTCCTGTTCGCGGGGGTCGATAATAACTCCCACCAGGTCCTTGGTCCTCGCCTTCACCTCGGCCAGGATAACCTTGGCCGGGCGGCGCAGCCGCCAATCGATGAATTCCATCGAGATGGTGCCGATAATGTCTTCCGCCCCGTCACTGTCCTGGGAGCGGCCGGTACGGGTGTACACGCTCTCGAATTCGCCCATGTCCAGGATGCGGGCCTCGGCCTGACGGACCAACCTGTCCTTTTCCATGATCGACAGGTTACCGCGGGCGCGAATTTGCAGTTGGGCGAAATCCGGTTCGACTTCGGGGAAGAACTCGATCCCCTTGCCGTATTCGGCATAGGCCCACTGGACTCCGATCAGCAAGGCGACGGTGGCCAGCAGGACCTTGCCCGGGTGAGTCAGCGCCGCTTTCAGCACCTGGCAATAGGCGCCGGTGAAACCGCCACATTTTTCCAGGTCATGCGACTTGTCTCCGGCCGCCACCGCTTTCATGGTTTCAACGTCGGCGGTGCCGCCCGGCCGCCCGAAGAAGGAGCCGAGGGTGGGAACGAAGATCAGCGCCATCAGCAGCGACGCCGACAGCGTCGCCAGCAGGGTTATGGGAAGATACTTCATGAACTCGCCGACCACCCCGGGCCAGAACAGCAACGGCATGAAGGCCGCCAGGGTGGTCGCGGTGGAAGCGATGATCGGCCATGACATGCGCTTGGCGGCAAGGCCGTAGGCCCTGGTGCGGGGTTCGCCTTCGGTCATCTTGCGGTCGGCGTACTCGGTGACCACGATGGCGCCGTCGACCAGCATGCCCACGGCCAGGATCAATGCGAACAGGACAACGATATTGATGGTCAGGCCAAGCGCCGAAATGACCAGGATGCCGGTCAGGAAAGAGCCTGGAATGGCGATACCGACCAGCCCCGCCGTCCGCAGGCCGAGCGCGGCGACGACGACGATCATCACCAGAAGAACCGCGCTGATCACGTTGTTCTGAAGGTCCTTCAGCATATTCCGGATATCGTCCGATTTATCCTGGGAAAAAGCGACCTGGACGGCGTTACGCAATCCTTGCGGCCAGGTTTGCCGTTCCTCTTCGACAACCTCATGCACGCGCTCGATGGTGTCGATGATGTTCTCGCCGGAGCGCTTGGAAACCTCGAGCGCCAAGGTGTGTTCACCGTTGAAGCGGGCAAAACTTTCCGGGTCCTTGAAGGCGCGTCGAACTTGCGCGATGTCGCCGAGGACGACGACGGCGTCCCCTTCCGCCTTTATGGGCAGGTTCATGATGTCGTAGGCGGTTTCCAGCAATCCCGGGACCTTCAACGAAAACCGTCCCTTGCCGGTATCCTGGGCGCCCGCCGCGACAAGCAGGTTGCTCAACCTTACCGCGTTGGTGGCGTCGGCCGTGGTCAAGCCGTAACTTTCCACCTGCACCGGGTCGATGAGCACTTCCAGCAACTCTTCGCGGTCGCCGGCGATTTCGGCCTTGAGCACGGAAGGGATGGTTTCGATGGCGTCCTTGAGGTCGCGCGAAAGCTTCAATAGGGTGCGCTCCGGCACCGTTCCGGAAAGGGTGACGATAACTACCGGGAAAAGGCTGAAGTTGACTTCGTGCACGGTCGGTTCGTCGGTTTCCTCGGGCAGTTCCGGCTTCGCCAGATCCACCTTTTCGCGCACGTCGCTGATCGCCTTGTCGGCGTCGAAACCGGCCTCGAACTCGAGGGTCACGCTGGCGCTGCCCTCGCGTCCCGTAGAACGCATCTCCTTGACCCCTTCGATGGACCGCAATTCCTGCTCCATCGGCCGCACCAGCAGGCGCTCGGCATCCTTGGCCGAGATGCCGTCATGAGTCATCACGACGTAGATAATCGGAATGTTGATGTCCGGATCGGATTCCTTGGGAATTTCCACGTAGGTGATGGCTCCGGCAACGAGCACCAGCAGCAGGGTCGAGAGGATGGTGCGGGAGTGGCCCAGCGCCGAATCGATGAGACCGGTCACGAATTTACGCCTTCCGATTCGTAAACCGGCTCCACGGACTGGCCGGTAAGGACGAATTCCTGGCCGACGGTAATCAGCGTGGTGGTTTCAGGCAGGCCGGTCAGCCAAATACCGCCGGGCGTATCGGCGATGATCCTGACCGGGAAGAATTCGACTTTATTCGCCGCGTTCACCGTCTTCACCCCGATCACGCCCTTATCCGACAGGGTAAGCACGGCGGGCGAAAGGTAATGCGCCTTGACCTTCCTGGTGTTCAGGCGCAATTCGGCGGTCAACCCTTCGGCGATGGCATCGCCGGGGTTTTTCACTCCCACCTCGATACGGAAGGTTCGCGTCGCTTCCGAGCCTACCTTTGAAACATAACGGACGATCCCCTCGGCCCGCGCGCCGGAGGATAAACGCACCTCGGCCGGCGCGCCCACCTTGATCTTGGCGACGTTGCGTTCGGACACTTCGCCAACGACCAGAATGGTGTCCAGATCGACGATCCAGGCGACGGTGGTTTCCACCGCCGCGTAATCACCTACTTCAAGGGGAAGGTCATTGACGATTCCGCTGAAAGGGGCGCGGATCAGTGTCCGCTCGATGTCGAGCCGGACGCTTTTCGACGCCGCCTTAGCCGTTTCCAGGGCGGCCCTGCTTGCCGCCAACGTGACCTTGGCGCGGAACTGCTTCTTGGCCAGCTTCAAATCGCCATTGTAGGCAATGCGGCGTTGTTCCAGAACGGCTTCGGCCTCGGCCAGGCGGGCCTGACGGTCGTCCATGGCCAATCGTACGATAACGTCGCCTTTTTTTACCCTGCCGCCTTTTTTTACCGCGCGGGATATCACCTGGCCGCCGGTCTCGGCCTTGAGTTCAACCATGCGTATGGCTTCGGTGCGGCCAAAAAGGGTCAGTTGGTTTGTTCGCTCCACCGCCCGGATGTCGCGCACGCGGACCTGGGGCAGGACCGGCGCCTTGGCGGCTGTCCGCGGCGCCGGGACGCCGTTGCCATACGACGGGTTAGCACCGAACTGGCCGGAATAAATCCAGCCGGCGGCGGCGGCGGCAATAAA
>JAJRSS010000054.1 GCA_024278615.1 Alphaproteobacteria bacterium
ACCAGCGTGTCGGGGCTGGTCGCCTTGATGGTGTCCTTGACGTTTTCAGCCGTGAAGCCGAATTGGGTGAGGATGAACGACGGCGTCTTTTTCAGGATCACCGCGCGGCGGAGTGAAAATTCCGCATCGGCCGCGGTCACCGGGTTGCCCGAATGGAACTTGACGCCCTTGCGCATCTTGAAGGTGTAGGTCATGCCGTCGGCGCCCACTTCCCAGCTCGCCGCCAGGCCGGGCACCAGGGGGCCCAGGTTGTTGGGGTCGAAGGTGACCAGCTTGTCATAAACATTGATCGTCACGTTCGAGCCGGAGAATTCGAATACCTCGGCCGGGTCCAGGTTTTGTATGTCGTCAATGCGGTCGGCGATGACCAGCACGTCCTTGGGCGTTTTCGCCCAGGACGGCTGAACCGCCGCCGCGGTAAAGGCCGCCGCGGCAAACGCGCCCGCGGCCAGCATGGTGGTGACTCTCTTCATAATTTCCTCCCTGTATTTATTAGTGTTCTTACGTCTTGGTATTCGTACGGCTTGCGCGGCCCGGGGCATGCCGCCGGGCGCGACACCATCGCGTCGCCCAATTCGCATGGCCCGGTTCGTACGGCCCAGGCGGCCCACTAGAGGGGATTATCAGGGCTTTAAGGGAAAGTGGCAACCCAATAGACAACCAAACCGCTAGACGGGCAGGCCGATGACCCGGCCGGCTTCTTCCGGGCGGGGCAGGTGAGCGTGGGCCCGGGCCGCCATTCGCGCCCGTTTTTTAGCCTCTTCCGGCATCGGCGCGGCGCGGCGGGTGGTCATGTCGACGTTCAGGATCATGAGTTCGTTGGTCGCCGCCACGTCGCCGCCATCCGTAACCATGCGGTGCAGCACATGCAGGCGCTTGGCGTCGGCCCCCAGAATCTGGGTGGTAAAGCGCAGGGTTTCACCCTGCTTGAGCTCCCGCGTGTAGGTAACATGGGCTTCGACGACGAAATTGGAATGGCCCGTCCGGCGGCGGTAATCTTCGCCCAGGCCCAGGTGGTCCAGCATGGCGTCGGTGGCGTGGTCGAAGGCCAGCACGTAATAGGCGACGTTCATGTGTCCGTTGAAATCCACCCATTCGGGCCGGACGGTTTCAAAATGCAGCGCCAGGAGTTCCGTTTTGCCCCCCCCGGCCGCCGAAGCAGTGGTCATTGCCGCCTCCATGAGTACCCGTTGGCGTTAAAAACACCCATACTATGAACCAGCCCGACCGGTTCGGCCAACAGGAACACGCCAATGAAGGGTTCAGGCCCTTGCTGAACGTCAAAAACCTGACCCGGCCCGGCATCGCGCCCGTTGACCTGGCAATAGGCGCCGGGGAATGCCTGATCCTGGGCGGACCGTCGGGGGCCGGCAAGACCCTGCTGTTGCGCGCCATCGCCGACCTGGACCCCAATGACGGCGACGTCTTCCTGGAAGGCGTCAGCCGGGATCAAATCCCCGCCCCCCGATGGCGGCGCATGGCCGCCTATGTGCCGTCGGAATCCGGCTGGTGGGCCGAGCGGGTGGGCGATCATTTCACCAATCCCGAAACTGCGGCGCCGCTGCTGGACCGGTTGGGCCTGGATTCCGGGGCGCTCACCACCGGAGCCTTGGATTGGCCGGTGAGCCGGCTTTCCACCGGCGAGCGGCAGCGCCTGGCCCTGGCCCGCGCCCTGGCCATGGAACCAAAGGTCCTTTTGCTGGACGAGCCCACGTCGGGCCTGGACCCGGACTCCACCCGGCGGGTGGAAGCGGTGATCGCCGGCCGGCTGACGCAAGGGGCGGCGGCCCTGTTCGTCACCCACGACGCGGAGCAGGCCATGCGATTGCAAGGCGGGCGCCTGCAAAGCCGGCGGCTGACCATGAACGCGGGCGTGGTTTCCGAGGCGGAGGCATAGTCAGGCCATGGACTATATCCGGCTGGGATACGAAGACGTGGCCGTCGCGGCGGTGCTGGTGGCGTTGAACGCCATGCTATCCTTGCGCCTGCGCCTGGGCCTGGGCCTGGAAAACCGGCTGGTGATCGCTGCCGTGCGCATGGTGGTGCAGCTTTCCCTGGTCGGGCTGGTGCTCAAGGCCCTGTTCGCCGCCGTCTCGCCGTGGCTGACCCTGGGCGCCGCCGTCCTCATGGTGCTGTTCGCCGGGCGCGAGGTGCTGGCCCGTCAATCCCGGCGGTTCACCGGCTGGTGGACCTATGGCCTGGGCACCAGTTCGATCATGGTGGCCGCCATCCTGGTCACCGTGCTGGCGCTGACGACGCAAATCCGCCCCGATCCGTGGTACCATCCCCGCTACGCCATCCCGCTGCTGGGCATGATCCTGGGCAACACCATGACCGGCGTCGCCTTGGGGCTGGACCGGCTGTTGACCGGCGCGGTGCGGGAGAAGGCGGCCATCGAGGCCCAGCTTTGCCTGGGCCGGGAATTTTCCGCCGCCCTTAAACCCCTGGTCCGCCAGGCCCTGAGAAGCGGGCTGATTCCCATCGTCAACGCCATGTCGGCGGCGGGACTGGTCTCCCTGCCCGGAATGATGACCGGGCAGATCCTGTCCGGCGTCGACCCCATGGAAGCGGTCAAATATCAAATTCTGATCATGTTCCTGATCGCCGGCGGCACCGGCCTGGGGCTGCTGGCCGCCGTGCTGGCCGGGGCCCGGCGGCTGACCGACCCGCGCCACCGTCTGCGCCTGGACCGGCTGGCCGCCAGCGCCGCTGAACAGCCTTAGGGTTTGCGGGCGGTGGACCCCGGGTGTAATAACCGGGGCTCTTTATGATCGAAAAGACAACCCGGCCCCGAACCATGACCGCCCCCACCCCGCCCGGCAGCACCGCCACCCCAGCACCGCCCGCCCAGGCACCAGGAGTGTCGGTGGTGGCGCCGGTTCCCAACGAGGCGGAAAATGTCGAACCCCTGATCGCCGAAATCGCCGCCGCCCTGGACGGCGGGCCGGAATTCGAAATCATCTATGTGGGTGACGCCAGCACCGATGATACGCCCCAGCGCCTGGCGGCCCTGGCGGCGAAGACCCCCCGGCTTCGCGCCGTCCGCCACCGCCACCGCTGCGGCCAAAGCGCCGCCATCGCCACCGGCGTCAAGGCGGCGCGGGCGTCCGTCATCGCCACCATCGACGGCGACGGCCAGAACGACCCGGCGGATATTCCCCGGCTGCTGGAAACATTCGACAGGCTGGTGGCGGAAAACGGCGACCGGGACCGGGTGCTGGTCGCCGGGCTCAGGGCCAAGCGGCGGGATTCGTGGATCAAGCGGGCGTCTTCGCGCATCGCCAACCGGGTGCGGTCCGGCCTTCTGGGCGACGGCACGCCGGATACGGGCTGCGGGCTGAAGGTCTTCACCCGAAGCGCCTTCCTCGACATGCCCCGCTTCGACCACATGCACCGCTTCCTGCCGGCGCTGATGATCCGCCGCGGCGGCCGGGTGGTTTCCGTTCCCGTCGGCCACCGGCCCCGGCGGCGGGGCACGTCCAAGTACGGCGTGCTGGACCGCTTGTGGGTGGGCGTCATCGATTTGCTGGGCGTGATGTGGCTGCAGCGGCGGGGCAGCGTGCCGGAAATCGACCCGGCCACGACCACGGACAGCGGGGAAAGCAGCCGGCCGTGAACCCGCGCATCCTCCTTCGCGGCCTGGCCCTGATCGGCGCCCTGGTGGCCGCCGGCCTGGTGCTCAAGACCACCCAGTGGGGCGCCGCCCTGGACAAGGAATGGGTCGACGGCTTCATTCGCCGCCAGGGTTCCA
>JAJRSS010000007.1 GCA_024278615.1 Alphaproteobacteria bacterium
GGTGCAAGGGGCGGGCGCCGGCTCGGGCATCCCGGTCACCGGCTATGAAATGCACACCGGGAAAACGGTCGGCCCCGGCCGGGCCCGGCCGTGGCTGACCCTGGCCGACGGCCACCGGCCAGGGCGTGGGGAAGGGGCCTGTTCGGACGATGGCCGGGTCATGGGATGCTACCTGCACGGCATCTTCGCCGCCGATGAATTCCGCCATGATTTTCTGTCGCAAATTCGCCACGGGCGAAGCCGGGGCGCCGACCACGGCGCCCGGGTGGAACGCACCCTGGACGCCCTCGCCGACCACCTGGAAACCCACCTGAACCTGGACCGGCTGCTGGCCATTGCCCAATAAGGGCGGGGCGAAAAGACCCGGTTGAGAGGAATTGGACACAATGGCCGCCCCTGGGGTGGGGTTGTCCGCATGGGGACGACCACACAGGCCGAAGTTCATGATGCACGAGCGGGAGAAGTCAGGCATCTCCATAGTACCGAGGAAGCCGACGAACAAAGCCGGGAAACCGGTGGCGGAGTTGGTAGACAGAAAGGAGGGGCCAAGGGGAAAGCGGGCCGGCGAAACATGCACGGGACCCAGCGCCTAGTCCACTTGACGTGATGTAGAATCCGGTATTGCGGGTTGTCTTGGCGTGCTATTCATTGATGGTTTTGAGATGATCGCCACCCGCTTGCTGATCGTTCGCGCCGATCAAACTTAGCCGGTTGACGATATCCGCCTTTTCACCGGACAAGAATCCGCGCAACAGGTCGGCAAACGCCGGATAGAATGCGAATTCGGATTCTTCCTTGACCCTGGCGCAAAACCTTGCCGCCCATTTTCCAAGATGCCGAGTGATAAAGCTGTGCTGAAGTTGCAGGAGTTTCGCCGTGCGGCCCTGGTCTTGCTCTGCCCACGCCTGGGCTTCCTCTCTGGCGAGAATCGAGAGAAAATCCAGTTCAACACTGAGATGATCGGGAATTTTTGTCTCTGGCTCGCCGATATCGAATCCGGCGGCACGATACGCTTGGCGAACCTCTGATGTTTCCGACCCCCACAAAATACCGCTGCCGCGTTTTAACTGAACCGATTCATGAGGCGAAATATGTTTCCCTGGCCCAAGAAACAATCGCGTGTACTCGATGGCCAGATCTTCAGCGATATCCGCGAAGGGGTCCGTCCCAAAGTCATCGCCAAAATCGACCCCGGCAACAGAGAATGCCACCATCAGTTCCGGCGTTTTCAATCGGCACAAGAACTCCACCGATGGCTCGCGGCGAAAAACCGTGGCCAGGAGGCCATAGAGCCGGCTTCGCTCAATGGCGCTCTTGGCCAATTCGTCGTGGCCGATGGTGGGTGTTACGTCATGCACTTGCTCCGGCCTTTTCCAAGGTCACTACGGTATCCATAAAACGCAACTGACCCGAGATGGGATCGGCCCGGTTGCCGATGATCCAGTTCGGATGCGTGCCGTTGCTCGTCCACCAGATGCGGTCGCTATCGGGCTCGTTCCGTCCACTCGGGGCCTTCTTGCCCGAAGCGTAGCGACCGTATTCCCAATGGCCGCAGTGGTGAGAGATCGCCACGGCGCCGGGAACGATCGCCGGCGTCACCCTGGCGGTGGTCTCGATCTCGCCGAACTCCGACTTTACCTTGATCGCATCGCCGTCGGCGATGCCACGGGCGGCCGCCGTTACCGGGTTGATCCAGGCCGGGTTGTCGTAAGAGATCTCGGTAAGATACTTGCAATTTGCCGAACGCGAGTGAATCTGCGCGGCAACCTTGAACGTAGTCAAGATCAAATCGCCGGACTTCATGGCCTCATGTTCGGGGGCCGGGGTCCACGACGGCATGGCCGGCAGGCCCTTGGCCTCGACGATTTCGGAATAGAGCTCCAGGTAGCCAGACTTGTTCAGTTTGTCGGGTTTGAAGCCTGAGTACACGACACCGTCGATCTCTTGGCCGACGTAGGCCTTGTAGGCTTTCTTGGTGTGCGTGTACCCTTTCTTCAGGGCTTCTTCCTCGCTCGCTACTTTGGCCTTCTTCCAGTTCCAATAGACGCCCGTTGCCGGATCCATGACGATCCCGGGCTTCTGGTAGGCATCGGGTTTGAGAACCTTCATATAGGAGTAGTAGCGTGGCTTTACCTTCGGATCATGATAGACGCCGTTGGCTTTCATGTACTCGAAGCCACCGGCCGCCTTGACCGCCGATGTCATCTCACACGACGCCTTGACGAAATCCTCGTGGTTCTTGACGCCCAGCGGGAAGCCCATGCGGTCAGCCAGGTCGATGCAGACATCGGCGAAGTCACGGCACTCGCCGAGCGGCTTTACCGCCGGTTGGCGGATGTAATATTCCGGAACCTGCGTCGGCGATACCATATCCTCCCAGCCCCAACGTTCCGTGTAGGGCGTATCGGGCAGGATGATGTCGGCCAACGCCGCCGACTCGTCGTAGAACGGGTCGACGCAGACACTGAATGGAATCAACTTTTCGTCCTTGAGAATGTCGATGTTCTCCTGAACTTCGCCGTTGGCGTAGACCGGCGTATAGCAGTACCACATGTAAATTTCCGGCCTTCCCGCACTGCCGTCCTTGATCATCTTCAGGACCTGATGGCTAACGTGGTGGGTCGGCATTTTCGCCGCACCTGGCAGGCCGTCGAGGATCTTCAGTTTGCGGGTCTTGGGCTTTTTCTTCGGTCCTTTCGGATACTTCCACTTGGCGCCAACCGCCTTGCACCGACTGCCGGGACGGTCGATGTTGCCGGTGATCGAGGCCAGCATCTGCGCCGCGCGCTCGGTATCGGCGCCATGGTGGTGAGAGACCGCGCCCCGGTAGGTGATGATGCAGGCCGGCTTGACCGTCGCAACGTCACGGGCAATCGTGCGAATCTTCCCGGCCGGAACGCCGCTGATCTTCTCCGCCCATTCCGGCGTATAGCCGGTAAGGTGCGCCTTCAGCGCGACGACCTTGTCGGCGATGCTCGCTTTGCGGCCCGTCGATACCTTGACGAACTTCAAGAAGGCCTCTCCGTCGCCCTTATAGAGGTCTTCATTCATCACCACGTTGCACATGGCGAGGATGACGGCGCGGTCGGTCCCTGGTTTGACCGGCACCCATTCAGACGACTTAGCGGCAGTGTTTGACAGCCGGATGTCGAAGGTCACCATGCGGATTCGCTTCTCGGTCAGCCGGGCGATCAGCCGGTGCGATGTTGGTATATGGTTGGTATGGGATTCCAACACGTTGGAACCGAAGTTGAGGACATAGTTTGCGTGATCAAAGTCCCAGTTGTCGTAGTGCCCGCCCCAGGTCATTTCCTGTGCTGTCCATTTGGCCGCCTCACAGATTGACGTGTGGTTTCCGATCGTCCCGGTGCCGTAATTGGCGAGGAAGAGGCTCTTGATGAGCTTCGAGTGGCTCGCCTTCATGCGACCGTAGTGGAACATCACCTTTTCCGGCGTTCCCGCGTCACGTAGCTTCTTCATACGCGTCGCGATTTCGCCGAGAGCTTCGTCCCAACTCACGCGCTTCCACTTGCCTTCGCCACGTTTGCCGACACGGCGCATGGGATAGAGGATGCGGTCCGGGTCGGAGAACTGGCCGACACCACCTTGGCCCTTGGAGCACATGACTCCGTTGGTGCGAATGGATTTCGGCTGGCCTTCGATCTTCACTAGGCGCCCGTCCTCCACATAGGATATGTTGGGACAACGGGTCACGCATTGCCAGCAGGCGCTGGGGATGGCTTGCCGTTCCTTGCCGGTGTCTGGAGAGAAGTCCTTGCCGCCGATCACCGGCCCCGCGGAGACCCGTCGAACCAACGCTTCACCAGCCAGTACGGAGAGCGGTACAGCGGCACCGACTTGTAGAAAGTTTCGTCGATTTAGCATAATCGCCTCCTCAAATTCCCATGGGGCCGGTTATCTGACCGGCAACGACTACGACGTAACGCAACATGAAGCCGCCGATCAGAATGACGGCGCAAACAGCGACCTCAATGCCGCGCGGCATCGCATAGGGCTGATGGTAGAGCAACGTCGGAATCACGTAACGAAGCTCGATCAGCACCGGTAGCAACAAACCGATGACCACGACACCAATCCAGAACATGGCCGCAAATTCGCCACCGGGAAGGATGACCGACACCGCTTTCGCCGGGTTCCCGATGGTCAGATTCGCGAACAAGATGAAAAGGAAGATGGCCAGGATTTCAAACCCGATCAGCAACACGTCGGAAGACGCGAGCAGGTAGGTGGCTCTGCTTGCGGTCTTGTGGGAGGCATCATGCGTCTCTCCGTCCGGAGCCTTATGGTGCTTGCCGAACAACGCCCGCAAAAGCAGGATGCCCGCGACACCGGTCGACAGCGACGAGACCAGAAACAGAAGCGCCAGGACCGGTGAATTCCAGAACGGCCGCGCCGGCATGGCGCCCAGCAGGATGCCGGTATAGACCGCGACGGCGATCCCGAGTGGAACGCCAATCCACGCTAGTCCATGGCGCAACCCGTTCTTATCGTCGCCGTCCGCGCTTTCCTTGGAGAGGAAGGTATAGGCGTAGCCGACACTGGCAATGATGCATAACGCCAGCACCCACGAACCGATACTCATCGGTGACAGGTTGATGGTCAGGAACAGGTTGATCCACCTGAACAGCAAGCTGATGTCGCCGTGTGCGACGGCGGTCTGGAAGGTTTCCAATTCCAGGATGATCATCCCGGTTCCGACGATCAGCGGAATGGGCGCCAAAAGGGCCCCATATCGTGCGATATTAAAGTGATCGCCGCTGAAGCCGCCACCGCCGCCACGCAGAAGAACGGATGAACTTACCGTGTAGGCGCCGGCGCCTACGCCGGCCAAGAACAGATACCCGATGACAGGGAGACCCCATTGTAACTCCTGCATGGCTCTTACCTCCGTTCCAAGATGGGGCGATGCGTGTCCACCCGTATATATTGTCCGGGAACCCGCGTGTCGTTTTCGTCCGAATGATCGGCACCGATATAGAAGACGTTGGGCTTGGTTCCCATTTCCTGCCTGAGCACTGTTACCGGCTCGGTGGCGACGAGCTTGGCCACCTCGCTGTTCGGATCGTTCAGATCACCAAAAATTCTTGCTCTGCCTTGGCAGGTGTTGACGCAAGAGGGCTCAAGCCCCTCGGTCACCCGATGCAGGCAGAAATCGCATTTGTCCGCAGTGCCGGTATTGGGATTGATGAACCGCGCATCGTACGGGCAAGCCAGCATGCAGTATTTGCAGCCGATGCAAATGTCCGGGTCGACAACCACGATGCCGTCTTCCTTCCTCTTGTACGTCGCCCCGGTCGGGCAGACGCTGACGCATGGCGGTTCCGAACATTGGTTGCAGAGGCGGGGGAGGAAGTTTCTGGAAACGTTGGGATACGTCCCTTTTTCGACATACTCTACCCAGGAGCGGTGAACCCCCAAGGGAACCTCGAACTCCGCCTTGCATGCTACGCTGCAAGCATGGCAGCCCGTACATTTGCGTGCGTCGATGACCATTGCGTAATGTACGGCGCGCTGGGCGAGTGCCGCTTTTGCCTTACCGGGAACGGCTGTGGCCGCGGCGACCAACGCTGCCCCTTTGCCAATTTTCGCGACCAGGTCCCGGCGGGAAATAGCTGTTGCTGTCGCTTTCATACCAAATCCTCTTTATCCTGCGGGTTGACGCAATCGGAAATTCAACAATTGCTGAATTTGGCGTCCATCCGGATTTGGAGGCGATGACTTATGTTAAGAATCGTGGAATAACGGCGAGATCGCCGAACACCCGGCGAATAGTATTCTGGCCGAATATTACCTTTCGGCTTGTTATTTCCGCCGGGAATCAGTGATGGAGATTGTGGTGAAGTTCGTCTATGAGGCGACCAACCCGATCAACGCGCACCGTGTTGCGGGATAGATCCAGGAGGCCGTCGTCCTGTATGCCTCGCAACGCCCGCGAAACCGACTCGGGCCGAGCCCCGATCATCTCAGCCAGATCGCGCTGTGTCATCGGCAACTCGACGAATAAAGTTCCGTCACTGGTGGTCGTGCCATAGCGGTTACTTAGTACTATTAGAAGATGTATGATTCGTGTCCGTACGCTCAATGCCGCGACCTGGAACAGTCGCTCTTCGGCCTCACCGAAGGCCCGTGCGGTATGTTCCGAGAAATTCATTCCCAGTTTGGGATTGCTGATTAAGAAACCGCGCAAGGTCGGCGCGTCTATAAAGCAGATTCGGGAATCCTTGATCACCTCGGCGGTGGCGCGATGGTTTTCCTTCGCCAACAGCGGCCGATAACCAAGGGTGTCGCCTGGATGAGCGAGCCGAACGATCGCCTATTGTCCCTCCTCATCGGCCTTGCGGACAGCGATCAGGCCATTTTTAACCAAATAGAGGCCCTTGCATGGATCGCCTTGTACAAAGATAGCTTGTCCTGCTTTGTAGGTTCGGCAAACGGCATTGCGATTGAATAGAACCGTCTCGTCGGGCGTCAATGCATCCCACTCAATCTTCGTGCTGATCCGCGCATTAAGGCAGGGCGCAGTCAAATCGTGATTTGGCCGATCCTTGTTTACCATCGCTTTCACCTGATGAGCTCCCTCGGTTCAATCTTTTTTACGGGAGCTCATTCATACGATGGCACACCACTATAAATAAAAAGTGAACGGCGTCACTGATTCAAATCAATAGTGAAAGGCACGGTGATACGTGTTTTTGTGATAGTTTGGAGGAAACTAGGAACCTGCACCTCGATTTTTCCCCAGCGGCGATAACTTTGTTCCCATGAGGGGGGAGTGTTGGAAAAAGGGGATGTCCTGGTCAAAGCTCGTTATCCAGCATAGCCCTTTTGCCATTTGATCCCGGCCTGATCCAAGCCAATGGACCTTCCGACCGGGCTCGGTAGGAAACGGTTCGGCATTTTTATTGGGGAGGGCGTGCGATGTCGTTGACGCCTGAACAGGCGGCCGAGTTTGGGGAAAAGGGGTTCATTGTTATCAAGGAGTTTTTCGATCCGGACCAGATGGCAAAGGTTTCCGCCTGGCTGGGCGAATCCTTCAGGGTATGGCAGCCGGTATTTTAACCCCAGGTCAGCAGGCGGCGGACATAAGCGCCCGGTTCACCCGCCTAACCTGCGCCGCGACTGAAATTTTCCGGGCCGAGGATATATCGCACCCACGGTCCTTGAAGGCATTATTCTCGGATTTCAATGACGACCCGGAGATCGATTGGCCAGAGCCATTCAGGATTGATAGGAACCATTACGCCGGTTGAGACCAAACCCAGCGCCACTAAACCCAGCGGAAGACGGAAATCCCGAAAATTATGGAGATCGCCAGCGCTCCCCACAGGGGCGTGCCGATGACGCCCAGCCAGCCCAAGTGAATGAAGGCGCTGCCGAGCAGGGAAATGAACAGGCGGTCACCCCGGGTGGTGTCCAGGCCCAGGATGCCCCGGCGTGGCGCACCGCCCGGGCTGCGCCATTCCCACACCCCCATGACCACCAGGGCGGCGAGGATGAAAAGGAAAAAAGCCGCCGTCGGCCACGTCCACGCCATCCATGAAAGATCTAACCACGGAAAATATTTCAGTAGAAGATCTTTCATTCGATCCATCCACGAAAAATCCATAAGCGAAGCCTTCCTATACCCGCCCGAGGGCAAAGCCCTTGGCGATATAGTTGCGGACGAAGTAGATGACGAAGGCGCCGGGGATAATGGTCAGCGACCCGGCGGCGGCCAGCAGGCCCAGCTCGTACCCCGAGGTGCTGGCCGTTCGGGTCATGGTCGCGGCGATGGGTTTGGCGGCGACGGAGGTGAGCGTCTTGGCCAGCAGCAGCTCCACCCACGAAAACATGAAGGTGAAAAACGCCGCCACGCCGATGCCGGCGATGATGGCGGGGATGAAAATGCGGATGAAAAAGCGCCAGAAGGAATAGCCGTCCACGTAGGCGGTTTCGTCAAGTTCCTTAGGCACGCCGGACATAAAGCCTTCAAGAATCCAGACCGCCAGAGGAACGTTGAACAGACTATGGGCCAGGGCCACGGCGATGGTGGTGTCGAACAGCCCCACCGCCGAATAGAGTTGGAAGAACGGCAGGGCGAAAATGGCCGGCGGCGCCATGCGGTTGGTCAGCAGCCAGAAAAACAGGTGCTTGTCGCCCAGGAACCGGTAGCGGGAAAAAGCGTAGGCCGCCGGCAGCGCGACCGTAACCGAAATAGAGGTGTTCATGACAACGTAGGTGATGGAATTGAAATAACCGTTGTACCAGGTGGGGTCGGTGAAGATTTTTACATAATTTTCGAAAGTGAAGTTCTGCGGCCACAGGGTGAAGGTGCCCAAAATCTCGTTGGTGGTCTTGAAGGACATGTTCAGCAGCCAATAGATGGGCAGCATCAAAAACACGATGTAAAGGGTGGGGACGATCCAGGTGCGTATTTTCATTGCCCGGTCACTCCTCGGCCTCGTTCTTCATCATCAAGGTGTAGAATATCCAGCTCGCCAAAAGGATAATGAGGAAATAGATCAGCGACATGGCGGCCGCCGGACCCAGGTCGAACTGGCCCAGCGCGATCTTGACCAGGTCGATGGACAGCATCGTCGTGGAGTTGCCGGGACCACCGCCGGTGAGCACGAAGGGTTCGGTGTAGATCATGAAGCTGTCCATGAAGCGCAGCAGGATGGCGATTGTCAGCACTCGCTTCATCTTCGGCAGTTCGATGAAACGGAATACCGCCCAGGGAGTGGCGCCATCAATCTTGGCCGCCTGATAATAAGCCTCGGGGATGGAGCACAACCCGGCGTAGGCCAGCAACACCACCAGGGACGTCCAGTGCCAGACATCCATGAGGATGACCGTGAACCACGCCGAGACCGGTTGCTGGGTGTAATCGTAGTCTATGCCCAAGCTGTTGATGGTCTTTCCCAAAAGCCCGATGTCGGGAAGCGAGAAAATATTCCACATGGCGCCGACCACGTTCCAGGGAATGAGCAGCGGCAGCGCCATCATCACCAGGCAGACGGAAACCCACGGCCCCTTGCGCGGCATGGTAAGCGCGATGGCGACACCCAACGGCACCTCGATCAAAAGGATGATTCCGGTGAAGAATACCTGGCGCCCGAGAGAAGCGTGGAAGCGTTCCGAGTTGAGCACCTCGGTGAACCACCTCACCCCTTCCCAGAAAAAGACGTTGTTGCCGAAGGTTTCCTGGACCGAATAGTTAACCACGGTCATCAGTGGAATAAGGGCGTTGAAAGCCACCAGCGCGACCACGGGGGCGACGAACAACCAGCCCTTGGAACTGGACTTGCGGCCGGTCATGCCGTTTCCTCCTCAACCATCCAGCCGTCCGCATAGACCTGGGTGTGGGCGGGGTCGAAACGCA
>JAJRSS010000055.1 GCA_024278615.1 Alphaproteobacteria bacterium
ATTTCAAGGGAAATTCATCCGAGGATGAATCGGGCGGCCCCCACCAGTGCGGCCTGACCGGCGAAGCCCTGAACGCGGTTGACGCCGATTATATCTGCCGCCTGCACGCCTCCAAATCCGCCCAGGTTTGACCAAGTTTGATCAGGTTTGATCAGGCCGGATGAGGCCTGATTTTCACTGCCTTTGCCGCGTTTTCCCCGGCACCATGGGAACGAAGGCGACGGGCAGTGAATTCTCGGTGTGCAGGCGTCCGTCTTTATCCTTGGTACAGACTTTGAGGAACTGGGGATCGGAACTCCGGCCGATGGGGATCACCATGCGCCCGCCGGGCTTGAGCTGCCCGCTCAGGGCGGCGGGGATGCTTTCCGGCGCCGCGGTGACCATGATGGCGTCGAAGGGCGCTTCCCCGGGCCAGCCGGCATAGCCGTCACCGTGGCGAACCACCACGTTGGCGTAGCCCAGCCGTTCCAGGCGCCGGCGGGCGGCCTCGGCCAGCTCGGCGACCACTTCGATGGAAAATACCCGCCCGGCGACTCCGACGACTTGGGACAGCACCGCCGCCTGATAGCCGCAGCCGGTGCCGATCTCCAAAACCCGGTCACCGGGGTTCAGGTCCAGAAGGTCGGTCATCACGGCGACCATGTAGGGCTGGGAAATGGTCTGGCGAAAGCCGATGCCCAGGGGCCGGTTGATGTAGGCCACGGGGATGTCTTCGGGGAGGACAAATTCATGGCGGGGCACCTGGGCCATGGCGTCCATGACGGCGGCGGAAAATTCCGGCCTGCCGGTCCACGTCGCCGTGTCGCGGGCCTCGGCGGCGATCTCCTCCACCAGCCGCCGCCTCGCCGCGGAAAGGGCCTCGGCCAGTTTTTCTTCATTCATGCAACCAGTTTACCAAATCCTGGCCGCCGCCGCACACTCCGCATGCCAATACCTTGCGCCGGTAAAGGGCGAAAAGGGCTTGCGGTTCAGCGCCTCCCGGCACATATCTCCTGGCGGATCACCAACCGTTAGGGATTTACCACGTCATGGCGAAGGAAAAGTTCGCGTTCCAGGCCGAGGTCGGCAAGCTCCTCGATATCGTTGCCCGCTCCCTGTACAGCCACAAGGAGATCTTCCTCAGGGAATTGATTTCCAACGCTTCGGATGCCTGCGACAAGTTGCGCTACGCCGCCCTCACCCAGCCGGACCTGGCCGGCCTGAAGGACGGCGGCGGGTTCAGGGTCGTCCTCTCCACCGATGACAAGGCCTCGACGCTCAGCATCGCCGATAACGGCATCGGCATGAACCGGGACGACCTGACCGGCCTTTTGGGCACCATCGCCCGCTCCGGCGCCCAGGCCTTCATCGACCAGATGAGCGACGATTCACAAAAGGACGCTTCCCTGTCCGGCCTGATCGGCCAGTTCGGGGTTGGCTTTTATTCCGCCTTCATGGTCGCCGGCAAGGTCGAGGTGCTGACCCGCAAGGCGGGCGAGGACCAGGCATGGTCGTGGGTTTCCGACGGCAAGGGCGAATACACCATCGACGAGGCGGAAAGGGACGGCCACGGCACTACGGTCATCCTGCACCTAGCGAAAAAGGAAAAGGAATTCCTCGACCAATCACGCCTTTCCCACATCGTCAAAAGCTATTCCGATCACGTCGGCATCCCCATCGTTTTTTCCAAGGACGGTAAAGAAGAGACCCTGAACACCGCTTCGGCCCTGTGGGCCCGGGACAAGAAGAACATCACCGAAGACCAGTACAAGGAATTCTACCACCACGTCAGCCATTCCTTCGACGAGCCCTGGATGACCCTTCACAACCGTGTGGAAGGGGTGATCAGTTACATCAACCTGCTCTACATTCCTTCCATGGCGCCCTTCGACCTGTTCGACCCGGCGCGCAAGAACGCGGTGAAGCTGTATGTCAACAAGGTATTCATCACCGACAATTGCGAGGGCCTGCTGCCGCCTTATCTAAGGTTCCTGCGGGGCGTGGTGGATTCGGAAGACCTGTCCCTCAACGTCAGCCGTGAAATGCTTCAGCACGACCCCAAGCTGGCCAAGATACGCTCGGGACTGGTCAAGCGGGTGCTGGCGGCGCTGAAGAAAAAAGCGGAAAAGGAACCGGAAGAATACGCCAAGTTCTGGGACGCCTTCGGCGGCGTGCTCAAGGAAGGCATCTACGACGATCCGGTCAACCGGGACCGCATCCTGGAAGCCAGCCGCTTTCATTCCACCGCCGGCGACGGGCTCGTCAGCCTGGCCTCTTACGTGGAGGACATGAAAGAGGGCCAGGAAGCCATCTGCTACATCACCGGCACCGACCTGGAGGTAATCAAGGAGAGCCCGCAACTGGAAGGCTTCCGGGCCCGCGGCGTCCAGGTTTTGCTGCTGGCCGACCCGGTGGATGAATTCTGGCTCGACGCCGTCGGGACCTACAAGGAAAAGCCCTTCAAGTCGGTGACCCGGGGCGGCGCCGACCTGGACAAGGTGGCGGCGCCTGAAAAAGACAAGAAGAAGGATGACGACGACAAGGCCGACGCCACCGCCATGGACAACCTGGTGGCGGCGTTCAAGCTGGCCTTGGGAGAATCGGTGAAGGATGTTTGCGTTTCGTCGCGCCTGACGGAAAGTCCCGTCTGCCTGGTGGCCGGCGAAGGCGACATGGACATGAACATGGAGCGCCTGCTGAAGCGGCACAAGCAACTGACCGCCGCCATGCCCCGGGTGCTGGAAATCAACCCGGATCATTCCCTGATCCGCCGCCTGGCGGACCTGGTGGCCAAGGGCAATGGTGGCGGCTATACCCTTCAAGACACGCTGGCCGACGCCGCCTTTTTGCTGCTGGATCAGGCGCGCATCGTCGAAGGCGAGCCCATTCCCGACCCGGCGGCGTTTTCCCGCCGCATGGCGTCGGTGATGGAAGGCGGCATCCGCATCTGAAGCGAGGCCTGCTGCTCAAGCCTATCTGGTCAGGTCCATGCGGGCGGCGCCGAGGATGCGGCCGGTCTTCTTCGATTGCAGCAGCACGGCGCAGGCGTCGCCGTTTTCCCCCGTCAGCCCGGCCAGGGTGACGGGCACGGTCATCGCCTCGCCCGTCCAGGTGGCGATGGTGCGCATGGACCGCACCACGTTTGAATTTTTTATGGTTCGCCCGGTGTTCTCGCCGCGTTTGACCGAAGTGACGCGCTTCTTGTCGAAAATCACCAGCACGACGTCCGCTTCACCGTCAATGGTTCCGCCGCCGATGTCGATCAGCACGTCACCCTTGTTCCCGCCCGGTTGAATGCCGACTTTCACGCTGCCCTTGTCGCGCGGCTGGCTGATTTTCTCCAGCACCGCGTCACGGTCCGATCCCAACGCTTCGTCGGCGCCCTGGATGACCATCTGCGGCGTGTACACATAACGAAGATTGAATCGCCGGGCGTAATCCCTCTGGCGCTGGGTATAGCGGGGATCGGCGAAGGGGTCCTTCCAGCCGATGTAATCCCAATAGTCGATGTGGAAAGACAGGGCCAGCACGTCGCCGCGGGTGCTCAACTCGCCCAGGAAGGCATCCGCCGGCGGACAGGACGAACAGCCCTGGGAGGTGAATAATTCCACCACCGTCAGGGGGTGCTGGTTGGCCTGGGCGGGAAGGGTGAACAGGAAAGCATTTGCAAGGGCGGCCATGCCGGCGACGGCAAGGGCCTTCAGGATTGATTTCATGGTCAAGATTTAGCGAAAACGGCCATCAACCGCCAATCACATGGTGGTGAGGGCGGGGGAAGGCGCCCAGGTTCTCCAAAACCCTCCGATACCCGTTCGCCAAGGAACGGACTCGGGCCTCGCCCTTCGACAAGCTCAGCATGAGGGCCGTTTTGGAATGTCCCTCTTCATTGTCCACTTTCGGGTCCTAAACCACCGGCTTCGAGCCGGTTAGCTTCAGCTTGAATCTCATTAACCTTTCCTCCTGTTTTTGGCTCGCCCTTGGGTGAAAGCCAAAAACAGGAGGAAAGGTTATGACCTATTGTAC